>CAZNPP010000135.1:3431-12115 GCA_964574785.1 uncultured Chloracidobacterium sp. | reverse complement strand
TCAGCATTGGCAGGTACGCCGATCTGGTCGTTGGGTGAACTGTTCTTCTGGAATGAGTACCGGTAGAACATTGACTGGTTCTGGCGGAGCCGGTGATCGACTTTAACTGTCAGCAGCCAGTCATCGTATGGCGTAGGAATATCTCCGACGGTTCCAACGCCAGGTATGGCAGGCAACTGAAGTGCGGCAGTCGCCGAGAGTGCGTTGACCTGTCGCTCTCGGAAACGCTCCAGAGCCCCAAAATAGAAAAGTTTGTCTTCAACAATTTTGCCTCCGATGGAGCCACCGATCTCCTGGCGACTGAATGAGGGTTTTACGAAACTCGGATTAGCTGCCAACCGCTGCTTTTCAAAGAAGTCAATTTTGCGTAGCGCTTCATCTCGAAAATTTGCAAAGAACGATCCGCGCAAGTCGTTGGTTCCAGACTTTGTAATCACGTTTATGACGCCGCCAACTGCTCGACCCTGTTCCGCGGTCCATCGGTGCTGAAGGACTTGAAACTCTTGAATAGATTCGTAAGCGAAGTTCTGTAGCAAACTACCTACGACATTATCCTTGTTGTCACCGCCGTCAACGTTGACGTCGACCTGACGACCGTCGCCACCATTAAAAGCTACGTTTCCGACTCGGGTTTTGGTTGGATCAAAGTTACCGACTGGACGTGCTTCAGGCATGATGACTGAAAGAGCCGCAAAGGTTCTGTTCAGGAGCGGAAGGTTTTGGACCTCCAAGGGAGTCACTACTCCCCCGATCTCTGACTTTGTGGTCTCAATGAGCACCGCGTCAGCACTTATCTCCACGGTGGCTGTGACTTCGCCAGGTTTAAGTTCGATGTTCAAAGTCTGTTTTGACCCTACGTTCAACTCATAATCTCTCAGCAAGCTTCTGCTAAAACTTGGGGCCTCAGCTGAGATCTCATACTTCCCCGGTGGTAGCTGACTAATGGTGTACTCGCCTGAGGTGTTGGTTACGGCCGTCCGGCTTAGTTTCGTTCCCAGATTCGTCGCCGTGACGGTAGCTCCCGGAACAACCTGACCTTGGGTATCCGCGACGCGTCCGGTGATGTCGCCGGTAGTTACCTGAGAATATCCCGTTATCGCGAGTACAACGGTCAGGGCTAAAGTCGAGATTGAACATTCGAGGATTCTAAAAGGTGATTTCATAAGACACCTCCTGTTGGGGTTAGACCATATTGTGTTAGGCGATCGCTTGTTAAACTCGGGAAAGACGGTGACGCGCAACGCAACCCATATTCCATGCTCTTCTACAGCAACTACATTGCAGAACCTCTAGAAAAAACTATAAAGAGAAGCTCAACCTAAGAACAAAGCTCAGGCGGTGAATTCAAAATATTGTAGGGTATTAGTTTTCTGGATTTAACGGGCGGGTGCCCTTTGCGAGGAATCTCGTAATTCCCTCCTGACAATCGTTCGTCATTCGAGTAATGACATTGACGTCCGCTCCTGTACTAAGTGCTTCAGGTAAGGACATGCCGTCTATCTGGTACAGAAGTCTTTTTCCCAGTGCAATCGCAGACTGACTAATCTTCTCGAAGTAGCGAACAAAAGATTCCACCTCCTCTTCGAAGGCTTCATCAGTAAAGGCCCGGTTAATAAGTCCGATTTCCTGGGCCCTCCGAGCTTCTATTTCTTCGCCACGAGTTATTAGCTCAAAGGCTATTTTTTCCGCTACTGAACGACGCAGTATCGCCATTACGATTGCCGGGACAAATCCAACCCTCACTTCTGGGTAACCAAAGCGCGCCGAACTTGTAGCAAGAACAATGTCGCATGCAGTGGCAAGACCGCATCCGCCCGCCAGCGCTCGACCGCGAACAGCGGCTACAACGGGAACTCTAACCTGCCGAATCAGAGTGAAAAGATCGACCAGGCGTTGGGCGTCAAGCACGTTCTCAGTGATATTTGCCGCTGAAATTCGTTCCAGTTCAGATAGGTCTGCTCCCGAGCAAAAATCCGGTCCCGCGCCCGTGAGGAGGATAACGCGAACTGCGGAGTTCCCGTTCGCAGAATGGAAAGCTTCTTTAAGATCGCTAATCAGCGCTTGATTTAGTGCATTCCTCTTGTCTGGACGGTTTAGGGTTATTCGTGCAACCCCACCATCCACTGAAAACAATATGGGTTTCTCCTCTGCCATCTGTCCTTTATATATAGTTCATTTCGAGAGGCCTAACGCATTTGCTTCTTCGTCAGGAATCTCAATCTCCATTCTGAGCAATGCAGTGGAGAACGTCTTCCCTTGAGCATCCGTCATTAAAGAAAGTGTACCCCCGCCACCCAAACTTTCGTGCAGGAGGAAATTAAGCGCACCAAGGTTCGCCAATTCAAAGCGCTCGACCTCACCTTTGCATATTCCATTGAAATGAACCTTTACGCGTTCAGAGGTGACTTCTCTAACAAGGATCGGGTAGAACTCTTCTCGCAAAGCAATCAGTCCAATATTCGCCGTATCGCCTTTGTCGCCAGAACGAGCATGAGCAAGTTTTAGTAGTGGAACTCGCATCTAGAGTTACCGAGAATTAGATATCAACAATCTATGGAAAGCCACGATAACGAGGGCATGATCGATATTACCATCGGCAATTAGAGAAATGATTTGCTCTAATGGAACAAGCCTGATCGCAATGTGTTCCAAACCATCAGGTTCAGGCGCCTCGGTCTGAATGCATCCTTCAGCGACGAAGGTGTGCAGAGTGTTATTTAGGATTGCAGGGTTTGGCCGAGTCTCGCCCAGTAATCGAATGCGTTCAGCTCGGTAACCAGTTTCTTCGCGCAGTTCTCTTGCTGCAGCATCAATAGGCAGTTCGCCTTGATCAACCATACCGCCAGGAATTTCGAGTGTGATCTCATCGGTACCATGACGGTACTGTTCGATCATTAGAACCTTCCCATCGTCGGTTAGGGGAATGACATTAATCCAGTCTGGCGCCTCGATACAGTAGAAATCGTGGACGTTGTTGTCCCTCGGATCTTTGACGAAATCTTTTCTAACTTTGAAGACCCTACAATCGGCCACAGATTCAGAACGAACCCGCGGCCACCGCTGAATCGAGATAGTCTTCGTCATGGACTTTATACCTCGATGACCTGAACTTCCGGCTTGATTTCCTGTTTGGGTATCAGGGCCGGCCAGTAAGCAACTATTTCCTCCACCTTGGGACGGCCGCCTGCGAAACCCGTAACAGCGGGTGGCCCAGTGAGAATCAATGGGGCAATCTCTTTGGTGAATCTCTCGACCGCGCCTTTATTTTCAGATCTAACACCAACCCTTAATTGCACCTCGGGAAGATCTGCTGATGGCTCTCCGGCTAGAGCACCGTGCGTCGCATTTACGCCGACAAACTCCGTTAGGATCTGATCAAACTGTAGCCCCAATTTATCGAGTCTAGTACGTAGTATCTGGTCCGCTACCTTAGCTTTTACATAGGCCTCTGGCCAGGCGTAGACAAGTGTACCCACTGCTTTGAAACCTGCTGAGTAGCTAATTGAGACCTTAAGAAATTCCGTTGCTGGACGACCCTTTATTCCTGATACTCGCACTCGATCTTGCCCGTCATCGGTAAGCCGAATAGTTGTAAAGTCAGCGACGCAGTCGGGAGTTATATATTCTTTGGGATCTCCCATCTCGTAGACTAATTGTTCTTTGACAGTCTGAATATTGATGCGACCACCTGTTCCTTCATGTTTCGTGATAATGAAGGTAGCATCGGGCGAAGCTTCTACTATAGGAAAGCCCACATTCGCGAGGTCGGGAATGCTGCGCCATTCGTACTGGCAGTTTCCGCCGGACGCTTGGGCGCCGCATTCAATAATATGGCCAGCAATTGTTCCGGCAGCCAGTCTGTTCCAATCGTCGACTGCCCATCTGAAGTCATAGATCATCGGAGCTAAGGTTAGTCCGGTATCAGTAGTACGGCCTGTGATTACGATCTGAGCTTTTTGCTTAAATGCTTCAACAATGGGCCAGGCTCCAAGGTAAGCGTTGGCACTCTGGATACGATCTCTAACTGATGAGAGCGGCGCTCCGGTATCCATATTTCGCAGCTCAATCCCGCGCATGAGCAGATCGTCAAGCCGCGACATGATGTCGTCACCAGTCACGATACCGATACGCAGCTGTCCCCGTAGTCCAAGATCCCGGGCAACTTCACGTACGGCAGCCGCGCACCCTTCAACGTTTACCCCTCCAGCATTTGCAGTGACTTTGATATCGCGCGCAACACACGCAGGAAGAATTTGCCTCATTAGTGGCACGAAATCTCGAGCGTATCCAGCGGATGGATCGCGCGACCGCTGCTTCTGCATGATGGACATCGTTACTTCCGCAAGGTAGTCAAGCATCAGGTAATCGATTGCGCCACCCTCGACTTGACGCACTGGAGCATCGAGTAAGTCCCCCCAAAAGCCCTGGCCGGCTGCAATGCGAATTCGTTCTTTCATTAGGTTCTAAAGAGGAGGTAACACGAACGGGCCCAAGTGTGGGCCGCTATAGTTGAGACTGGTCCTCAACGAAAGCTCCAATACTGATCGCGTGTCTTCTGGCGTAATTACGGCATCGACAAATCCACGCGCTGCCGCGTACTTTGCGTCAAGCTCGGTTTCGTATGTTTCACGGACCTTCTTCATTTCAGCGTTTAACCGCTCGTCAGGCTCCTGTCCATTACGTTTTAACCTTTCGAGCTGGCTACCAAAGACGGCCTGCACCGCGGAGTCGC
This sequence comes from uncultured Chloracidobacterium sp., assembly GCA_964574785.1. Classification (GTDB taxonomy): domain Bacteria; phylum Acidobacteriota; class Blastocatellia; order Pyrinomonadales; family Pyrinomonadaceae; genus PSRF01. The sequence continues at coordinate 7,383 of CAZNPP010000135.1, read as the reverse complement.
CTTCCATTACACCCATCCTGCCTGTTGGCCAACTAAATATGAAATCGGGATCAAAGCCTTGCCCTGCCATGGCGTAATAACCGGCTCCGGAAGCATGGTTAACAGTCAACACAACCTTCGGAACAATCGCAGTTGCCATAGCTTCTACAAACCGCGCGCCCGCACGAATTATTCCTGAATGTTCCGCTTCGGGGCCTACCATGAAACCCGACACATCCTGAATAAAGAGCAATGGCGTCTGATGCCTGTTGCAGGTTTCTATAAAGTAAGCGACCTTCTCGGCTGATTCAGTATAGATAATGCCGCCGAAACGCGGTGGACCGCCAGTCGGTGAACGAATCATGCCGCGACTGTTAGCTATGACTCCCACCTGAATGCCGCATACTCGGGCGTGACCAGTGATCATCTCTTTCGCATAGTCCGCTTGGAACTCATCGAGGTGACCTTCATCCAAAACACACTCGAGCAGACGACGAACGTCATAAGGCTGCCGGTGGTCTTCGGGAATGATTTCATATAATTCCGTCGCTGATCTAAGAGCTGAACTTTTTTGAACGATTGAGACGGGACTTGGCGGTTTAACTGGCAACTCAGAGACGTACTCCCTGATCTTCGCTATACAAGTCTCGTCGTCAGGGACGCGATAGTGGGCCACACCAGAAATCTCGTTATGCGCACGTGCTCCGCCTAAGGCTTCGTTATCAATGGTCTGGCCGGTTGCTCCCTTGACCAGATTTGCGCCACCGAGGCCCATGAAGGATGTCCCCTCAACCATGATGATGATGTCTGAAAGAGCTGGAAGATAGGCTCCTCCAGCGATGCAAGGCCCCATCACCGCGGCTATCTGGGAAACCTTCAGATAACGTCTCATGATTGAGTTGTAATAGAAGATGCGCGAGGCGCCGTACTGACCAGGAAAGACTCCACCCTGATAAGGGAGATTCACACCGGCAGAATCCACTAGGTAAATAATAGGCACGTGCGAGCGCATGGCGATCTCCTGGGCTCGCAAGATCTTCTTAATAGTCTCAGGCCACCAGGAGCCCGCCTTCACGGTTGCGTCATTAGCCACCACAACTACTTCGCGGTCATCTACTCGACCCACAACGGTGACGACGCCAGCGCCTGGTGCGCCGCCGTCATATTGATCGTAGGCAACAAGTAGGCCGATTTCCTGGTAATAAGTGTCCTTATCGAGAAGTACGTCGATGCGTTCGCGGGCGGTAAGTTTTCCCTGATCGTGTTGACGTTTTATCTTAACGTCGCCGCCGCCTAAACGCAGTCGCGCTTCAAGATCCCGGAGTTCTGCGGTTAATTGTTGGAGGCGTCTTATGGGTTGTTTAGCAGGTTGTTTCGTGACAGATCTTGCGTCAGACTTCTTCATAATTTACAGGGCGCTGCCATAAGTAAACGTAAATCTGTGAGAATAAGATTGACAAAGTAACACAGAGAAAGCTCTCAGTAAAACGAGCTTTTCTGTTCAGCGCGGCCAGAAAATTCGTAACAGTTCGTGGAGTTTAGTGGATCGGTTTTGCAGTTATGTTCAGATACTGCCGGTTAGCAGGTCCCAAATCCATCAACCATCATGGCCAAATCACGTGATGCGTTGGTTCAGTTGAATACTACGAATCTTCGTCCCCTTAGTACGGGAGGCTTAGGATTCGAAACACCCAGGACAGCCTGGACAATAGTTAACTGGGTCTTGAGCCGGATCTCAGTGCGTTCCAACCGATCGGAGAGCATCCTGGCGCTGTCCAGGTCCCGCGTCGCAAGCTGGCCTAGGTTCTGGTCCAAACTGTTTACGAAGTTGCTCAAGTTATTGTGGCCGAATGCCATCCACTCACCATCTCGTAAATAACGATTCTCAAATCCGTCGAGAACCGCCGCTGCGGCTACAAGCTCATTTACTTGCGCAATTATCGATTGCAGAATCGTCACGCTTTGATCCACGTTCAGTGAAGAGTAACTGTGCGCGAGCTGCAACTGGACCCCAAGCTTTCCTGAGCTTGGGGGCAGCGATGCCAATAAGCCTCTAGCTTCATCGAGCAAAGCAAGAGCGCCTTCCTTGTCGCCACTTTTAACCAGACGTGCGGCTAATTGCGTGACGATTTGTAAGCGATCGGAGGCTCTTACCGTGTTCAATCGCCGCTGCGCTTCTGCGAACTTATTCTCATTTATAGCCTTCCAAAGCGTCTGGTGCTCAATCTGAGAAAACATCTGTTGTTGCTGATGACCGGAGAGGAACTCGGTAGCCATCTGACGCGCTAACTCAGGCTCACCATTGTTAAGAACTTTCCAGATGGCTTGTTGGTAGATCTGCGGTCGCATCTCTATGGGATATTTCGACGCAATCCCGAGAATCTCCTGCGCAGTTGCCTTTTGGTAAATTTCATTCAGCTCATTGTTCATCCTCCTGCTCGGATCGAACGTGCGCTCAATACTCTGAAACCACTGCCGCAATGCCGGCGCGCGTGTGGGAGAATGCTTCTCGACGAGCGGCATTGCACCGCTTAGTTGATGGTATAGGTTCTGCGCAGACTGGTAATTGAAAGCCTCGCCTGGGTTAATCGTCAGAGTTCTGCGGATTAAATTTTCTATGAACTCGCGATAGGTCTCCTCGTCTGCCTGCGGCGGCTGAAACGATGACACTAAACTCCAGGCAACACTGGCAGTCTGTTGATTATGTGCTAGATCATCGTCGTTAATCCGGTCAACTAGCTCGCGATGAAACTTCTGGGCTGTCGCTGGATCCTTTTGTTGAAGCTGAGTTAGTAGGCCTAACAAATTGTGAGAAACACCTCGCGACAGACTCGCGCGCGCCATCCGCAGCGCCAACTCCGGATTTTTTGCTGCGATTCTACCGGCCAAAAGTACTTCCAGATTTATCTCGTTATCAGGGATGCCGCTTGGATTTGAGTCCAGGGACGGCAGTCTGGTTGCGCGAAGGAAGGCCAGCGCTAACTCGCCATCGTGATGGGCCATACGCTCGATGATGTGTTGCCGCTGTTGATGAATCCAGTTGAGGGTGTTGCGTGATTCCTGATCGCCAAGATCGACACTGGCTATGAGTGCGGCCATCTCTCTGGTGATGTTCTCGAACAGGAGGCGTGCTCGTTTCTCGTCTCTTGACCAAATTAGATCTGCGACGGAGCAGGCCAAGTGAACGCGATTGCCGGGCGAGCTTAGGTTGGGAATCCTCTCGGCAATCGATTCAAGCAAATCCAAGGCTTTTCTCTCGACTGCTGGATCCAAGCTTGTTGAGTTATCGGTCTCCTGCGCCGAAACGATGCCCGGGACGATGAGGAAGAATAGAAAGACGGTGAAACGAACTTGGAGTCGGGACATGGGAGATTCCTTTCTTCTAATGTTGGTGTCTTGCAAAGCGCAAAACGAGTCTGGAGATCAGAGGGTCCGAATGAGTACACGCTGGTTGAACGAATCAGTTGCACGGACTTGCGCCTCACCTTAACTGGCAAGCTTTCGCGAGCTTAGGTTTTTCGGTTGTTTGAGGCGCCGCGAGGAGAAAACGTTCGCTATTGATGAACTTTGAACGTCTTCATAACAGGTTGGATCTCAACCGGAACTGGTCTACAGAACCAATGATTTACAGAACCAGCAATTTACAGAACCAGCAATTTACAGAACCAGCAATTTACAGAACCCGGAGCGGAGAAGCTGAAAAATTGCGACTTCAACACTCTCCGATGGCAATAAGGAAAGTATGAGTCGCGGGCGCAAGTTTTCAGCTTCGCAGCGACGGGGCCGGTACGTTAGAAGAATGAAGGCGAAGGAATAGAGGAGTCAGGCGAGTTAGCAGCGAGCGTGAAGCTCCATGGGGCGGGCTTGTGGCATCTGTTGCTGGGTGAGTTCTCGTGCTTGTAGCAGCGAACGTGAGGCTCCACGGGGCCAGCCCGTGGCATCCTGGCAATCCTATGAATCCTGTCAGCCTAAC
>CAZNPP010000135.1:0-3331 GCA_964574785.1 uncultured Chloracidobacterium sp. | reverse complement strand
TCCACGGGGCCAGCCCGTGGCATCCTGGCAATCCTATGAATCCTGTCAGCCTAACTAGCAGCGAACGTGAGGCTCCACGGGGCCAGCCCGTGGCATCCTGGCAATCCTATGAATCCTGTCAGCCTAACCAGCAACGAACGTGAGGCTCCACGGGGCCAGCCCGTGGCATCTCTGACTTTATCCCCACAGCGTCTTAAGCAGCGTCTTTACCTCGACGCTCTCAGGAATCCCCTCAATAACCAACACGCGATTGCCATGCAGCTCCAAAACCACACGACCCTCCTTAGTCTGCCATGCTTTCATCTGCCGGGTACGCACATCAGCCCCAAGCCCAGAGGCCGAGACCACGCCTTCGCCATCTGGCCTTAATCGCGTATGCTCATCGGCCTTATCGTCAGCTTGCCCCACGGGAGGCTCAGCCATATCCGCAAACCGATATCGGAAGCCGATGCGCTTTTCATAAGCTTCAAAAAACTCACGCGCATCGTTCTCGGTATCCCATACTGTCATCTGAGCGAAGAGAATGTCACCAACCTCTGGCCCTTCGTACAGAGTGTATCGATCACCTCCCCATCCCGCCGCTGCTCGTTTCGTTTCAGATGGCGTCTGAAGGAACTCGTCCAATATTAAATAAAGCCCCCATTCGCCATTCACATCGTAATCAATACGCTTCCATCCAGCGCCGAGCACGGAGCCCAACTCCGGTAGTGTCACCTTAACCGGCATCTCATAAGCGAAGTACTTTTCGGGATGGAGGATCTGTTCACTCGACAAGGGGAGCTTGTTAAAGGCTTGTGAGATCAGCTTCCACCCACCCCGCTTGTAAAGTTGAGTGGCCCACTCAGCTCCTTTCTCGTACGGGAAGATCAGCGTATCTCTAATAGCTCGGGGTGCCTGCTTGAACTGCTCAGATGGAGTCCCCGCGGCCCCAAAGGATTTCATGAAAGCCAGCGCAACCAGGGGATTTCGAGCCATATATACCGTCATCGCGAGTGTTGCATCACCTTCGATTAGAGCATGCGCGGCAAGTTGAGCATCGGAATCCCCCTTAGGCCATTTCTCAAAACGACGCAGATTGAAATGCTGATCCTGCAAAGCGTGAGTGAGTTCATGGGCCATTACCGGCTTTTGCCCTTCAAGCTCAATCCAATCAGCAAGAAAAAACTGTTGCGTCTTCGGATCATAGTAGCCGGCCACTTGCTCGGTTAAGAGATTGATAACGAATGGTTGATATTGGAAGTCCTGCGGCACTAATCCAAGTTTCTTGAGCACGGCCTCCGTAGCGTGCATCTCGGCTGGGGTCGTTTGCTCTTTGAGATTTCGAATGATCATCCGCTCGATCTCTGCCCGCGACTGGGCTCCGCTCTTTACCGGCCGCAGAATCCCTAGCTCTCGAAGCGCACTCGTTTCTTTTAGTACCGCTTGAGTTGCAGCAACGATTGCAGCATTCTTGGTAGTACTCGCCGCGGCACTGGCGCCCTGTGACCCTGAGGCCGCTACGGGACTGTCACTGACCAATCCGCCGCTGACCAGACAAAGGACCGCAAACAACGTCAGAAGCAAGCTAATACACTTTGACATCTTCGGGCGTTCGCTCTTATAGTCCGCTAAATGTTTATGACCAGAGTGTAGTCTAGAGTTCATTACGGCAATCTCTTTCCTAAAGAGCTGAGGAGTTAGTTTCGTTGATGACAAGCCCAGCCCCAGAAGAGGTATATGGAGAGTGGCACGAATCTCTGATTCGTGTGCGTTACTCCGAAACCGACAAAATGGGGATAGTCTATTATGCCAACTACCTCATATGGTTTGAAATAGGGCGAACTGAGTTTTGTCGTGCGCGGGGATTTTCATATCGCGATATGGAAGAGAACGAAGACGCTTTTCTCGTGGTAGCCGAAAGTTACTGTCGTTATAAGGCGCCAGCTTATTACGACGATGAACTGGTAATTCGTACTCACATAACTGAGCTTCGCCGGCGCTCTTTGCGATTTGGCTACGAGATTGTTCGCGCATCAGACGGCAAGATCATTGCCGAAGGGGAAACCGGACATGTCGTTACCGACTCAACGGGCCGGGTTCGCTCATTTCCTGAAGGTTACGCTCAGCGGCTGCTCGCACCTCCTCTTCTAAAACCATCTTCCAGCGGTGCCATCGTCCCAACCGAAACTGGACCAGCATAACAAATCATTAAGAGTGGTGTTCAAGATTTAATCTTGAGATGGCCTGTGCTTTGCCCGTCTGTTCGTCAATGTCAAGGAGCGCGGTGCAGATTCGCACCTGGCCCGTTGAATGTTCGGCTCGTCGCGTTGTAACCGAAGTAAAGCGTGCAATCACATCTGCCTTATTCATTCCGATGACGCCTGAATAACTTCCGGTCATTCCAATATCCGTCAGATAAGCAGTACCGTGCGGTAAAATGCGTTCGTCGGCAGTTTGAACGTGCGTATGAGTTCCAAGTACTGCGGAAACGCGACCATCCAAATACCAGCCCATAGCTACCTTCTCAGAAGTAGCCTCAGCATGCATATCCACAATGCGAACTTTCGTTTCGCCATCTAGAGATGCCAGAAGACCGTCTATCACCCTAAAGGGATCGTCCGAAGGCGGCATGAAAACCCTTCCCAGCAAGTTCATAACTGCCACCCTGACGCCTTTTATCTCACCAACCCAGATCCCCTTGCCAGGCGTTCTTGGCGGGTAATTAGCAGGACGAAGAAGTTTGGGTTGGCGTGGAATGTATGCAATCGCTTCCTTCTTGTCGAAAATATGATTGCCAGAGGTCATGACGTCTATGCCGGCGGCGAAGAGCTGTTCGCCAATAGCAGGTGTTATCGAAAATCCTCCCGCCAGGTTTTCCGCGTTCATGATAGCCAAGTCGATATCGTTCTGCTCCCGCAAATCCTGAATGCGCTCAAGCACGGCAAGACGACCAGGTTTGGCAACGACATCTCCAATCATCAATACCTTCATAATGGCAATAGTAATCCTTGAGTACACTAAAAAGTCGCAAACCTGAAAAAGTCAATCGTGAAATAGAATTACTTCTATTTACGATTCACGATTTACGATTTGCGACGGGTTGGCAGGAGGGAGAACCGCTTGGGTCGTTCCGAAGCCGTAATTGAACCTGCATACACAGGTGGGTGACCTATATCTGCCACAGCCTCTGGCAATTCTTAACGATGAAGAACCGCACTGGCAACATGGCGTCGGTCTCCCGTTTCAACGGCGTTGGCTCAATCATCGTAACTCGGTGACGGGCCCCGCAGAATATTTCCCTCCGCCGGACGGATACTAGCATAAGGTCGAAGTGTGGAAAAGTGATTTAACT
>CAZNPP010000134.1:0-12227 GCA_964574785.1 uncultured Chloracidobacterium sp. | reverse complement strand
CTGACTGCTGACTCCTGACTCCTGACTTCTGGCTTCTGACTTCTGACTGCTGACTTCTTGACTTCCATAAGTAACTAGAACGAATACCCTTGGTAGATACCTTGCAAACTGCAGATATCATAGTTGTGGGGGGAGGCGTTATCGGCCTCTCGGTCGCCCGCGCCCTTGGTCTTCGCAAAGCAGGAAAGGTCATTTTGATCGAACGATCTCAACCAGGTGAAGAGGCGTCGTTTGCCGCTGCGGGTATGTTGGCTCCTCAGGCTGAGGCTGACAAAGCTGATGACTTTTTCCGGCTTGCATGTAAGAGCCGGGATCTATATCCAGATTTTTCAGCAGCATTGCATCAGGATACTGGCGTCGATGTCGAGTTGGATACAACTGGTACGCTTTACCTGGCATTCACTGATGATGATGAAAGAGAAATCGAAGATCGGTACAGATGGCAAACGGATGCTGGGCTATTAGTTGAAAAACTTAGTTATTCTGAGGCGCTCCAACTTGAACCTTCAATCACACCTGACTTACGCATGGCACTCCGATTTCCATTGGATATACAAGTCGAGAACCGCCAACTCCTCAGTGCTCTGGTTGCAGCAAATCAGAACCTTGGCGTGCGGTTAATGACAAATACGACAGTAACCTCATTAGAAACCGGAAGAGCAGGTGTAGAAGGTGTTCACATAGCAAACGGTTTCCTCAGCAGTCGAACCGTTGTAATTGCTGGCGGCGCCTGGAGTTCGACTATCTCTGGACTTCGTGAGTTGAATATCGAACCAGTACGCGGGCAGATGGTCTGTCTTGATTCGGGTTCACGTATCTTTCGGCATGTCATCTATAGTCCGCGAGGCTATGTTGTTCCTCGAGCCAGTGGTCGATTACTGGCAGGTTCAACTACTGAGCATGTCGCCTTTGACAAGCGAGTGACTGCCGGTGGAATTCATTCAATAGTTACAAGGGCGTTGGAGATTTCTCCAGCCATCTACGCTCTGCCGTTGGTTGACTGTTGGGCCGGATTACGGCCGCGCGCTCCCGACAATCTGCCAGTCCTTGGTCCGGTTTTTAAAATCGAAGGATTGTTCTATGCAACCGGACACTATCGCAATGGAATCCTACTCGCGCCCATCACGGCTGAGTTGATCGCCGAAGCAATCATGGGTAATTTTGATTCTTCGCAGTTTGGTGTTTTTACCGCAAGCCGATTTCATGCAGTAAGCGCAAACTAATGATAGTCGTCACATGAAACATCTCTGCACAAGTATTCTACTCCTAATTGTTGGCAGCGCCTTTGGTGCGCCCTTAAATACCCGGGCACAATCGACTACTTCTCAAAACGGACCTTTGCCCAGCGACGATCGTCCGGCATCGGTGCTGTACCAAGAAGCAAACACTTACATCGAAAAGAAGTACGAGGAGTTCAATAAGAAGAAACTTCCCTATGATGCAAAACTAGAGTCGGCAACAAGAGAGGAACAAAAGGCGCTTGCTAAAGGCTTTGCCGTTACCGTTGAAGCTCGTGATTCACTTGCACAAGAAGACTTCTACTACCTGGGCATGCTCCATCACCTATCAGGTAACGCCGATGGAGCGCTGGCATCAATGAGGAAGTTCTTAGCTGAACAACCAACCGGCGAGAAGGCCCAGAACGCTCGCGCGGTCGTGGTCTTGTACACCACCAGAAACGACCAAATCTCAGAAGCTGAAAGTGCCCTCGAGGACTATGCACGAGGTGGTCCTCTAAACGCCGAAGAGCATTATGGGATGGCTACATTGGTTACTGATGCCCTTTATCGAGCAGGAGAGTATGAACGAATGGTGGCGCATGCTAAGGAGATGATCCGAGCTGCGAACCTCGCTTCGGGTAACAAGAAAATATCTCCCTTCAAAAGGGATGAGATGCTGTTCAAGTCATCGTCATTCCTGGCTGAAGCGTATAACAAGTTGGACCGCAAGGATGAAGCCGTAGCCTCGATGCAGGAACTCAGAGAGCTAGCTCTAACAATCCCATCAGCAAACTTGTTCCGGATGGCTACTGTAAGGCTGCTCTCAATCGATCCCTCAATCGACTTTCGCAAGCCATTAGAGAATTCAGGCTCACAACCACTGCCGGAAATCTCGGCAGTGGAGTGGATTGATCAGAAACCAGTCAAACTCGCGAACCTGCGCGGGAAAGTAGTATTAGTTGATTTTTGGGCTCACTGGTGTGGCCCCTGCCGGATCACCCTTCCGAAACTACAGAGCTGGCATGAAGCTTATAAAGATAAAGGTTTGATTATTTTGGGGCTGACAAAATACTTTGGATTTGCCGAAGGTCGAAATCTTAGTAAGAGCGAAGAGTTGGCCTATCTTCATGACTACAAAAAGAAGCATCGTTTAACCTACGGTTTTGCCGTAGCAGATTCCAATGAAAACGATTTCAATTACGGAGTCTTTTCAATACCGATGTCTTTTCTTATAGATCGCCGCGGCAACGTACGTCTTATTTCAATCGGAGCCAGCCCGGGAGAGATTGCTGCTTTGAGCAAGATGGTGAGGGAATTGCTGGAAGAGCAGTTACCTGAAGACGAAAAAGGCCCGAGAAAGGATATCGAGTCGAATAACGACAAATGACTGGGTGAGCCTTGGCCAATTACAAATGGACCGATTGTTCGTATAATTGAGGAATTCACTTGACCAATAACTAGAGGACAGAACTGCAAGGTACACATGGAAGGTTCAAACATTACTATCGGTATCGCATTTTTAGCTGGGATTCTCTCTTTCCTTTCGCCATGCGTTCTGCCATTGGTGCCTGGATATGTTTCGCTAATCTCGGGTGTCAGCATCGATCGCTTAAAAGCCGAGGGCTCGCAATCCCGAGGGCGCCGAGCGGTGATCATCAATTCAATCGCATTCAATGCCGGCCTTTCAATAATATTTGTGGCGCTCGGAGCTACCGCGGGCCTGGTTGGCGCCTCGATTACCAATAATCCTTGGGTTCGAATCATCGGCGGAGTGATCATCATTGCTTTTGGTTTACAGTTGATCGGCCTGCTAAAGATTCGAGCTCTTTACAAGGATACGCGAGTATTCTCCCAAGAGAAACCGCGAGGTATGCTGGGCTCGTTCACCTTGGGAATTGCTTTCGCCGCCGGTTGGACACCCTGCATTGGACCAATTCTCGGGGGCATTATCGGGTTGGCAGCTACAAGCGGCGGCTGGCGAAGTGGGCTGATCCTTTCTGCCTTCTATTCGGCCGGGCTCGCAGTCCCGTTTCTCTTGACTGGTCTTGGGATCAATCAGTTTCTGGGGTTTTACGGCAAATTCCGCAAACATCTTCATAAAGTTGAAGTCGTTTCAGGTGTGATTCTAATAGCTGTTGGCCTGCTTGTGGCCAGTGGATACTCAACCTTGCTTGCAAGTTCGCAGCTCGCTGCTATCCTTCCAAATGCTGAAGGTTGGCTCAACGTCCAGCCTGGCAATCCTGTTGTGACTGCTGAGAGCGGCAAATATCAACCTGTTCCGCAAGTTGAGCTCAAGACACTTGATGGTGAAGTCTTTCAACTTGATACTCTTAAGGGGCGCGTCGTTCTCTTGAACTTCTGGGCCACATGGTGCGTTCCCTGCCGTACAGAAATTCCCGAATTTAATGCCATGCATCGAGATCTGGAATCAGAAGGACTTTCTATTGTCGGCGTCTCTACTTATGACAACGCAAGCGACGTGCGAAACTTTTGGAAGGATCTACGACAAGACTACACGTCGCTACTTGGTGACAGCGGTGTCGAATCGAAGTTTGCCGTGAGTGGCTTGCCTACTACGTTTATTATCGATCGCGACGGACGGATACGCGCTAAGATAATTGGCGAACGCAAACGCGAAGTTTTCGAGGCCGCGGTGAAACCTCTGCTCGGCGAGAGTCCCGCCACAGCTAGAAACGAGTGGTAGCTGTTTAGTATTCAAGGGAATATTAGTTATGAAGACCGTATTGAGTTTCCTGGTTGTTGCTTTTTTAGTCGTTCCGATTTTGGCTCAAGGAGGTCACGAATACGCACCTTTGGAAGAAAAAACGGTCAACTACGAAAACTGGCTCCTAAAAGACCTCAAAAGCGATCAAGTAGTCGAGCTTCGCTCCTTAATTGAAGGTAAGAAATTGGTGATGGTGGTGTACTTTGCACCCTGGTGTGGAAACTGGCGTTACGAGGCTCCCGTAGCCGCAAGGCTTTACGAGAAATACAAAGATAAGGGTTTTGAGGTAATTGGGGTCAGCGTCTATGGCTCGCGCGCGGAAGTGCGCCAATTCTTTGGTGAGGAAGGAGCACCCTACCCGGTAGTTATCGGAACGGAATCTCGTGAGGACAGAGATAAAACTCAGCATTATTCCTACCGAAGAGCGACGGGTGACACGCGACGGTGGGGCTCGCCCTGGAACATTTTTCTTGAACCCGGAAAGCTTAATCAGGCCAGCAACGTACTTACTGAGAAAGCTTGGGTTGTGAACGGAGAGTTGATTGAAGCAGACATTGACAAGTTTATCTCCGATCGATTGAGCATCTCCTCCACAGCAATTGTGCCATGTAAGAACTAGAATTCAGGAGACAGGAGTCAGAAGCCAGAAGTCAGGAGAACTCTGAAAGTCACGTGCGCTTCCTGACGAGCGGTTGCGAGAACCATTAGGTCTGACTTTTGGCTCCTGACTTCTGGCTTCTGACTCCTGACTTCTTAAGTCATGAAACTCCGTCTCCTTTATCATGGCCACTGCTTTGATGGTGTAGCGTCAGCTGCGATATTTACCCGCTTCTATAAGGAGCGGATTCAGCCCAGTGCAGATGTTCACTACCACGGCCTGTTGCATCGACCGGGAACTCTCTTTGATCTTGAGATGTTCGATGGTGATGAGAATGCGATTGTAGATTTTAAATATGCCGCATCAGAACGACTTACCTGGTGGTTCGATCATCATGAGTCAGCATTTCTCACTCCAGAAGACGAGGCCCATTTCTTAGCAGATCGGTCGGGAAAGAAGTTTCTCGATCCCACTCGAAAATCCTGCACCGAATTCATAGCTGACGTCGCTCGAGAGCGGTTTGGATTTAACGACGAACCGCTCCGTTCATTGATTCACTGGGCCCACGTCATTGATGGTGCTCTCTATGACTCGCCTGCACAGTGTGTTGAACTGAAGGAACCTGCCTTGCAGTTGATGCAAGTCATCGAATCCGATCCCGACGAGAACTTCATCGAGGAAGTTATTCGCGATCTCACAGTGAATACGCTTGAGAAAGTAGCTACGAGTGAAGAGGCACAACGAAGGTTTCAGCCAATTTACGAACAGCACATCAGGACACTTCAGACGATAAAAGAGCGCGCTTCAGTGGCCAACCGTGTAGTTCAGTTCGACCTTGTAGATGAAGGATATGATGGTTTCAATAAGTTCATTCCATACTACCTCTATCCTGAAGCCACCTATTCTGTAGCCCTCACCAGAGGTAAACAAAGGACAAAGATTTCAGTCGGCTCAAATCCATGGGCACCACGGCCCCGTACTCACAACATAGCTAAGATTTGCGAGCGCTATGGAGGTGGCGGTCATGCAGTAGTTGGCGCAGTTTCGTTCAAACCGGATGAGGTTGAAAAGGGACGTGCAGCAATGAAAGAGATTGTGGCGGAACTACAGTCCGACAAACTTTATTAGTTTGTCGAGGCCAGAAGTCAGGGGCAGGAGGCAGGAGCAGGAAGCAGGCGCAGGAGGCAGGGCTCCTGCCTCCTGCCTCTGCCTCCTGCCCCTTCTTACTTCTAACCACTGATGATGGATTCGAATGACCACCTCAAACGAGCTACACTGGCAATCGCAGAAAGTTCGACGCAAACAGATTGGTCGATTCATGCTCCTCGCACTACTGACATTGTTGATAGTTCTTGTTGCGCTGTGCTTTTGGTTAACTCAGCCTCTTCTATACCGATCTAAAAGCCAACCAACAGTTCGAGTGGACAGCTCCAGACTGAAGGCCCATGTCGCAAAGATTTCGGGAGAGCTATCTCCACGGAACGAAAGCAATGTTGAGAATCTAAATCGTGTCGCATCTTTTATTCGAGCTGAATTCGAAAAAGCAGGAGGGCTAATTTCAGATCAACCGTATGAAGTTAACCGCAAGACATACATGAATGTAGTTGCTGGCTTTGGTCCTGATACGCAGGAATTAATCGTGGTAGGCGCACACTACGATGCAGCCGGTCCATTTCCAGGCGCCGATGACAATGCGAGCGGAGTCGCTGGCCTAATCGAGCTAGCGCGCCTGTTGCGAGCGACCGAGTTGCCGGTGCGCGTTGAACTGGTGGCTTTCAGCTTGGAAGAACCACCATATTTCCGAACTTCCCAGATGGGAAGCTTTTACCATGCCGCTTCGCTGAGAAATAAAGGCGCACACGTAAGAGCAATGATCTGTTTGGAGATGATCGGTTATTTCAGCGATGCTCCCGGAAGCCAGAGTTTTCCAGTGTCAATCTTTGGTGCGCTCTATCCGTCTCAAGGTAACTTCATTGGTGTCGTAGGAAGATTTAGGGATGGCTTGTTGGTAAGACGAGTCAAACAGGCGATGTCCGCCGCCACACCGCTTCCAGTCTACTCGATCAATGCGCCCGCCTTCGTACCAGGTGTCGACTTCTCTGATCAGGTGAATTATTGGAGGGCTGGGTACGATGCGGTAATGATTACCGACACTGCTTTTTATCGGAATCCGAACTATCACACTGCGGGAGATACCGCTGATACTCTTGACTACCAGCGGATGGGATTTGTTGTGGAAGGGGTTTACGCTGCGGTACTGGATCTTGCTCACGATTAGTGCTCGTTTGATTCGTGTGTTTTAGTGGCTTGCCCTTACCGGGAGAGACGACAAACTGAAGAAGTTTGTCGGACACTTCGGCCTATTTGGCCATTAGCTCTTCAATCTCCTCGGGTTGTTTGGGAACTTTGCTTGTCAGAACTCGGGGACCATTGTTTGTAATGAGCACATCATCCTCAATACGTACCCCAATTCCCAAATACTGCTCAGGAATGTCTTTGGTATCGGCTGCAACATAAAGACCCGGCTCAACAGTCATAACCATGCCCGGCTCAAGCGCTCTGGATTCTTTCTCAAAGTAATAACGACCAACATCATGCACATCGATGCCCAGGAAGTGACCCAGACCGTGCATATAAAACTGTTTGTACTTCTCTTCTTTGATCAACTCTGCGGGATCTCCTTTAAGCAAACCCAAATCCACCATACCTTCTGTCAACAGTTCGATCGAATGGTTTTTGAGATCATCGTGTTTCACTCCCGGCCGAGCCCTCTCAATGCATGACATTTGTGTCTCGAGTACGAGGTCATAGATCTCACGTTGGGGCTTTGAAAAACGACCATTAATCGGAAACGTTCGCGTAATATCGGAAGCATATCCCTGGTACTCCGCACCAGCGTCGATCAACAGCAGATCCCCATCATGCAACTCTCCGTCATTATTGATGTAGTGCAGAACCGTAGCATTCGCTCCAGCTCCTACGATTGAGGTATACGCTGGACCAGCGGCGCCATGACGTCGAAAAATCCCTTCGATAAGAGCCTCGATCTCGTACTCCTTCATACCTGGACGCGCGGCTTTCATTGCCTCTCGATGCGCCTCCGCAGCAATGTCAGCGGCGCTTTGCATTAACGCAATCTCTTCCTCCGACTTGAGGACTCGCATCTCATGAACAATGACCGCAGGATCAATGATGGTCTGCGGTGGATGGATTGGTTTTCGATTTAGCGCTCGCATGCGCGCAATTTGTCGAATAATCGTGTCGTCCAGATCAGGATTAACACCGAGGCGATAGTAGAGCTGTTCCGTACCATCAAGCAGATCTTGTAATTTTTCATCAAACTCAGTGATTGGAAATGCTTCGTAAGCACCATAGTCACTTTTAGCGCCTTCGACTCCAGCACGCCTGCCGTCCCAGATCTCTCGTTCCGGGTCACGTGGACGCACAAACAGGATGTATTTGTGTTCATTCTCGGGAGCGATAACAGCGATTGTGTCGGGTTCTTCAAAACCGGTGAGATACAGGAAGTCTGAATCCTGACGAAAGCGATATTGAGTGTCGTTCGAACGAGTAGCTTCGCGCGCGCTGGGAATAATGGCTATGGATTTCCGTTCCATTCGTCGCATGAACTCCGCTAGTTGCGGTCTGATCATATGAGCTTCTCCAAAACGTTGATGGTTAATTTGCTCTGCATTGTAACCGAGGGAACTTCGTGGCGCATCTCCGCTAGGCGCGCAAGCAGCTTTGGTAGATAATCGGCCCAAAAGCTATGAGTACGAGCATTGTCAACAAAGAACCGGTGCAAAGAAAAGAGATCGTCTCACTTGATCCAGCCACGGGTGAGGAACTCGGCCGTGTGCCCCAGTCTACACCTGATCAGATAATCGCCACCGTTCAACGCGCTCGAACGGCTCAACCAGATTGGGCTGGGTTCAGCTTCAAAGAACGTCGACAGATCATCCTCAGGGCTCGGGAGATCCTGCTAGCTGAAAGGCAGGGGATAGCCCAACTCATTGCCCGTGAGACAGGAAAGCCCGTTTCTGAAGCCCTCTCGACAGAGGTAGTGCCAACACTCGACGCGATGCACTACTTTGCCTGGCACACTCAAAAACTCCTCCGACCGCAGAAGGTCAACATTGGTCAGCTTCGCTTTATGGGTCGCGCATCAACTATCGTGTATAAGCCTATAGGCGTGGTCGGAATTATCTCACCTTGGAACTTTCCTCTTGCTACGCCTGCCCAGGAAACTGTCATGGCGCTAATGGCAGGTAACGCTGTGATCCTCAAACCAAGTGAACTGACATCGCTGACAGGATTGAAGATCGTTGAGATTTTTGAGCGCGCTGGACTTGGCGAGGGCCTGCTCGAAGTACTGATAGGAGATGGATCAGTTGGAAGCGCGCTAATTGATGCTCAAGTAGACAAAATCATGTTCACGGGAAGTGTCGTCACCGGCAAGCGTGTTGCGGAGGCTGCAGCCAAACACCTTACACCGGTTGTGCTCGAGTTGGGCGGAAAAGACCCGATGATAGTGCTTGAAGACGCTAATCTGGAAAATGCAGCACGCGCTGCAGTCTGGGGAGCCTTTGCCAATTCCGGACAGGCTTGCGCTTCTATCGAACGGTGTTATGTCCATGAATCAATTGCTACTGCATTCATTGAGCAAATTCTCAAGCAGACCAGCACTCTGAAGCAGGGCAGCGCTCTAGAAGATGAGGTTGATGTTGGCTCAATGTCGAGTAAACGCCAGCTCGAGATAGTGGAAGCCCACGTGAATGATGCAATAACTCATGGCGCGACGGCTCTAACAGGTGGCAGCAGACTAAACACCAAAGGTATGTTTTATCCACCGACTATTCTAACCAATGTCACTCGTGACATGAAGGTAATGCGCGATGAAACGTTTGGTCCGGTGCTTCCTTTAATGACCTTTCGAACAGAAGCTGAGGCGATCAAATTAGCGAACGACAGCCCGTTCGGATTAACCGCAAGTGTTTGGACCACGGACGTGTCTCGTGGGCGAAAAATTGCGGAACAAATCCAGGCAGGCACTGTAATGGTCAACGAAGTTGTTTACACTCACGGCATAGCGCAAACACCGTGGGGTGGAGTAAAGGATAGCGGGTACGGACGTACACACGGTTGCATGGGGTTACTGGAATTGGTAACCCCACAACACATCCACGTTAGCCGTTTCTCATTTTTGCCTGATGTCTGGTGGTTTCCTTATTCATCCGCGGCTTCCCGCTTATTTAACGGCTTAGCATTCCACTTCACCCGGGGCTCCATTATCAGGACGTCCCGCCTGCTACCACAAATAGTTCGGCGCTTATTAGAGCTTCGTCGACATCCAAAGATCTGAATTACCCTGGCCCTCTAGCCAGCGAACGGGCGATTTTCTATCGTTTACGGCTATTCCCGAGCAGGCTCGTTCGAACAAACTCGTTGAACATTATTCAGTTTTCTGGAGAAGGAGCGTCGTTAGACATTGACAATTAAGGTAAGTCCGTCTTATACAGTTTGCGCTCTAGATTCGCTTTGGTGAATGCTGGCAGTTATTGCCGGGGAACCTTCCTCAACGCATTTCGCTCCATCATAGCTTGACGGCAAAAGGGTCGTTTTGTATCTGGACCTCTTTTTGACGCTCGGAATTGTGTCTACAAAACTTAAACCAGTCAAACTAGAAAAACTGATTGAAGGAAAACTCCGGGGAGGATTGCATGAAATACAAAATCATTCTGGTGCTGGCCCTTACTGTGCTGTGCCTTACATTTGTCTTCAACTCGTCTCTCAACACAGCTTCAGTGTCTGCGGTCGCGAGTCAACGCTCTCAGGGCAAACTTTTGAGAGCGGAGCGCGCGATTCCGGGTCACTATATTGTTGTTCTTAACGAGAAAGCAGGCCTTCCTCATGAGGCGGCACTGGCTATGACATTTGCACATGGGGGTTCTGCCAGACATGTATACACCAGTGCGCTTAGAGGATTCTCGGTTGTGATGCCGGAAGCAGCGGCAATTGCGATGAGTCGCGACCCAAGGGTGGCCTATGTGGAAGAAGACGGTGAGATGTCGATAGTAACTACCCAGAGCAACGCAACTTGGGGACTTGATCGCATAGATCAACGTGACCTACCACTGAGCGGCACGTACACCTACAATGCCACCGGATCTGGTGTTAATGCTTACATTCTCGATACGGGAATCAGATATTCTCACAACGAGTTTGGGGGTCGGGCAGTTCTCGGCATCGATGTATTCGGCGGTAATGGAAATGATTGCCACGGACACGGGACACACGTAGCGGGTACCGTGGGAGGAACCACTTACGGAGTGGCCAAGGCAGTCAAACTTTTCGCAGTGCGAGTTTTGGATTGTAATGGTTCCGGCTCAACATCCGGTGTTATCGCAGGAGTCGATTGGGTAACAAGCAACCACGTGAAGCCAGCTGTAGCTAACATGAGTCTCGGAGGTGGCGCTTCGAGTTCACTTGACACCGCGGTAACGAATTCGATCAACGCTGGTGTTTCGTATGCCGTGGCAGCGGGCAACGGAAACATTGCCGGACGCCCCCAGAATGCCTGCAATTATTCGCCCGCGCGTGTCCCGGCAGCACTAACAATTGGAGCTACTAACAGTAGTGATCAGGAGGCTTCGTGGTCGAATTATGGATCGTGCGTGGACTTATTAGCACCTGGCGTAAGTATAACTTCGGCTTGGAGTACCAGCAACACCGCTACGAATACTATAAGCGGCACATCAATGGCGACGCCGCACGTAGCTGGCGGCGCAGCTCTGTTCCTGGAAGGCAACCCCACAGCGACTCCTAGTCAAGTGGAACAGGCTATCGAAAGCAACGCGACTGCTAACAAAATAGGTGGAATGACGAGTTCGGCAACTCCAAACCTACTCCTCTATACACTCAACTTCAGTAGTGGAGGAGGTGGTGGCGGCGGCGGTGGTGGAAACAATCCGCCGACTGCATCATTCACCTACAGTTGTACGGATCTCACTTGTACTTTCGATGGCAGCGGATCAAATGATTCCGACGGGTCTATCACTAGTTACAGCTGGAAATTCGGCGACAACACTACCGGTTCCGGTGTGAGCGTGAGCCACACCTACGGAGGGGGAGGTACCTACACTGTAGAACTGACGGTCACAGACAACGGTGGTCTAACCGGCTCGTCATCGCAGAATGTCACGGTCAGTTCATCAACAGGTGGCATAGATCTCCAAGTTAGTGGTTACAAAGTGCAGGGACTGCAAAAAGCTGATCTTACATGGTCCGGCGCGAGCTCAACAGACGTGGATGTGTTTCGTAACAACGGGCTAATCACAACCACAGCCAATGACGGCTTCCATACAGACAACATCAACAATCGTGGCGGAGGTTCTTACACCTATAGGGTGTGTGAGGCGGGCACCTCAACCTGTTCGAACAACGTGACTATTTCTTTCTAGCTAGCGCTCTTGAAACTGTCAGCCGTTAACTGCTTGACCAGGGGCACCACGGTGCCCCTTATTTTTTGTCTATTTGACTAATTGTCCCTATTTGTTAGATTCGTCTACAGCGGCAATTATTATTCGGCGAGCAGCTTTAAAGCGTTTTTTTGAAAAGGGATAAACACATTTTGTGGAAAGCATTAATGCATCGGCGCGAGCGCGCCTATTACGAACGCGATAAA
>CAZNPP010000133.1:0-12254 GCA_964574785.1 uncultured Chloracidobacterium sp. | reverse complement strand
TAATCCTTCGATCTTACATCCATGCTACGCCCAATTAACGCTGAGATACTAATAACCGCGCCAGCAATTTGCCACATGACCGAGTATCATCACAAGAATTGGCGATTGGCGAGTGATGAGTGATATCACTCATCGCCCGTCACTCGTGGTTAGAACAAGCTTCTGTTCTGGTCCAAAGCAAGTGATAGCTTTCTCAAGAATGTCGACCGAGGAATTATCTTAGCTCCAAGTGCTTCCATGTGAGGGGTTATCATCTGAATGTCAAGCCAATCTAATCCTCTACTCTCAAGATGTTCAATTAGATGGAGCAAAGCAAGCTTTGACGCATTTGGTCGATAATAGAACATGCTCTCACCTGAAAAAGCTCCCCCAGCATCTACCCCATATATCCCGCCGACGAGCGTGTTGCCATCCCACGCTTCAACACTGTGAGCATGGCCCTTTCTATGCAGCTCGCAGTAGGCACGTATCATTTCTCTGGTAATCCACGTACCAGTTTCAGTCTTCCGACTGACGTTAGCGCACGACACAATCACCGCTTCAAATGCCTCGTCAATCGTGAAGCGAAAGCGTGCTTGCCGTTTCATTCTCGAGAGCCGGCGTGGGATACGAAGCTCATTAAACTCGAGAATCGCTCTCTCTGCTGGGCAGCACCATGGCACGAAGTACTCATCCAGTGGCCAGGGAAATATACCGCGACGATAGGCGCGAATAAGGTTGGGCGTGTTGAGGCTACTACTGATGGCGACAATGCCTTCTGGAGAAGCGAGGTCGGGGTCTGGAAAGTGAATTAGAGCCATCGCGGTTAGAAGACAGGAGTCAGGAGCCAGAATGGTGAATCGTGAATCGTGAACCGTTCGATTGATCGATTCACATTTACGATTCACGATTCACGATTCACCATTTTCCATCCATCATTCACCTGTTTCGACTTCTGACTTCTTCCTTAGAACAAGATCCTCAGCTTCCATGTCCACAACCACTTCACCCATCAACGGGACCCCTCCGAAAAGAAGTTCCTCCGCAAGAGGCTCTTTGATTTTAGATTGAATTAGCCGCGCCATTGGACGCGCGCCGTATAATGGGTCGAAGCCTCGTTTCGCCAACCATGCCCGAGCATCCCCCGACAACTTCACTGCAACTCGCTTCTCTTTAAGCTGTCCGTTTAGTTCATCAATAAACTTATCAACAATCTTTTCGATTACTTCGAAACTGAGAGGTTTAAAAGCAATCCAAGCGTCCAACCGATTTCTGAACTCAGGGCTGAATGTGCGCTCGATGGCGCCCCTTCCCTGCCCTCTACCGATATCTTTCTGGAATCCTATTCCACCCTCGCTCATCTCCCGGGCGCCGGCATTGGTGGTCATGATCAGAATGACATTTCTAAAATCGGCGCGCTTGCCATTGTTGTCAGTTAGTGTCGCATGATCCATCACCTGCAACAGAATATTGAAAAGATTAGGATGCGCCTTCTCAATCTCATCCAAAACCAAAACAGCATATGGAGTCTTATTGATCGCATCCGTCAACAGTCCTCCCTGATCGAATCCCACATATCCAGGAGGCGCGCCGATGAGCCGTGAAACGGTATGGCTCTCGGCGTATTCGCTCATGTCAAAGCGTATGAATTCCACTCCTAAAACTGTGGCAAGCTGTTTTGCAAGTTCAGTCTTTCCTACGCCAGTTGGACCGGAAAAGAGAAATGACCCAACGGGTTTTTCAGGTTGACCAAGCCCTGAGCGCGAAAGTTTTATAGCACTCACAACCTGATTGATAGCATGGTCTTGTCCAAAGATAACTGCTTGCAATTTGCTCTTGAGTTCTCCAAGTTGCTCCTTTTCAGAACTAACGACTGTCTTGGGCGGAATCTTGGCCATGCGCGCGACAACATTTTCGATTTCCTCAGCACGAATTGTCTTGGATCTCTTCGTAGGAGGAAGCAACTTCATCGCAGCGCCAGCCTCATCAACCACATCGATGGCTTTATCTGGCAGCGCGCGATCATGCATGTATTTGGCTGATAGTTCCGCGGCTACTCGCAACGCCTTCGGGCTGTAACGCACTCCGTGATACTCCTCGTAGTAGCTCTTCAGCCCGTTCAGAATCTTCACTGTTTCTTCGACACTAGTTTCCCCGATCTCGATCTTTTGAAAACGACGAGCAAGTGCGCGGTCTCTCTCGAAGGCAGCTTTGTATTCGCCATAGGTTGTAGAACCAATGCAGCGCAGTTCCCCCGACGCAAGCGCGGGCTTAAGAATGTTTGACGCATCCATTGAGCCACCACTAACAGCGCCCGCACCAACAATTGTATGGATCTCATCGATAAAAAGGATTGAGTTCGGAATCTTCTTAAGCGCTGCCAGGACTCCCTTGAACCGCTGTTCGAATTGACCGCGGTACTTTGTTCCCGCAAGCACTGCACTCATGTCGAGCGCGTAAACCTGCGCCGACTGAAGAATCTCAGGTACTTCCCCACGATAAATCTTTAACGCCAGACCTTCAGCTATGGCCGTCTTGCCAACGCCGGGTTCACCTACATAGATTGGATTGTTTTTGCGGCGACGGCAAAGGATCTGGATGGTCCGTTGAAGTTCACCGGTTCTTCCAATAAGGGGATCGATAAAACCGCCGGCGGCCTGATCGATCAGGTTTACAGTAAAAGCTTTCAATGGATCTTTTAACGATGTTTCGCGCTCGTCATCAGGAAGTTGGTCCATGCCCTCCATTAAGGGCTCCTGGTCTTCATCGAGCTTCGATATGCCATGGGAAATGTAGCTCAGAACATCTAATCGGCTAATGCCTTGCTTCTTCAGGAGATAGACAGCGTGTGAATGCTCCGCAGAAAACAGGGCCGCAAGAATGTTCGCACTGGTAACTTCCTTCTGCTCGCTCGCTTGAGCTTGTAGAAGCGCGTACTCGAGCACGCGCTGGAACATCAGCGTCTGTTCCGGCATATCCGTTTGCTTGCCGGCGAGTCTTTCATTCTGCTCCTTAAAGAACTCCTCGAGCTCTGTTTTCAAATTCTCGACGTTCCCGCCACAGTGATAGATAACGTTGCTCGCCGTCCGGTCGTCGAGTAATGCGAATAACAGATGCTCAAGAGTAACGTATTCATGGCGCCGCTTAATCGACTCCTCAACTGCTGAGCTCAAGGTGTTCTGGAGTTCTCGAGTAATCATAATTTAAGCACTGCTTCCAACTTCTTCGACGGTACAGAGCAGGGGAAACTCGTTGGCTTGGGCCAGAGTCGTTACCTTTGCCGCCTTCATCTCGGCAACCTCAAAAGTATAGAGACCAGCGACTCCGACGCCTTCCTTATGTACTTTAAGCATGATCTGTACGGCTTCTGTTTCGCCATGTCCGAATACAGTTTGCAGAACGAAAACAACAAACTCCATCGAAGTAAAGTCATCATTGTGAATTAGAACCTTATATAGCGACGGCTTCCGAAGCTCAACATCGCTCTCAGCTTCCGCGATCGCCAAACCTTCTCGTTCCAAATCATCTGTAGGCATAATCAACTATCTTAATGGAGTCCCTCGACTACCTGCGGTGTATTATGCACAGCAACCAAGCAGTGCTCCAAGAGGAGGTGCGAAGTGTTTTAGGTTGACGGAGTCTTACGGCGGTGTTCAGTCCACTAAAGCAGACGAAATTCCGGGGTAGAGATTATTTCTTGCGAGTCGCAGCCGCCTTCTTAGCAGACTTGGACCGTGAGGATTTGGAACGGCGGGCAGCGGCACTTCGAGCTTGCTGAGAGAGAGATGCCTTTGAAGCGGCGCTCTTCCCTTCCCGCTTTAGCGCGCGTGATGTTGCTCGAGAGCGTTTTGTCGATGGTTTTGACTTCGCGCTGCTTCGCCCTTTTTGCGAGTCGCGCTGAGCTTGGCGTCTCGTTTCCTCAGAAGCATGCCCTTTTTCCGGGGGCGGAAGCTTAACGCCGGAACGGCGTGCCTTTGATAATCCGATGGCAATTGCCTGTTTCGTTGAGCGAGCACCGTGTTTACCTTCGCGGATGTGCTCGATCTCTTCTCTGACAAATTCCCCAGCCTGGGTGCTTGGGGCTTTGCCTTCCCGTTTAGCTTTCTGAGCACTCTTGAGTGTTTGCTTTTCAGGCATGGTAACTCCTTTCAACCGCATGGAGGCAACCATCATGCCTGCACCTGAAGATTAAACTTTAACCTTCAGGGCTCTAACACCACGCCATTCAACATCTCAGTCGGCAGTGTCGACCGAAAACGCAACAGCGTTTTTACCTCGTCACTCGATTCAATCTCCAGGGCGGCATTTGCTCCCTGCAGAGACTGTTCCAGCCAGATACGTTTTGGATTCTTGATTAAGTGCGTCACGTGCTCTTCTGGTCCCTTGCCGAAACTGATTGAGATCGTCTCCGACTCCGGGCCCTTCAGATCCGCGGTGATACCCTCAAGTGGCAGATTTCGAGCTTCCTTTTGCGCACCAATCTCAGGTCCAAATACTTCGAGAGTTGCAAGCCATCCCTGATGTTGCCGGCTGAATCCATCAAAAAATGCTAACCATTGTTCTTGTGGAATTTCCTGTGTTGCCATATGGGCGATTCTCACCTCACATCTTGTTTACTGTGTGCTGCTTGCTGCAAAAGCTCACGAACCTCTTCGTCGGTGGTTTGCGCAAAGTTTTCGTACCAAAGTCCCACTCCGCGAAAAGGATCTGGTGTTGCAACGCATACGATCTCATCAACTTCGCGGCGAAACTCTTCGCAGGTTTCGGGAGCGGAAACTGGGACGGCTATTACGATGCGCGCTGGGTTCTGCAGTTGCAGGGCTTTGGCGGCAGCTCGCATTGTTGAACCAGTAGCTAAACCATCATCAACGAGGATGACTATCTTTCCTTCTACTTCGATTGGCGTTCTGCCAGAACGATAAACGTTCTCGCGGCGTTGCAATTCGCGGCGCTCCTCCGCTTCGACAATATTAATGACTTCGTCAGGTATATTCAGGAAACGCACTACATCCTCGTTAGTCACACGAACGCCTCCGGATGCAATTGCTCCCATGGCCAACTCCTCATGTCCTGGAACGCCTAGTTTCCGTACTAAGAATACGTCAAGTGGAGCACCTAGTTTCTGCGCTACTTCTAAGGCGACAGGTACACCCCCGCGCGGCAGAGCAAGTACAAGGAGATCTGCGGAACCTGCATATTTCGTAAGTTTCGATGCTAGTTGTCTACCTGCGTCGGTTCGATCCTGAAAAATCACGTTTGCAACCTCGTCGCGTGCTACCTAATTTTAAGACGATCTGGACGATAGTTGTGAGCCTCCGCGGCCGCTTTTCAGGAGTGAAATTGAACATATTATCTATGACGAAATGATGTCAGGGGTTTGAAGGCATCTGGATGAGCACTTCACCAAGTTTTCTGTACGCCATTCAACGCCAAGCCGCCAGGAAGCAAACTTTGCCACCTGGCGGTTTTCCGTTGTTTTTTTGAAAGAATCTTCTAACTTTTCATGCGGCCAAACGTACTCGCCGTGTGCATCTGGCGTTCACGTGCCATCTGTCGTAGTCGCGCAACGCGCTCATGAGTAGGCGGATGGCTGCTGAACAGGTTCTGCATCGCAAAGCCTGTCAATGGCTTCACGATGAATAGATGTGAAACAGCTGGGTCCACGGGTAGCGGAATACGCTTTGAATAAGCTTCCAGTTTTTCGAGTGCAGAAGCCAATGCTTCCGGATCTCCCCCAACTTCGGCGCCCGTCCTGTCAGCACCAAACTCACGCGAACGCGAGATAGCTAACTGAATAATTGTGGCTGCCAGGGGGGCGACAATGATCATTAGCAGGGCTCCAACCAGACCTCCGCCGCGGTCACTGCTGTCGCTTCTTCCGCTGAAGATCATGGCGAAGTGACCAAGATGAGCAAGCAGCGTGATCGCGCCCGCGAATGTTGCTGCTATAGCACTCACGAGAATGTCTTTATTTCGAATATGGCCCAACTCATGAGCCAATACAGCTGACAATTCGCGGTGGTCAAGTATGCGCAGAATTCCAGTAGTCACGGCAACCAAACCGTTATTCGCATTTCGGCCAGTTGCAAAGGCGTTCGGGGCATCCGAAGCTACAATCGCAACTCTTGGTTTAGGCATGCCGGCAGCTTGCGCGAGGCTGGCAACCAGATCATGGAGCTCCGGTGCTTGCTGATAAGAAACTTCTTTTGCTCCGGCCATCTTCAGAGCAATGCGATCCGAAAACCAGTAGCTGCTAAAGTTCATAACGATAGCAACAATCAATCCGAACAGCATCCCGGAAGTGCCGCCAAGCAAGCCTCCCATAGCTACCAATAGCCCAGTCAAGGCTGCTAAGAGAATTGTTGTTTTAAGTGTGTTGTAGCTAGCCATAAAAACCCCTTTATTCGTAATGATAACCCTGACCTGCCCCCCATAGAAACACGAAACAGTTAGATTCTAATTGCTTATGTATCGTTGTTTGGTGCACATCAGCTTTTAGAAGTACCCTATGCTTGTGTGTCAGAAGTAAAGACCACCAACGGCACGTTGGTGGTCTTTAGTCTTGATACTGCCTCTTTTGCTTAGGGTATCTCCGACTTCCATTTGCACTTTAGCCTTTCGTGGTCACATTTAACTCAATCCTGTATGCTAGCATCTTGGATGGGGCGAGCCAGTGGCGCAAAGCTTCCGGTCATCTGACATTAAAGGGTATTTATGGAAACTCTTTTCGAATTCTTTCAACAGATTAAGCAGTCCATTGATCCTCGGACGTTGGCGGCTGCAGGACACCTGGTCTTGATCTTCATAGTGTTTGCCGAGACAGGTTTGGCGGCAGGTTTTTTTCTGCCTGGCGACTCGCTCCTTGTTGTAGCCGGTCTGTTCGCCGCTAAGGGCGATCTCAACGTTACTATCCTGTTGAGCACGCTCTTTGTCGCTGCTGTGGTAGGTGATGCCGTAGGCTACTACTCTGGTTCGAAGCTAGGTCCTCACATCTTCAAACGACCTAAGTCGTTGTTGTTTCGCCCGAGCCATCTGCAAAAGGCACACAGTTTTTATGAGAAGTATGGCGGCAAGACCATAATCATCGCGAGGTTTGTTCCCATTGTCAGAACGTTTGCGCCCATCGTAGCCGGCGCCGCGAAGATGCCCTATCGCAAGTTTGTGGTCTTCAATGTCGTGGGAGGATTCCTGTGGGTATTCAGCATGGTTTTGGGTGGCTATTTTCTCGGTAGCCTGATTCCAGACCTCGACAAACACATCGAGTGGGTCGTGATCATCGTCGTAGCTTTATCGCTAACGCCGCCGCTATACGAATACATCAGGAGCCGCCGAGAGAAGGCCAAAGCAGCTGCCAAGGCAGAGACCGCCGAAATGCTCGGCGACTAGGAAAAGGGGATGAAGGCGAAAGGACCATTTGCCATTTTTCATTTGACATTTGACATTTTTCATTGTTATTCCCTTTAGCGCGTGAATCCAAAAATGAAAAATGGCAAATGACAAGTATAAAATGGCAAATGGTCCTTTCGCCTTCATCCTTCATCCTTCCTCCTTCATCCTTAGCCTTTGATGATGTGGCTTTGCCTTATGAATCTGCCTCACTTAGCGCTGCTAATTCTCACGCTCTGCGGCCTAGTTACCCTGCCGGCGCAATCCAACTCCATCCAGGAACCTCCCGACAAACCGATAAAAACCCAACCTTTCAATGCTCAGCAAGTGCAGTTGCTCGAGAGCCCCTTCAAGGCGGCCAGGGAGCGTAATGCGAAATACCTGCTGGCGCTTGATCCCGATAGGTTGTTGCATAACACCCGCAAATACGCCGGCCTGAAACCTAAAGGAGCGATTTACGGCGGGTGGGAAGCACGCGGCGTTGCTGGCCACACGTTGGGTCATTATCTGACAGCTCTTTCGCAACAATATGCTGCGACTCAGGATGATCGTTTTAGCGATCGCATTGGTTACATAGTAAAGGAGATGGCCGAATGCCAAGATGCTTACAAGGATGGTTACATCGGCGCGCTACCGCCTTTAGAGCTTCAAACCCTGCGAGCCCTAAGGGAAGGTAAGGTTGACGTTGAAGGAGGGTTTAACTTCAAAGGTGGAGCATGGGTGCCGTGGTATACCCAGCATAAAGTACTCGCAGGCCTTAAAGATGCGTGGGTGTTCGCGGGCAATACTCAGGCTCGTGCGGTCGCGTTAAAGCTAGCCGACTGGATTGATGATGTGACACGATATCTCACCCCAGAACAGCAGCAACAAATGCTGCGTGTTGAGTTCGGTGGAATGAACGAAACGCTGGCCGATATCTACGCCCTTACAGGAGAAAAGAAATATTTGGAAGTCGCTCTTCGCTTCTATCATGAGGCAATAATGCGTCCACTACTCGAAGGCCGGGACGAGTTGTCAGGCAAGCACGCCAACACGCAAATACCAAAAATTATTGGAGAGGCCAGACTTTACGAAATAACTGGCAAAACTGAAGGGCGCCAGATCGCCACGTTCTTCTGGGACCGTGTCGTGAATCACCACACTTACGTTATTGGTGGTAACAGTGAAAATGAACATTTCGGTCCACCCAATCAGCTAAGTAAACGGTTGGGACCAGCGACCGCAGAATCCTGTAACACCTACAACATGCTTAAGCTTACCCGCCATTTGTTTGCTTGGCAGCCCGATGTTCAATACTTCGATTACTACGAACGCGCGCTTTATAATCACATCCTGGCAACCCAGGAACCCAAGCGAGGCATGTTCGCTTATTTCATGTCGCTTAAGCCGGGACACTTTAAAACCTTCAGCACTCCAGAAGATTCTTTTTGGTGCTGTGTGGGGACTGGCATAGAGAATCACACAAAATATAACGATTCAATCTACTATCACGATGCAGACGGTCTGTACGTCAATCTCTTTATTCCTTCGCGCCTTAATTGGGAGGAGAAGGGTTTGGTGCTTGAGCAGAAGACCAGCTATCCGCAAAGTGGTTTTGTCGAGTTTCACCTCAAGCCGAAACAGCCTTTGCCGCTTCGCCTAAAAGTCCGCTATCCCGCTTGGGCGACTGCAGAGTTACAATTTCGCTTGAACGGTAAGCCGCTGAGCGTATTGCAACGTCCAGGTGAGTATGCCGAGGTTAGCCGTACATGGCGCGCAGGTGACGTCCTGCAAGTCACTATTCCGCTAGCTGTCCGTATCGAGCCAACACCAGACGATCCAAACAAAATAGCTTTCCTATACGGTCCCCTTGTGCTGGCTGGAGATCTGGGACCCGTTCCTGCTAGCCAAACAGTTCCTTACGCCGCAGATCAAGTACAAAACTTCCACCACCCAGTGACGGAGGTTTCATTCCTCGTCACAAATCTCCAGAAGCTGGCAGATGCAGTTAAGCGTAAGCCCGGTCCTGACCTGGCATTTCGTATTATTGGAGTAGCGCGGCCCCACGACGTAACCTTACGACCCTATAACGAGCTTTTCTACAACTACTACAATGTCTATTGGGACGTGCTAACGCCTCAGCAGTACGAGGAGAAGGTCAGGAAGCAGGAGCCAGGAGCAGGAGGAGGGAGGCAGGACTCAGGAGTCACCTTCGCTGTCTCCTGCCTCCTGCTTCCTGCCTCCTGTGACGAGATATTGATAGGTGACAAGGTGCGGTCAGCAATTGGAGCAGCGGTAGCCTTCTGATTTTAGAAGTACGACGAATGTGTTTTCGTGACCACAAATAACGCAACCGAGGTTCTTTTGATCAACGGACATGAGGTCCGTGTGACTCATCCTGAGAAACCCTATTTCTCGAAACAAGTTAAGCTCTCGAAACTTGATCTTGTTCGTTACTACCTGTCCGTCGCACCCGGAGCTCTCGCAGGAATTGGCGATCGTCCAATAGTTCTCAAGCGTTTCGTTGACGGCGCCGAGGGCCAGGCTTTTTATCAGAAACGTGCTCCATCTAATCGGCCCGCCTGGTTGCGGACCGTTAGTCTGTCATTCCCCTCAGGTCGCAAGGCGGAGGAGGTCGTTGTCGATGATGCGGCAGGGCTGGTGTGGATCGTTAACCTCGGTTGCATCGAGCTACATCCGCATCCAGTGCGCTCCGGGGATCTGGAACATCCGGATGAATTGCGGGTGGATCTCGATCCCGTGCCTGGTGTTGGTTGGGGGGACGTATGTCGTGTTGCTCTTGAAGTAAAGTCAATTCTTGAAGAGCTGGGGCTGCGCGGTTGGCCCAAGACCAGCGGCTCAAGAGGTATGCACGTTAATGTACGGATTCATCAGCTTTGGACCTTCACACAAGTGCGTCGTGCTGCACTCGCACTGTCGCGTGTAGTCGAGCGACGCTTACCAAAGTTAGCTACGTCGAAGTGGTGGAAAGAGGAACGGCATGGAGTGTTCCTTGACTACAATCAGAACGCTAAGGATCGCACAACATGCTCTGCGTATTCCGTTCGCCCTCTTCCTGACGCACGTGTGTCAGCACCACTTCACTGGCATGAAGTTCCTGATTGTGATCCGGCAGACTTTACTGTGCTCACAATGCCCAGGCGCTTTGCAGAGATTAGTGATCCGCATGCAGATATGGATTCCAAACCTGGTTCGCTGGAAAAGCTACTCGCGCTTGCGGCAGAAGATGAGGCTTCGGGGCTAGGCGATGCCCCGTGGCCCCCTCACTTTCGTAAGATGGAAGGTGAAGCGCCACGCGTCGCCCCTTCGCGTGCAAAAGGCGTGGTAAAGAAGCTGCTCCCAAAGGCGCCACTTCTTGTAATAGCAAACTCTCCGGACAAGGAAGCCGCACTCGCAGGACTAGAAAAGTGGAAGAATAAGTACCCGGAAGTGGCTAAATTTCTCGCTGTGGACGACGTGCTGATCGACTCGATGAGAGGGAGATCATCGACTTGGACCAGGATTAGAGTAAATCTGCGGAACGTACCGCAGGGGTTGCGGCCACCCCAACAAACGCCTGATCCGGATGACGATCCAACACGTGAGTGGCGTGCGTCCAGGAACCGAAGTCACGCAAAGCCGCCAAGAAGCTAAGACGCAAAGCTTCTCAAAAGAATTCCCAAGCTTTTCCAGAATTTTGCGTCTTAGCCTCTTTGCGTCCTTGCGTTGATTTCTTTGCGCATTAAAGCCCGCTAGCAAAAATTGTTGTGAGTTCCTCGGGAGGAACAACTTCGAGCTGTTCATAGGTGCACTCGCTGGGCTTCTTGTCCGTGCGCCATCTTCGAAACTGTGCTGTGTGACGAAAGCGATTGCCCTGCATGTGATCGTACGCCACTTCAACTACTAACTCGGGACGAAGTGGCTCCCAAGACAGATCCTTTCCCTGGCTCCAGCGACTCTGTGCCCCAGGAACACGATTAGGACTGCTCTCATCGCTACTGGCCCAATCTTTCCAGGGATGATTGACTAAAGCATTCTTCCGATAAGGCGCCAGGAAGTCGACGAGCTCGCGGCGCTTTTTATCCGTGAAACTCGCACAAACCCCTACATGCTGCAACGAGCCTGAGTCATCGTACAGGCCGAGCAGCAAAGAGCCGACAACAGTTCGCTCACCCTTTTTGTGCCAACGAAAACCCGCCACGACACAATCACACTCGCGCTCGTGCTTGACCTTAAGCATCACGCGCTTATTTGGTTCGTAGGTTCCGGAAGTCGGCTTAGCGACGACTCCGTCAAGACCTGCGCCTTCGAATCTACGAAACCAATCTGCGGCAACACTCAAGTCACTCGTTGCAGGAGTCAGGTGTATAGGGGGCACTGCAGAAGAAAGAAGAGATTCGAGTCTTTTTCGACGCTCCTTGAACGGTGTACCACGCAGGTCACGATCTCCCTTGCTGAGCAGGTCGAAAAATACCATTGAGGCTGGAATTTGTTGTGAAAGGAGCTTCACTCTGGACGCAGCAGGGTGAATGCGCAGTTGTAAGGCGTCGAAATCGAGAACGCCATTGCTGGCAACAACTATTTCACCATCGAGTACACACCGTGCAGGCAACTGTGACTGAAGCGGCTCTAACAATTCGGGGAAATAGCGGTTGAACGATTTTTCGTCGCGACTCTGGATCAAGATCTCGTCGCCGTGCTTGAAGACCAGGGCTCGGAAACCATCCCACTTCGGCTCGAAAATCCAGCTACCGGCGACAGGTAACTCAGCGACTCGCTTAGCGAGCATCGGCGGGATGGTTGGGTTTACTGGAAGGTCCATAATTCATGAACGAGGAAGTCAGAAGTCAGAAGCCAGCGTCAGACCACCTGAGGGTGGTTGCGAGAACCAGAAACTCTCGGCAACCATT
>CAZNPP010000132.1:0-12374 GCA_964574785.1 uncultured Chloracidobacterium sp. | reverse complement strand
CATTTTTAGATTTTCGCCTTTTGCCTTGAAAAGCTTACGTGTTGTTATGGCGAAAGGGTCGGTGAACAATGAAAAATGAAAAATGCCAAATGAAAAATGACATCGTCATCCCTTCATCCTTCATCCTTTCTTGACACCTACAACCCCTAATCAGTAATGATTAGAGTGTTGCTCGATCCAAAGAGTATAATTAGATCGCGTAGCCTCGTAGCGAATAGTTCAGTTGATTTCAGTTGAGGAGTGCAATGTCCGAAATAAGAGATGCAGTAATCATCAGCGCTGTCCGAACTCCGGTTGGAAAGCATTTGGGTTCGCTAAAATCTCTCTCTGCGACAGATCTCGGCGCCTTAGTTGTGCGCGAGAGTGTAAGACGAGCGGAAATTAAGAGTGATGATGTTGACGAAGTGATCATGGGATGCGTCATTCAAGCTGGCGTGGGCCAGAACCCTGCACGCCAGGCAGCCCTCAAGGGTGGTTTACCCCCGAAAGTATCGGCGGTCACTATTAATAAAGTCTGCGGCTCTGGTTTGAAGGCAGTGATGTTGGCGGCACAGGGAATTCAGCTCGGTGATGTCGATATCGTTGTTGCCGGTGGTATGGAGTCCATGTCCAATGCTCCTTATCTACTTCCAAAAGCTCGCGAGGGATATCGGTTAGGTAACGGTGTTCTCGTGGATGCGATGATTCACGATGGACTCTGGTGCGCATTCGAGGATTATCATATGGGTTGCACTGCTGAGGTAGTAGCTGAAAAATACAACGTGACGAGAGAAGAGCAAGACAGGTTTGCATTAAACTCGCATCGCAAGGCGGCTGCGGCAATGAGAGCCGGCAAATTCGCTGACGAAATACTGCCCATTGAAATACCGCAGAAAAAGGGCTCACCGATTGTACTTAAAACAGATGAACCTGTGCGTGAAGATACTTCAGTCGAAGCATTGGCCAAACTCAAACCAGCGTTCAAAGCTGATGGTACAGTGACAGCCGGCAATGCCCCTGGCGTAAACGATGGGGCTTCCGCATTGGTGGTTACTTCTCTTGAAAGGGCTCGGTCATTGGGAGTTGAGCCAATGGCCCGCATCGTTGCCCAGGCTACCTCGGGCATTGAGCCAGCCCTAGTGATGATGGCGCCCGTAGAAGCAATCCGAAGCGTGCTCAAAAAGGCTGGATGGTCGCTCACCGAAGTGGACTTGATCGAGTTGAATGAAGCATTTGCTGTTCAGGCCGTTGCAATTATCAGAGAACTCAACCTTGATCCAGAGCGAGTGAATGTCAATGGAGGCGCGGTCGCATTGGGTCACGCTATTGGTCAATCCGGGTCACGACTGTTAACAACTATGCTATATGAACTCAAACGTCGCGATGCGCATCGTGGCATTGCGGCGCTCTGCTTAGGCGGAGGCAATGCAGTGGCTATGGCAGTCGAACGCTAGATCTGGCAACACACCTTCTATGAGTGAAACTATCGGCGTGGTCGGGGCAGGCACGATGGGCAACGGTATTGCCCAAGTCTTTGCCCAGGCGGGCCATGCGGTTGTATTACACGACATCAGTGACGAATTCCTTGACAGAGGTTTTCGGAGAATTGAAAAGAGCTTACAGCGTGACGTCGATAAGGGGCGCTTGACTGAAGATGAGAAGCGTACAATTCTAGCGAGGATAAAGACAACGACAGCGCTCACCGAGATGCGAGGGGCAGCACTAGTAATTGAGGCAGTCGCTGAAAACTACGACATAAAATCTTCAGTTTTTAAAGAGCTGGATCAGCTTGCTCAACCTGAAACCATTCTCGCCTCGAACACCTCCTCGATTTCGATAACTAAGCTTGGTGCAGTGACGCGACGGGCTGAGAAGGTCATCGGTATGCACTTTATGAATCCTGTACCGGTGATGAAGTTAGTTGAGGTTATCCGCGGTATTGCCACTTCCGACCAATGTTATGAAAAAGTGCGGAATTTTGCAGAACGACTCGGCAAAACGCCATTGGAATGCCAGGATTCCCCAGGTTTTGTTTCGAATCGCGTCTTGATGCCAATGATCAACGAAGCGATTTTTACTCTTCAAGAAGGAATAGCGTCGCGCGAAAGCATAGACGGAATTATGAAGCTTGGTATGAACCATCCCATGGGCCCGTTGGCTTTGGCTGATTTCATTGGCCTGGACGTTTGCCTGGCCATAATGAATGTTTTGCATGAAGGTTTAGGCGATCCGAAGTACCGGCCTTGTCCCTTGCTCAAGAAGTACGTTGATGCCGGGTGGTTAGGCAGAAAGAGCGGAAGAGGTTTTTACGAATATTAGATTTTTACGAATATTAGATAGGAGCATGTCGAACCATATGCCACGTGTGGCCCATTACTGTCAAAAGTGCCTTTCCGCAAACGCATTAGGTCAGGAGTTTTGCTCTCGTTGCGGAACGAGGCTGATGATCGTGACCGAGCCTCCGGCCGCTCGTTTTGAAGCAGCAGAGGCGGGCGCCTCAAGTGAAGAGCACCTGTTGGAGCGCATCTCGGCGGTCGAAAATCGATTGAGTCGCTTAACCGAAAGGCTGGAAAGAGGGCTCGATCTGCTGCTACGCCAGGCACAGAACTCCTATTTTGACCGTGCTCTTGTGAAGGCCCTGATTGCACTCTTAACCGAAGATGGTGTCGTTCAGAGCGAGAGGCTTGAGAAGCTGTGGAATGACCGCTGCCAAAGGGATGCTGAAGATCAGGAAGCGAGTAGTCGACGCGAGGAGTTGCGCCTCAAAGTTGTAGCGAATTACAAAGGAAACCAGATAGGTGCGTTTGAACAACTTGTCAATGAAGGTTTTCTACTGATCGAAGATCAGCAGGTGTCTCGAGGGATCAAATCTCTACGCCGTGCAGCCCAGATTGATGTAGGTAATTCACTCTTACTTTCATTTCTAGGCGAACACTTCTTTCGTGCCGGCGAAACAAAACTGGCTCGAACTTACTTGGCGCGCGCTCATGAAGCAGCACCAGAAAACACTCGGATTTCACTCCTACTTGGGCTGACCTGTGCCGATGAGGGCGAGGTCGAGCAGGCGAAGAAGCTTTTGAGTGCTGCCACGAGACGTGGATGTGGTTCATTTGCTGCGCATTACGTGCTTGGCAGGCTGTTCATAGCCGAACAAAAGTGGCAGCAGGCTTTGAGAGAGTTCAAACGCGCACTGGCGCTAAAGCCTTCTCCGGAGGCGCACTACGCGCTTGCCTGTTTGTATTATCAACTTTGCCGCGACTCCTTAGCCATTCGACATCTCCGAAAGGCAGTTGCGATGGACGAGAGCTATGGTGAAGCATTCCACCTGCTTGGGCTTGTCTTCCAAAGATCGGGACAAGAGAAGTTGGCGGAGGACGCGTTTCAGAGAGCTCAGAATGGCCGAAGAATCGAGCGCTCAAGGAAGAAGCAAGGAACCGCGCCTCAATCTGACACTCCTCTATTTGTTGCACCGAAGGCTGACATACGAAAGCTAGTTACAGGTGGTGACAGCCGTCTCGCCGAA
The DNA here is from genome assembly GCA_964574785.1 of uncultured Chloracidobacterium sp. GTDB lineage: Bacteria > Acidobacteriota > Blastocatellia > Pyrinomonadales > Pyrinomonadaceae > PSRF01. The sequence continues at coordinate 8,872 of CAZNPP010000132.1, read as the reverse complement.
GTGCTAAAGCAGGATGCGCTAACAATATTCAGTGCCTCAGATTCTTAACGCTGACAGGCCATCCGAGGCAGTAAGCTATGCGAGATTCACTGCGCCGCGGGGACTGTTACAGCTTAACATTCAACCCTCTGGGGTTTTCTGCTCAAGCACTGTATCCAGACCTTAGCTACAAGTTAATTAGAATTCAGTTTTTGAACGCCTTACCTGCATTTTGTCGCTGGACCCTCTTGTCCTGCACTGACCCCGACCCGTTGCCTCAGGTAAAAAGCTACTCCAAGTCTTCGGTGCGTTGACAGTCCAGTGCTCGCGGCTATAATGAAGCCTTTTGTGTACTTCTCAGCCAAGTGCGCTATTGATATCTGGTAAGGCGCAATGCAGATCGAGCTTGCAGAACTCGAGGGCTCCGAAGGCAGGTTTGCCCATCAGTACCAAGCTGGGGAACTTATTCCCAGCGATGATCGAGTACGACTGAGCAACCCCCCCGCAATTTCAGGGCGGGTTCAAAAAGTAGGGTCGAAGATTAAGCTGGAAGGCCAGCTACAGGCTCAGGCGGAAGTCGAGTGCGACAGATGCCTTAGGCCCATTGAAATTCCTGTGCATACCGATTTCAAAGTCGAGTACGTAACAAGGGAAGATTATGTGGCGAGCCAGGCTGCCGAACTTGGAGAAGAAGATCTGCAGCTTTCCGTCTATGACGGAGAAGTGATTAATATTGATGAACTTGTTAATGAGCAGTTGCTCCTGGCCGTACCAACAAGATCGTTGTGTCAGGAGAACTGCAAAGGTCTTTGTCCCGTCTGTGGCGCCGATCGCAACCTAACTGACTGTAGATGTGAAGTTGTAGACATTGATCCGCGCTTGGCTGGACTAAAAGATTTGCAATCTTAAGAGCTCGAATGTGGAGTAAATATGCCAAATCCAAAGAGACGACATTCTAAAGCCCGTCGTGGGAAGCGCCGCGCACATGATGCACTGCGTGCTCCCCAGACGAGCCTTTGCCCTAACTGTCAGGAGCCCCGCCTGCAACACCGCGTCTGTCTTAAATGCGGCTTCTATAAAGGACGAGAAGTAGTCCAAGTAGAACAGAGCTAGTTGACTCAACAGAATTCCTTGTGCGAAACCAGTCTAAGCAAGCGAGCCGTCTGACTGGGAAAGTCGTTCTCGACGCAATGGGCAGCGATCACGCGCCCCACGCGGAGATTGATGGCGCCCTTGCCGCCGCTCGAGATCTCGGGATAGGTGTCATTCTGGTTGGCCAGCCTGAAAAGGTTGAACCCGAACTGCGCCGCTGCGGTTGGCGGCGTGATGGTGACAAAGGAATAGAACTCGTTGCAGCCGCTGAGGTGATTGGAATGGATGAGCCTGTGGCCAGCGCAGTCAGGCGCAAGAAGAAAAGCTCTCTGCGAGTGGGTACGAAACTGGTTACTGAGGGTTTGGCTGATGGTTTTGTTTCCGCTGGCAATACTGGCGCCGCCATGGCTACGGCAAAGATGGTTATCGGGATGCTTCCTGGCGTGGATCGTCCTGCTTTAGCGGCCTTGATTCCAACTAAATCTGGCAGGCCGACACTGCTTCTCGACGTGGGTGCAAATTCCGAATGCAAAGCGCAGCATCTTGTGCAGTTTGCTATCATGGGCGACGCTTATTCGCGAGCGGTATTAGGAACAATCAAGCCAGCCGTTGGTCTCATGAGTATTGGCGAGGAGGAGGCCAAGGGTAATGATCTTACAAAAGAAGCCTTTCCTCTTTTGCGAGAAGTCACCAGCCTGAATTTTGTCGGGAATGTTGAAGGGCGTGATCTTTTTTCCGGCGCATTCGACGTGATCGTGACCGACGGATTTACTGGTAACGTGATGCTGAAGCTATCAGAAGGTCTCACGGAGGCCATGCTCTCGATGATAAAACGAGAGTTGACTTCTTCTACCGTGACTAAAGCCGGAGCAGTGCTTGCAAAGCCAGCGTTCCGCAACATCAAGAAGCGACTTGATTATTCGGAGTATGGTGGCGCGCCACTGCTCGGCGTTCGCCAGATAGTGGTAATCGGGCATGGAAGCTCGAATGCGAGGGCGATTCGAAACGCAATTCGAAACGTTAAGGAGTTTTCGGAGAACAGAGCAGGCGACCGTATTGAAAAAGGGGTGGCTGAAACCCACCTGTCCGAGAAGTCCGACAAACCTCAGTTTGTTGTCGCTTGAACTTTCTTGGTTCAAATAGCAGTTCGAATAGCGTTCTCTTGAGAGGTTCGAGTTATTTAAAAGATCGACAAACTGAAGTTTGTCGGACCGGCGGTTGGCTTTTCCGGTACTACTGGATACTATTAGCGTCCGCTTGGCATTGAGGATAATAGATGACAAGAATAAGGGCCGGAATTCTGGGAACCGGTCATTCATATCCAGAAGGCATTCTAACTAATGCAGATCTGGAGCGGATGGTCGAAACCTCTGATGACTGGATAACTACCCGTACGGGTATCAAACAGCGACGCAAGGCTGCGTCTGGCGAATACACTTCGCAATTTGCAACGCGCGCCTCGCGACAGGCCATCGAACGTGCTCGGCTTGATCCGTCTGATATCGATCTGTTGCTTTGTGCTACCGTAACACCGGACCAGATATTGCCATCCACTGGATGCATTATCCAGGCAGAGCTCGGTGCACACCGAGCGGCTGCAATGGATCTCGTCGCGGCTTGCTCTGGATTCTTGTATGGCTTAACTCTTGCCAATACGATGATTCAGACCGGACAATCACGGTATGCACTCGTCGTAGGGGCTGAGATTTTGACACAGTACGTCGACTACACAGATCGACAGACTTGTGTTCTGTTCGGTGACGGTGCTGGCGCCGCAGTACTAGGCGCCGTTGAGCCAGAACGAGGAATTCTGTCGGCCAGCATAAGATCTGACGGGAGATACGAGGAGCAACTCTTCTCGCCCGGAGGGGGCACCAGACGTCCACCAAGTGCTGAGACTCTTGCAGCGGGTGATCATTTCTTCAAAATGCGAGGAAATGAGTTGTTCAAGATTGCGGTGCGGTCAATGGCTGATATATCTCGCGAAGTGCTTGACGAGGCTGGGCTGCGCCCTGAAGACGTCGATCTGTTAATACCGCACCAGGCAAACCAAAGAATCACAGATGCTGTTGCTGCCAAATTAAATGTGGATCCCGCGCGGGTGTATTCGAATATCGCAATGCATGGCAATACATCTTCAGCATCCATTCCGATAGCCTTGGATGAGTGCGTCGAAGCTGGGCGCATTAAAGAAGGTGATGTTGTATTAATGGCGTCTTTCGGTGGCGGCGTCACATGGGGCGGGGTCTTGATGAGATGGTGATTTAACTAGGGATGTCATTAGCCTATATCTTCCCTGGGCAGGGATCGCAATATGCGGGAATGGGCCGGAACTTAGCTGATAACTTTGCCGTTGCTCGTTTGGTCTTTGAGGAAGCAGATGATTCGCTCGGCTTTGGCATTTCTCGACTGTGTTTTTCCGGACCAGACGAGATACTACAGCTGACCGAGAACACGCAACCAGCGATTCTTACCGTTTCGGTAGCAACGCTTCGTGTGATGCAAAGCGAAGGGTTTCCAGTACCTTCATTTGTGGCCGGCCATAGTCTGGGAGAATATTCCGCGTTAGTAGCTGCTGGGTCGCTCACTTTGGCAGATGCAGTCAGAACTGTGCGTTCTCGTGGGCGCTATATGCAAGAGGCAGTGCCGTTTGGAACTGGATCTATGGCGGCTGTCATCGGGGCGGATTTACAGAATATCGAGCGCATTTGTAAGGAAGCGAGTAATGGTCAGGTTTGCGCGCCTGCCAACATAAACACCGTAAGCCAGGTTGTGATTGCCGGGAATACGGAGGCGGTCGATCGGGCCGCAGAAATGCTGAAGACTGTTGGCGCCCGTCGGGTGATAAGGCTAAACGTGAGCGCACCATTCCATTGTTCGCTGATGCAGCCGGCGCAAGAACGTTTGGAGCAGGATCTCGATCGGATAGAATTTCGGGATCTTGAAGTTCCCCTCGTAAACAACATTGAAGCCCGCATAATAATGACGGGTGATGAAGCACGGACGTCGCTTATCCGACAGGTTTCTGCGCCAGTGCGTTGGTTGGATTCAATGGAGTTACTGTTGGAGAAAGAAGTAGACAGATTTGTTGAGGTCGGACCCGGGAAAGTTCTATCAGGTATGTTGCGTCAAATTAATCGTGATGCGCACTGCCTGAATGTTGAGCATATGGAAAGTCTGAAATCTGCTGGGATGAGCCTGGGTGTTCTTAGACGTTAAGAGAGTTCTTGGATAAATCACAGAGGAGCAAACGATATGCCCGATCAAGAGATCGAGAACAAGGTGAAACAGATAATCGTCGATGAGCTCGGCGTGGACGAAAACGAAGTCACTCCGAATGCACGCTTTATTGACGATCTAGGCGCTGATTCGCTGGATACTGTAGAACTCGTGATGCGCTTTGAAGAGGAGTTTGGCATCGAAATACCAGATGAGGATGCAGAGAAGATCCAGAGCGTGCGCGATGCGTACAACTATATTGACCAGCACAAGAAATAGCGAGGAGAGCGGGTGAGATCGAGTCATCCATGATTAGTGCGATCTTGTTGCTATTCCAAGGAGTTTTAATTTGACACGTCGGGTTGTGGTTACAGGGCTGGGCCTGGTAACACCTGTGGGTAATTCAGTTGAGGATACCTGGTCAGCTCTAATGAGCGGCCGCAGTGGTGCTGATTACATCAAAAAATTTGACGCCGAAAAGTTTAGTGTTCGGTTTGCTTGTGAAGTCAAGGATTTCGACCCACTGAAGTACATTGAGAAGAAGGAAGCCCGGAAGATGGGCGCCTTCATCCACTACGCTATCGCAGCGGCTGACGAAGCAGTTAAGGATAGTGGGCTTGAGGTTATCGATGAGATTTCCGAGCAGGTTGGCACCTACATCAGTAGCGGCATTGGTGATTTCTGGGCCATCGAGCGCGAACATTCTAAACTCCTGAATGATGGACCCGGGCGGGTCTCACCATTCTTTATTCCCTCAGCAATCGTTAACTTGGCTTCAGGGCAGGTCTCTATTCGCCATAAGGCTAAGGGCCCGAACTCTGCGACGGCCACGGCTTGCTCGGCAGGTGCGCACGCAATTGGCGATAGCTTCAAGATAATTCAACGTGGCGCTGCCGATGTAATGATTTGTGGAGGCGCTGAATCAGCCATAACTCCCATGAGTGTTGCTGGGTTTGCAGCTATGCGCGCGCTGTCAACCAGGAATGACGATCCGCTTCGAGCGTCGCGGCCTTTTGAGCGGGACCGAGACGGATTCGTGATCGGCGAAGGAGCGGGCATTATGATACTTGAGGAGCTTGAGTTTGCTCGACGACGCGGAGCTCGAATCTATGCCGAACTTGTTGGATATGGAATGACTGCCGATGCTTTCCATATAACGATGCCCGATGAAACAGGCTCTGGCGCCATTCGGGTTATGCAGAAGACTTTGGAAGATGCTGGTGTCAAACCTGACCAGGTTGGCTACATCAATGCACATGGAACCTCAACGCCTTACAATGACAAGTTTGAAACACTTGCGATTAAGAAGACTTTTGGTGAGCACGCATACAACTTGGCTGTCAGTTCCACGAAGTCGATGACTGGGCACTTGCTCGGGGCAGCAGGCGGCATCGAAGGAGTATTTTCAGTTCTGGCAATTCATCGCAACACGCTGCCACCAACAATCAATTATTTCAATCCAGATCCCGAGTGTGATCTGGACTATGTACCAAACGAAGCTCGTGAAGTAAGAGTGGACTACTCACTTTCTAACAGTTTTGGTTTCGGCGGCACCAACGCAGCGTTGTTGTTTAAACGATATGTGTAGGTCAGGATAAGAAGTCAGGAGACAGAAGTCAGGAGTCAGAATTGACTCCTGTCTCCTCTCCAGAAACTCCCGATAGGCAAATGCAAGAAACTATCCACGAATTAACACGAAATATCACGAACAATTTTTTGTGCTTATGAGTTAAAGCTGACAAGCGACCATGAACTATAAAAAAGGCAGATGAAAAATGGAAAATGACAAGTTACAAATGACAAATGGTTGCCGAGAGTTTCTGGTTCTCGCAACCACCTTCAGGTGGTCTCACGCTGACTTCTGACTTCTGGCTTCTGACACCGACAGACATGAAACTTATCGTCCTGATGAAGCAGGTTGCGAGCAAGGACGCAATTCTGCGCATTAACAAAGAAGGAACATGGATCGAGGAGAGCGATCTCTCGTTCGAAGTCAGTGAGTCGGATGGGTATGCACTGGAAGAAGCACTGCGCGTGCGAGAGAAACTTGGTGGAGAAGTAATCGTCTGCTCGATGGGTCCGAGCCGAGTAAAGAGCGTAATTAAGGATGCCCTGGCGCGCGGTGCAGATCGAGCCATCCACATAGTCGGCGATAATTTGACCCACCTTCCTCCTTACGCTGCCGCAAGCGCTCTCGCAGCAGAAATTCGAGATGAAAACCCAGACCTGATTTTCACAGGACTACAGTCAGATGATTACGGCTATGGGCAGACAGGCGCGATCCTGGCGGAACTGCTAGGCTTGCCTCACGCAACCATCGTCATCGAGGTAGATGTTTCCGGCGAAAAGCTTCGAGTTAAGAGAGAGCTGGAAAGCGGCTGGTACCAATGGTATTCGATGTCCACTCCAGCGCTGCTAACAATTCAGTCGGGTATCAGCCAGATTCGCTACGCTACCCTCAAAGGAATCATGGCTGCCAAGAAGAAAGAGATTAAGGAAGTATCGCCTCCGGCAGAAATTGTCGAGCGACCTTCTCACCAAAAAATCCATAAGATATATCTACCAGAGAAGACCAAGCAAACGCAGTTTCTTGGCAACGGCGATGCAAAGGCAGGCGCTGTTGAGCTGGCAGAAAAACTGCACAATGAAGCACGAGTGATTTAGAAGAGATGAGGTCCGGGATTCTAGTTTTCATTGAACATCGCGACGGCGTCCTCAATAAGACGTCATTTGAAGCGCTGGCTGCCGCGCAGAGTTTGGGTTCTGAGTTAGGGCAAACTGTTAATGCAGTTGTTCTAGGGGCGGACCACAAAAACATTGCCGAAGAGGCCGCATCATTTGATATTGCGAAAGTCTTCTACGCGAGTAATGCCAAGCTGGCAGATTACACGCCTGATGGATATGCCGATGCAATGGAAAAGGTAATCCGGCAACTCGATCCTGCACTGGTCATAATGCCTCACACTTATCTGGTTCGAGATTATGCCCCAAAACTTGCGGCGCGCTTTGGGAAGTCGCTGATCAGTGATTGCGTTCGGGCAAAAGTCGACGGAGGCTCCATTGTCTTCACGCGACGTATCTTTCTAGGCAAGTTAGACGCAGATGTTGTCTCAGATGGAGAAGCGCCTATATTTGCGACCTTTCAGTCTGGTGCTTATCGAGCTGATCAAGCAGTGAAGGGAAGTGGCGCGCCAATCGAGACAGTGGAAGTAGAGGTTGGAGACATTCGCATGACTCCCGAAGCTCCTTTTCAGGAGGTAAAACAGGCTGTTGATTTAACGAGAGCTGATGTCATTATTGCTGTTGGCCGTGGAATTAAGAGCAAAGAGAACATTGCGTTGGCTGAGAAGCTGGCGGGACTCCTCGGTGGTGATATCGCTGCATCTCGTCCCATCTGTGATGCTGAATGGCTGCCTATTGATCGTCAGATTGGATCTTCCGGACAGACAGTTGCGCCAAAACTCTACATCGCGCTGGGAATTTCTGGCGCAATTCAACACCTCGTAGGAATGAAGAATTCCGGCACAATCGTGGCTATTAATAAAGATCCCGAGGCGCCGATCTTCGACATCGCCGATTACGGAATTGTCGGCGATCTCTTCGAAGCCGTCCCTGTCCTAACGGAAGAGATAAAGAAGATTAAGGGCCTTTAGCCTGCATAAGGCAGTACAGCCGTTGCCGCCGATCCTGGATTAGCTTCTTAACGCAAAGCAACCCAACTCGTCTTCCACGTGCAGATAAACTGATGAAACAAGATTTGTCAGTCTTACAGAACCGGGAGCGAAGAAGCTGAAAAAATTGCGAGTTCAACATACTCGAATGGCAACACGCTAGCGGGAAGCGCGGGCTTAATTTTTTCAGCTTCGCAGCGACCGGGCCGTGTAGAGATAGCGGCGCTCCCATTCGGCAAAGATGAAGGATGAAGGAAGCATCCTCATCGGACGTCATCCCTGCTTATGCGTTGATTCTCATACTTCTGCCAGCGGCCTGGTCGCTGCGAGGCTGGAAAAATTAAGCCTGCGGGTCGAACGTTGCATGGTCCAATGCGGAAATGTTGAACTCAAAATTTTTCCACCCTCTCCGCTCCCACCACGCCACAAAGAGAAGATAGAGTTGGACTATGACAGATTTAAGGATATCTCAACCCTTAGCCTGTCGATGAAGATTGACGAAGGCGTCTGGTTTGGCCCAATCGCTCTAACCAAAGGGCGCCGTATGCCAGGCCCATCAGATCCTGTCGTTTTGAGCTTCACTGTGCACAATAGGCGTCTTCAATGCGTTGACGGCTGCGAGGTTGTATTTATTGTGGACGGCTGCTAAACATCCGCTTTTGCGGGCTTTTTCATACCTAAGAATAGTTTCCGAACTGTATTGGACATTTGCACTTGGCGTGCAATATTTCGTGCCACTTAGTGTGACTTCGTGGAAGATTTGGTCGGGCGAAGCTTAAAGCCTAGTGTGATTACATCTTGCATCCAGTCACCAAACCAAATTCGGCTGTCTATTACTTAGGGTTCCTCACGGTCTCCGCGGCCCAAAGCCTTACTGGACCTATCAACCCCGACTCTTTCGGCGGCCAATG
>CAZNPP010000131.1:1476-12418 GCA_964574785.1 uncultured Chloracidobacterium sp. | reverse complement strand
GCCTTGCTCTCTCCACTCGTTCAAAGAGCGGCGACGGACTGAATGGTTTGGACATGAGTTCTTCTCTCGTGAATGGTGAATGGTGAATGCTGGTAAATGGTGAATGGTAAATGGTGAATGGTAAATGGTGAGTGGTAGTTAGTCTGAATTCGCCATTCACCATTCACCATTTACCATTCCTCATTCACCATTCACCACCATTTACCATTCACCACCATTTACCATTCACCATTTACCATTCACCATTCCTCATTCCTCATTCACCATTCGCCATTCACCATTTCCCATTCACCATTTACCTATCTACTCTTCACGCGCGAGCTCGTTCTGCAATCTTCGACAATCGCCCAAAGTTATAATAAGCGGCGCAAGCTCCCTCCGATGACACCATACACGATCCAATCGGTGTCTCCGGCGTGCAAGCCGTACCGAAGACCTTGCATTCCCAGGGCTTCTTAACACCTTTTAAGATCTCACCGCATTGGCATGCCTTAGGATCGGCAATACGCAAACCGGGCACCTGAAATCTCAACTCAGCGTCAAACGCCGCGTACTTAGGGCGAAGGCGCATGCCGCTATGCGCTATCGAGCCCAGACCCCGCCATTCAAAATAGTCCCGCGGCTCAAACACTTCAGTAAGCACTTCCAGCGCGCGACGATTCCCTTCTCGGTTAACCACCCGCGAGTACTGATTCTCCACCTCAGCCCGTTCTTCCGCGATCTGTTTGACGATCATGTAAACGGATTGAAGCACATCAAGCGGTTCGAAACCCGATACGACCAGTGGTTTTCCGTACTCATTGGGAACAAATTCATAACAGCGCGTTCCGATTACCGTGCTTACGTGACCCGGCCCGACGAAACCATCCAGTTTCAGATCCGGGGAATCAAGCATGGCTTTCAACGCAGGAATGATCGTGATGTGATTGCAGAATAGACTGAAATTCTCAACGCCATCCTTTGCGGCCTGGAGAACTGTCATCGCACTTGATGGCGAAGTCGTTTCAAATCCCAACCCAAAGAACACCACGTGACGATCCGGACACTTCTTCGCGATCTTGAGGGCGTCGAGTGGTGAGTAAACCATGCGTACATCGGCGCCCCTCGCTTTTGCATCCAGCAGGCTGGTTTTCGAGCCAGGCACGCGCATCGCATCACCGAAGGTTGTAAAGATGACGTCTGGCTGTTGCGCGATCGATATCGCATCATCCACTCGACCCAATGGAATCACACAGACCGGACAACCTGGTCCATGAATCATCTCGATGTTCTCTGGCAGTAAGTCCTCGATGCCATACTTAAAGATCGTATGGGTATGCCCGCCACAAACCTCCATCAATTTCAGGGGCTGATCAGACAGGCGACGAATCTGCTCAGCCAACCTATGGGCCAAGTCGCTTTGTCTATACTCATCTATATATTTCATGTCTGAGAAATCCCCTCCTTGAATTACGGTTCTTCAACCAACGAGCGATGCTGCAAAAACGTGTGCACCATGTCCCACATAATGTGATAGAGCGTTACATGAGTCTCTTGAATGCGATGAATGCTTGATGTTGGCACAGTAAGGTTGTAGTTCAGCAGCCCTTTCGCAGTCATCTCTGCCATCTCGCCACCGTCATTCCCAGCAAAGCCGATGGTTGCAATCTTCATTCGTTGAGCTGTCGCAAAAGCATGGGCAAGATTCTCTGAGTTGCCACTGGTGGAGATCCCTAGGAGCACATCTCCCGCCGAGCCGAGCGCAATAATCTGACGGCTGAATACATCGGCAAAGCCTACATCGTTCGCGACCGCGGTAACCATCGCCATGTCATTTGTCAGGCAGATGGCAGGCAACGCTTTGCGCCCGACGATGATCGGATGCATGAACTCGACGGCAACATGTTGCGCATCAGTTGCGGACCCACCGTTGCCACAGACCAACAATTTGCCTCCCCGTTGAAATGCTTTCGCCATCTGTAGCGAAGCTGCAAGAATCGTCTCTTTGTTTTCGTGAAAGAATTTTGTCTTGACGTCGACACTTTCGCGAGCTTTCTCCAGCAATGAAAAGCCCATTTCCTCGAGCAGTTCTTGCGCGTCCTTCTTTTCCTCGTGCAGAAAGGGATAGAAGGAGCGAGAGAAATCATCAACTGCATGTTTACTCATTGCGACTGACCCTTTCCACTATTAATCTACTGATGTCTTGAATTGCTCAAATTCAGTTTCAAACTCACCAATTTCCTGAAGTATTCTCAATGTTTCTTCCGCTTGTTGCTCGTCGATCTTGGTCATGGCGAATCCGACATGGATCAAGACATAATCACCGATCTTAGTTTCGTCACTACTCAGCATGCCAATGTTAACGTTTCGCCTTACGCCGCCGACTTCAACCTTGGCTATCTGGTTCTCATCATCAACGATCTCGACAATTTTCCCCGGTATCGCCAAACACATTAGCTAGATCCTCCCTGCCTTAATTAGAGCATTCGCAACTACCGCCTGTCCCAGTGAGATGCCGCCATCGTTTGTGGGAACACGGCTATGCGTAAAGACTTCAAAGCCGTCCTGCTTTAGTAACTGGCTCGTTCGCTTCAGCAGAAACATGTTTTGGAAGACACCACCAGATAATACCACCCGGTCCAACCGTCGCTCGTTCCTGATTCTCCGCGCAACGGAGGCGATCAGATGAACGACACCGAGATGGAATCTCGCTGAAACTTCAGGCGCGCTGATGTTCGCGAGCAGGTCCTCCACTGCTTGCCGAATCACTGGTGTTGCACTGATTTCACCCTTATCCGAATAGTCAAACTCGTACCAGTTATTTGTCGTTTCCTCTGCTATCGCTTCAAGTTCGATTGCCGCCTGCCCCTCATAGTTGATAGTTGTTCGTAATCCGATTAATCCCGCAATGGCATCGAAAAGCCGGCCCATGCTCGATGTCAATGGACTGTTAATCTGCCTGTCAGACATGCGAATTAGCACTTGCCAGGCCTTTTGGTCCATATACTTAACGGAATCGAGTTCCAGTGCGCGAAAGTCATCGCCGAATGACTGATTGAGATAGACTGCGGCCATGCGCCAGGGCTCGCGTACTGCCTTTGCTCCTCCAGGCATCGGCACATAAGCTAAATGTGCCAGACGCTCAGCTTCGTTGAAATTAGCGACGAAGAATTCGCCACCCCACATTCGCCCGTCGGTACCAAAACCCAGACCATCCATGGCGATGCCGATCACGTCACCTTCGATATTGTTGTCGGCCATGCAACTGGCTATGTGAGCGTGATGATGTTGCACTCCGATCCTGGTTTGTACGTTATCTAGTGCCAGCGCGTATTTTGTCGAAAGATATTCTGGGTGAAGATCGTAAGCGACTATTTCGGGAGCGAGATGAAAGAGACGCTTGAAATGCTCTACTCCCTGCTTGAAGGATCGAAGGGTTTCGAGATTTTCGAGGTCACCAATGTGATGGCTTACAAAAGCATAATTATCGCGTGTCAAGCAGAATGTATTCTTCAGTTCTGCGCCACAAGCCAATATCTCGCGATCGAAGTGGACCGCTATTTTTAAAGGCGCCGGAGCGTAACCTCGGGAACGACGCAGTACGAACTCACGCGCCTGCTGAATTCGCGTCACTGAGTCATCTGTACGGATGTGAATTCGCCGATCATGCAGCAGGAAGTAATCGGCTATTTCTCGAAGCCTTTCGAGAGCCTCCTTATCCTCATAGGAGATTGGTTCATCCGAAACATTCCCACTGGTCATTACAAGAGGCCGGTCAAGGGTTCTCAAAAGCAAGTGATGCAGTGGTGAGTACGGCAGCATGAATCCAAGCACGTTGAGACCTGGCGCAACTGCTGCCGGGATCTCAGAATGTGGTTTTCGCTTCAGCAGAACAATCGGTCGTCTCTCAGACCTCAATAATGTTGCCTCATCTTCTGAAACAAAACAGTGCTCACGGATGAGATTTATTGATTCAGCCATCAACGCGAACGGCTTATCTTCACGGTACTTGCGTTTCCGTACACGCTCGACTGTCTCGGCTGAGAGCGCATCACAAGCCAGATGGAACCCACCAACTCCTTTGATCGCAACTATCTTCTTATCCAGCAGTAATTCTCGAGAGGCATTTATTTCGTCCCTTACATCGACCTGCATTCCGTTTGCCTGCAGCAGACTTAGTCGCGGTCCACATTTCGGGCAAGCAGTTGGCTCAGCATGAAAGCGACGATCAAGTGGGTTTTCATATTCCGTCTGACACTCTGCACACATACTGAAATCACGCATCGTGGTGCGAGAGCGATCGTAGGGGATATCTTCGATTATCGTGAAGCGTGGGCCACAATTAGTGCAGTTAATAAACGGATACAGATAACGACGATCCTGCGGATCAAACAGTTCCCGTAAGCAGTCTTCACAAGTAGCGATGTCTGCTGAGATTGGAACAAACTTCTCACCGTCCTGAGCACTATCCAAGATCAGAAAGTCGTGATAATCAGCAGGCGCCAAGTCATGATTGCATTCGATCGTTTCTATGGAAGATAGTGGCGGAGGATTAGATACTAAGTCGGAAAGAAACTGTTCAATGTCGCTGCGTTGTCCTTCTACTTCAATCAAAACTCCTGTTGTGTTGTTACGGACTCGCCCACGCAAGGCGCGACTATTGGCCCGGTTGTATACGAATGGCCTAAAGCCAACGCCTTGAACTATGCCCCGCACCAGGATTTGCGACCGCGTAGACATCAACACCTCGTGGTCATGCCAGGCAAGTTGCCCGGGACGTGTTCTTTAGGAAATCTAAATATTGCATCATACCTTCACCGGTCTTGGCTGAGAGTTCAAATACTTTCATACCGGGTCGCACCGACTGAATGTTCTCGCGAGCTGCATGCAGATCGAATTCCACCGCCTCAGCTAAATCTAATTTGGTGATAATGGCGACGTCGGCGGTGTTGAATATTGTCGGATACTTAAGAGGTTTGTCCTCACCCTCGGTCACTGACATCAAAACAAGCCGCAGGTTTTCACCGAGATCGTAACTCGAGGGACACACTAAATTCCCCACGTTCTCAATAAACAGATGGTCCAATTCATTTAACTGCCAACCTGCAAGCGAACGCTCGACCATTTCGGCATCCAGATGGCAGATGGTTCCCGTAGTGATCTGCCGCACGGGCGCCTCGCTCCGAGCCAGTCTTGCAGCATCATTTGCGGTAGCAAGATCGCCCACAAGTGCTGCCACCCGTTCACCTTCGTTCTTAAGTATCGTCAGCGTCTGTTCAAGCAATGCGGTCTTACCGGCGCCGGGACTGGAAACAAGACTAATGACAAACACACCGGCGTCTTTGTACCGCTCGCGCAAAGCCCGAGCTAGAATGTCGTTCTGCTTCAGGACGTTTTGTCGGACCGCAACCAGTCGTGGTTGTGTGCTCATTGCGCCGCCTCCTGCAGACAAATAGTTTCCGCTGATTCCATTTCGATCTCCATTGCCACAATCTCCAACTCCCTTCCCTGGACCACTTGTGATGAAGGCATTGTGCAAACTGGACAACAAAAGTGTTGCAGGCTCTCTAGTTCTCGATCAGCATCGCAACGGAGACAATGAATAACCACGGGAATATCCTCGATCACCAGTTGCGAACCTTCCAGGATTGTCTCCTGGCAGGCAATGTCATATGAAAACAACAAAGCATCCTTAAAAACACCCGAGAGTTGCCCAAGCTTAAGATGTAATGCAGTCACACGCGCTCCGCCGCGCGACTCCGCTTCCTTAGTAGCCATCTCAACTATGCTTAATGCGATCGAAAGCTCGTGCATCTTGTCTTAATTTGTAGGGCATTTGTAGGGGCGGCCACGGAGGGCCGTCCCTACAAATTGATACCCACGACATCGAAAGACACCTTTACTTCATTCTTTACTTTTAGAGTGCCGCCAGCCACCGAGATCCTTTTGATCTGAAATTCCGACTGCTTCAGCGAAAGTTCGCCGTGGGCGCGAAAGCCCCCTTCGGTTAACGAGATCTCAGAGTGGACCGGGAAGTTATGTTGAGTAATGCCGTGCAACGACAGGTCACCAATGATTCTGGCACGATATCGACCTCCCGATGTCGGGCTTAATGTGACATCGGAGCTCACGAAGCTGATCTCTGGATACTTTGCCACTTCGAGCACGTCCTCGCGAGCCGTATGCTCTATCTCAAGCCGATCTTTCTCTTTCGTGGCATTTACTACCGTGAGAGATTCTGCGGAGACATTCACTTCCACGGATGCGTCTCCCAGAGTTTCAGGGTTAAATTGCGCGTAGCCCGTAAACTCACGAAATTCCATAATTGGGTCGTGTCCGAAAACCGATAGCAAGCCTTCGGCAAATGCCTGGACTGCCAAACGGCTCTGATTCGGCTCAAGCCTAAAACGAACAATCCCTGTTTGGGTGTGATCAATCGAGCTTACGGCCATTTTTTCCCTTCACAAGTCAGACAACCAAATACAACAGGTCTTTGAATTCATCTGCACCATTAGTTGACATTGCCCGAATCTGCTTCCGCTAGTGCATTAATTTGAAGATCGTTTACAACTTTTGCCACAAGGTCCTCTACAACATTTACCGCCTGATCCACGGCCGCCGCGACGGGCCGGCTCAAACCCATTTGACCTTCTTCAGGACCAAACGTTTCGGGTTCACACCCGACTAGCAGAATCCGTCTAAACTGACCACCCATAGATTTCACGAGACTGAGCACTTTTATCGGGTTCATGCCATGCGTCTCGATCAGCCTTTGTTCGCCAGCACTGTCCAGCAGCTCGAAGTCTGGCTCAATGGTATAAAGCGTTCCGGGTTCTCCACCGCGCGGCGTGGCATCAATCAAGATCACCGCTTCGTAACCATCGAGTAGCGCATACACGAGGTCAAAGCCACGGATACCAAAGTCGACTACGCGTATATTGTCTGGCCATGTGTGTTCTGTAAGGCGCTTTACTACCTCACAACCGAAAGCGTCGTCGCCCAGAAAAATGTTCCCAATACCGGCGACGAGAACTCGTGTTTGCACCATCAGCCGTTACCCTCCCCGATTCGCGGTGACAGTGGTTCAACTTCTTCGACAGAGAAAAAGAATCGATGCCCGGGCTGCCGCAACATCCCCATGTCTCGCCCCGGGTCCTCGTCTAAAACCACAGCTAAATGCGCCTGCCCTTCGTAGTCTTCTTCAATCGCCTCGACCATGGCCGTTTTTCCAGCTAATACCAGATCGAAAACATCTGCTCCTCCTCGAGGTTTGAGCAGAACGCGATCTCCCGGCCTCACTTCAACACCCGCAACAACGACACGTTCTAACAACGTTTTGTCTTCGAGTAATTGCCATTCCCATTCGTTCATGTGTCATCCTTTTGATTCACGTGGAGGGTGTCGCACAGCACCGTGGAGTTTCAGCAGTTGCTCTGCAGAGAGACTCTCGGTGCGTTCGAGTATCCGGCGTGCACGTTCATCTACGCCGCGCATCTCTCGCTTTTCGTCTTCAGTTAAAGTCAGGATTCTCAGCGTTAGAATCTCATCAATCTCAGTACCATCACAGAGGTCGCCAGCGCTCTCGGGAGCAATCTTCGGATAGTCGTACAGGATAATCGGAGAAGAGAGCATGCAGTCACGCTCGCCATCATCACCAATGAGCACAGGATAGGTACCGACGTTGTTGCATCCGGCTGCCGCATCGTGAAGTTCCAAAGGTGGATCGAGCAGCGAAACAAACTCTCCTTCATTAAGATGAAGAATCGTATGGGTCGAGACGAACGATCTCAGCAATGCCTCGTCACGGCTCTTGTTAGAAGCATTTTCGAAATCCGTTTGATTTGAGATCCTTATCGTAATCAGCAAGTAATCGTTGTGAACTGGTTTTGCTGAAACTTCAATTTCACCTTCAATCGCTTCCTGAGTGCGTACGATGACTCCTGCGATTTGGCCAGTGCTCGAGTCCGGCAACGACTCGCTTGATTTACTGGAAGGATATGAAAACCTTCGCCGTTCACTTTCTGTGCTGATCCTAAGGTCTGAAAGAACCACGTCTCGGTCGACTGCTTCCTGCCAGCTTTGAAACAGGCGCCCGTTGAGTTCGAGCGAAGGAACCACGACATAATCTCTTTGCAGATTCGAAAACTCGCCCACTTCTCGGTTCATCAGGTGAAGAAATCTCACTTTTACGTCGAGTGTGGTAGCTGGTGAAACATGGGCCAGGCACTGCGTCTGCATCATCCAGGCTTCAGTGTCTTTCTGTGCTACGCAGTAGGATTGCGGACACAGTACCCCAAAGTTCCAGCGTTGCTGGTTTTTCACTGTCGAGGCTCGATACGGGTAAAGGATGTACCCTTCATAGAGCACTACATCAGCGATTTTTTCTACCATTTCGAGATTCATTTTTCGTTTGCACGCGAATTTACAAGACTTTCCAACGCCTGCTCCCAAGTCAGAAATCCCCGCTGCGTCTTGTAATCAGATAAGAGTTCAAAAACATCTCGACGCAAACACAGCCACGCCGAATTTGGATAGTAGATTTCCATCATCTCTCTCCAAGCTGTAACCGGCAGCCGGTATTTCGTTTCGCGATCCCAGGGAATCTGCTCTATCTGAAGGGCTCCTGCGCCGTTTTCATAGAATACGGTGCCGCTGAAAAGGAGATTGAGCGGCGCCTCACCCTCTTCCAAGCCGCCAAAATACTTCGTCGCCGCGATATTGAAGTCAAAACTGCAAGGTACCGGGAGATCGACGATGGTGCTTCTCGCAAAAGGAGGCACGATTACGCTTGCGTGCGTCCAAAGCATTGCCCGCAGAGTTTGACTCCAGCGATCAGGTTCTCCGAACAGATCATGGAGCCGCTGCTTTTCGGTCGCCGAATACTTTCGCCGAGTTGCTTCGATCTGAATCTGGCACTGAAGCGCAATAGTCTGGATCGCCTGCTCTTCGGGTGCATTCTCAATCTCGAGCTTAAACGCCAACATCGGCGCCGCAGTAAACGGAACAGCCTGAGCATTCTGGACCCGAAACTTCAGGTCAGGCATGAGCAGCTCCGACCTTCTGAGATCTTGCTTTCAAATCGTCAAAGAACCCGCCTATTTTCTCCCATACTTCGGCGCCACCTGACAGCCCTTGCCAATTAGCTCGAATAAGCCCTACCAGCTTGTAGCACTCGTCGATTGGCAGCAGATAATACTCAGAAGAATTCCGAATGCGATTTACCAGCAGCGCTTCCGTATCCGGTTCCATCTCATTGAGGATCGGATTATCTCGAACAATTTCATCCCAGGATTCAAGATCAAGAAGCGATTCCGTCCCGCCTGCTGGGCTGGGGTACAGCGAAACTACCTTTCCAGATGCAGTGCTATGAAAGAAGAACGCCATGCCAATCGGAATCAATAGTCCGTCCCACTGTGCTTCTGTCATTCGGAAGTCGGAAAGATAACGCCAGCGACGAGGAACACGCCGATATTTCGTTTCGACTTTGCGATCAAACAAGATTGCGCACGGAGTGCACGCACAAAGCATCTTCCGTGTGGCTGGCTCAACTAAATGCTCGTGTTCAGCCGCCAATTCAGCGCTACATAGGTCGCACCGTTCAACCACAGCTCGTGGACGTACAAACCTTCGTAAAACGTTGAACGGACTATCGGCCGTTGTTTCTTTACCTGCTTCCTCGCTCATGCCAATGCCCTTGTAACTTTAAGCCGGAGGCATCTTCTGACTGTGCTCAGGGTAGAGCTATCTTCGCTCGACCCGCTTCGACCAGCAGGGGAAAAGGCTGAAGGTGAAGCGCCGGCTGGTCCAAACCACGTCCGGCTCGGATCACGTCGAACCGCTGCCGGCAGTGTGAGCAAACAATACTGTTGAGGTCTAAATAAGCACCTCGAAGCGGTTGGTTACATCCTGGGCAATTGTCATCGTACGCAAATATTGATTCTTCAAGACGGCAGAAGAGAATCGAACGACCGCGCACATTCATTGTTGTCACCGAACGGTGGTCAAGTACCTGAATATCACAAACGTCTTCCCAACCTTTACCGTCTGGTGAGTGCTGACTTGTACCGTTGCCGTTAGACCTTTCAATCTTGACAAACCCTGAGATGTTCGCTGTTTCTTCGGCTTCAACTCGAGTTATATCAGGTGCTGCCTCGTAGATGGCGTCCTCGATGGCAAGCTTGAGCGTCATCGCGGATGATGGACAGCTCTTGCAACTTCCCTGAAGCTTGAGTCGAACTATGCCGTCGGTGACATTGACCAGCTCGACGTTGCCACCATGGGACTCAAGATACGGTCGGACTTTATCGAGAGCTCGGACAATCCTTGTCTCCAGGGGTAGTGGATGCAGTCCATAAAGGAGCAGCAGACTCGAAACCAACGGATCCTTAGTAAACTCCTCAAAGATCCCGCTACCGGGTTCTCCGGTGGAAGCAATGGACTCCATCATGCGGTCGATTCCGGCGCCATGAAAGTCCATGATCGCCTGAAGCAACTCGAGGGTGGTTGAACGAGCTGCGGGATCGGCAAGCGTATCGACTTGGCGAATTAATCCCTCAATACGAGCTAAGTCGGGAGTTTGGGAATCTTTAGTCATACCCAAGTTACCTCCGCTATTTTTGTCGGTAGTAACTATTTACCCAAAAAGCTTGCTTTTTCCGTCACGATTCTAGTGTTTGGTGAAGTACCAATCCGAAGGCTTGAAGAGGGGGGGATAATTCCTCGTCAGTCACCGACTGGGAGCGTATGGATCGCTGATTCTCGGGGGATCTCCTGTGTTTACCACTGCGTCGCCAGCTCGGCACTTTGTTCAAGGAAGCCTGAGTGAACCGTTGTAAGGCATGAATGGCTCGGCCATTTGTCATCAGGACGTGCAAAGAGCGCTTTGATCCAGGATATGCCGAGGATTAAAGAATAATAGCGAGCCGGGTGGCTGGTTCATGCGCTGCAGATGCTTTGACCTTTA
>CAZNPP010000131.1:0-1376 GCA_964574785.1 uncultured Chloracidobacterium sp. | reverse complement strand
AAATCCCCTACACGGCAGTGTAGGGATGTGTTCAGATCCAGCCTACAAAACAGAACCGCGCGGCCCAGGACAAATCCCCTACACGGCAGTGTAGGGATGTGTTCAGATCCAGCCTACAAAAAACTCCTATTCACTCCTACTCAGCCAGTATTTAAGTAGAGCGGTGGTTAACTTCCCGCACGTACCTCCGTAAGCAGACGCCTGCCATAGTTGAGTCAAGCCATCATGCACTAGAATCTCAGGATACCTCTGGCTGATAAAGTGTTGTCCATTATTCATCAGCAACAGAGCACATTCCTCGATACTCATCTTTGGAACAACTCGGACTATTAAATGGACATGATCGGGCACCACAGTCACCTGGTCTATGGCGAACTCTCTGAGTGCGGCTACCTTCAACCAGTACCTGCTCAACATTTCCCCCATCGAACAAGTGAAAACTCCGTGTCGATATTGCGTAGAGAGTACTAGATGATGATTTAGTTCAAACGCACTGTGCGCTGCGCCAAGCGTGACCGGGCGATGTGCACGATAGCGATAAATGGGTGGTAGCACTCGCCGGTCATAGCCATGGTGCTGGGCCTGCTGCTCCAAATATTCCTTCACCGCACCTATTCGCATGCGGCCGACGCTCCGAGCCAGATACCCGCTAGCCCAAACCGGCTTTGTTAATTCTAGTCTGAGGCCACATTCGCGCGACGAATTCGCTTTAAGCGTTTGGATCACCTTGGAAATTGCCTGTGCCGGTTGCAAACTTAGCAAGCAGCGTACTTGGTCCGGATAGATATGTAGTTGCAGCAGGTGATAGTCATGTCGTGCACAGATTTCACGCACTAACTCTGTAAGCACCTCGGTTGCGCTTTCAGAAGAGAAAAAAGCTCGGCGGCGATAGGTGCGAAAACAAAGATAATAGTGAAGCTGATAAGCCCAGGTGAGGGTAGTGAAAGGTGTGAGGTACATAATGGAGATCGTATGGTGAATACATCTGAAGATCAATAAGACCACCTGTTTTTTCTTAATCTGTCTGTGGACTGCGCCCAGGCGGGATCTGAAGGCATCGGCCGCGTTGTTCTGCTTTGTAGGTAGGATCTGAAGGCATCCCTACACTGCCGTGTAGGGGATTCTCTTATGGGCCGCTGGCGCTGCTGAGTAGGCGGGATCTGAAGGCATCCCTACACTGCCGTGTAGGGGATTTGCTCGGTGACTTGGTGTGGTCTGCTGTGTAGGCTGGATCTGAAGGGCATCCCTACACTGCCGTGTAGGGGATTCTTGCTCTCTGCTGTGGTCTGCTTTGTAGGTAGGATCTGAAGGGATCCCTACACGGCAGTGTAGGGATGCCTTCAGATCCAACCTACACAGCAGAGCAAGATGGCACT
>CAZNPP010000130.1:7206-12455 GCA_964574785.1 uncultured Chloracidobacterium sp. | reverse complement strand
CAACTTACGCCCGTAAGCGGCCCCGGCCTTTGGAATCTGGATATGGGCTTCATCAAGCGGACGCCGATTAAGGAGAACGTCAATGTTGAGTTTCGATTCGAGGCCTTCAACGTGTTCAACAAAACGAACTTCTTCATTAGCTCCACCCAGTTGAATCAGAACATCAACAGTTCGACATTTGGGCAAATAACGCAGACGTTCGATCCGCGTATTCTTCAATTTGCGCTAAAGTTGAACTTCTAATCACCCCAAGATGTAAGCGAGCACACGGTGTTCGCTTACCCTGATATGCTTCCTAGCGTTGGCGCTCGACGCGCCAACGCTTTGTTTTTATTTAGCCGCCTCGCCAATGGATCTCCGTACCGGAGGCCGTGGGCGTGCGTTAATCCATTCTTGGCAATGAGTTCAAAAATTTGGATCTAGAATATTCTATCTTCAGCTCCAACCTGCGCGTGGTTTAGACGAGGCATCCTTCATCTCATCATCGTCATCCTTTGCTTTGACCATTCGTCACTCCTGTAGGCCGTCTCGTCACAACAATGACTAGCTTTGCAAAAATGTGTAGACACACAGCAACTCGCTAGCATCAAAAACCTGTATTTATTTCTCAAGTTTCAAGAACAAAAATCTTTGGCATGAAAAGTTCTTAGAAACTCAAAATTGTAAAGTTCGGCTCAGTTTATCAATTCTCCAACCGGTGTCCTGGAGCGAACTATGAACTCCCAGTCAGAAACAATATTAGACTTTGGTCCCTACCGGCTTGACGCTGGAAGACGTCTCTTGCTGCGTGATGGAAAGGCGGTGGCGCTTACTCCGAGAGTGTTCGATACACTTTTAGTGCTGATCGAGAATCGAGGACGAATTGTCGAAAAAGATGAACTCATGAGGGCTCTTTGGCCAGATAGTTTTGTGGAAGAAGGTAATCTGGCTCAGAACATTTTCCAACTCCGTAAGGTCCTTGGCGAAGGCGATTCAACTCAACACTACATTGAGACAGTTCCCAAACGAGGATATTGCTTTGTCGCAAAAGTCACAGAGTTAAATGGGACAGAGCTGGTTTATCCGACCGAGCAGCCGTCAAGAAATGTCGAAATCGATTTAAATCATCTTCCCTTGTCGTCAACGCTTAATCTGAGAGCGCTTTTGTTGGCTGTGCTGCTGGTTGGCCTGACATTAGGTGGTCTTTACTTTCTCAGTACCAATGGACGCCAATCGGATCCCACACCGGATGAAACTGTTCGATCAATTGCCGTGTTACCGTTCAAACCGCTTGTTGCGCACGAAAATGACGAACAATTGAGATTGGGGGTGACAGATGCCCTGATCACCAAACTGAGTAATCTTCGAGAGTTAGCTGTCAGGCCTACCCGATCGGTTTTTCGATACGGCGACCCAAATCATGATCCACTGCAGGCCGGTAGAGAGCTGGCTGTTGATTCGGTGCTTGATGGCACGATTCAACTCTCAGAAGAACGGATACGAGTTACAGTCCAACTACTACGCGTCAGAGATGGCATATCGCTTTGGGCGGATCAATTCGACGAAGAGTTCACCGATCTTTTTGCAATACAGGATTCCATTTCTGAGCAGGTCTCACGCGCTCTGGCAATCCGATTGACTTCAGACGAACGGAGTCGGTTGGCGAAGCGCTATACTCAGAATACCGAAGCTTATCAGGTCTATATCAAGGGCCGTTATTTTTGGAATAAGAGAACCGAAGAAGGCCTGCAGAACGGCATCGAATACTTTCAAAAGGCTATCGATCTGGATCCGACTTATGCTCTGGCGTATGCAGGTTTGGCCGACTCGTACAACATGCTTTCCTATTACTGCAAAATCCCTTCAGCTCAAACCTATCCTCGTGCTCGAGTAGCTGCAATCAAAGCATTAGAACTTGACGATAGTTTAGCTGAGGCTCATACCTCGCTGGCTTACGTGAAGATGGTGTTTGACTGGGACTGGGGAGGTGCTGAAACCGAGTTCAAAAGGGCGCTCGAGTTGAACCCAAATTATGTGTTAGCCCACTTGTGGTATTCGGAATATCTGCGCACTGTGGGCCGCTATGAAGAAGCGATTACCCACGCAGAGATCGGCTTAAAACTGGATCCTCTCTCAGTGCCAGCCAGTACCAATTTGGGAAGGGTTTATTTGATGGCTGGTCAATATGAGAAGGCTGTTGCTCATTTGCTGGAGTCTCTAGTGATGGAGCCAACCAACGCCTTCGCAAAGATCTCCCTGGGAAGAGCCTATGCTGAGCAGGGCAATATTGAAGAAGGTCTTGCGTTAGTTAAGCAGGCGCAGCAGCTTTCGGAGGGCGGTGCCGCCACCGTGGTACTCGGCTACATCTATTCGCGTAGTGGGAGACTACCGGAAGTAAGAAAACTACTGAGGGAGATGCAATCAGTTTCACAGCGGCGATACGTGCCTGCTTACACGTTCGCCATGCTTTATGCAGACCTTGGGGAGAAGGATCAGGCGTTTAAGTGGCTGGAAAAGGCTTATGAGGAACGCAGCGAGTTTATCACCATGATCAAAGTAGACCCCCGGTTCAATTCTCTACGAACAGATTCGCGGTTTAATGACTTGGTTGTGCGCGTGGGTTTCGAGCCTCTGCCTGTAGACACAGCACGAGCTCGATAATGTGAAGCATGAACTCTGCCCCCTGCCCCTGCCTCCTGCGCCTGATGTTAGAATCCCCGGGTGTCCTTAACCCAGTTTCCCCTTACCGATAATTCCCGTAATCGGCTGCGACTCACAGTCCCTCTCTTCGCGGCTGCGTTGTTCACCAGCGCCGCCTTACTTTTCTGGGTACAACCCCTGATAGCCAAAATGATCCTCCCCCTGTTAGGTGGCGCGCCTTCTGTCTGGAATACCTGCATGCTGTTCTTTCAATCTCTATTGCTAGCAGGTTACGCCTACGCATTAATAGTTTCGCAACGGCTTCGACTAAGAAGCCAAGCGCTGTTGCATATTTCTTTGCTGCTCCTGGCTGGTATTTTTCTGCCTTTTTCCATCTCAGGAAAAACGCTCGGTTCACTGCCAACTCAGACGAATCCCACGTTCTGGCTCCTCGGAGTCCTGCTACTCACTGTTGGCCCACCTTTCTTCGTCTTATCAGCAACTGCCCCGCTTTTGCAAAGGTGGTTCTCTCACTCCTCTCACAAATCTGCAAGCGATCCTTACTTCCTCTATGCCGTAAGCAATGCGGGCAGCATGCTTGCTCTGCTCGCTTTTCCATTCTTACTCGAACCAAGCTTGACGCTTCGCAGGCAAACCATGGCATGGGCAGTTGGGTACTTACTACTCGCTACTCTGATTGCGTTTTGCGCCTTGCTGCTTGGAAAGGCAATAAAGAGTGCTGATAGACCAATACAACAGAGTAAGGCTGAATCCCCGGGAATTAAGACGCGGCTTCACTGGATAATTCTGGCTTTCATTCCATCGAGTCTCATGTTGGGAGTGACAACTTACATCTCTACAGATGTGGCCGCGATGCCCCTGATCTGGATAATACCGCTTACGATCTATCTATTAACGTTCATCCTCGCGTTTGCTAATAAGCAGGTACTCAGCTTACGAATGGCCACCTTGATGCTGCCACCCGTGGTCGTCCTGCTCGCAGCGTTGATGATTTCTCGGCCCAAGGTAAGTGTGTGGGTCCACATTGTTGTTCATCTCTTGCTGTTCTTTATTGCAGCTTTCGTGGCTCACCGGCGTTTGGCTATCGCGCGTCCGGGCATCTTTCGGTTGCCAGAATACTTTCTTTGCATCGCATTTGGTGGAGTTTTAGGCGGAATATTCAACGCCCTGATTGCGCCCAACATTTTCTCTACTGCCATCGAGTATCCAGCGGTCGTTGTCCTTGCTTGCCTGATGCTGGCGGCGTCAGATGGGATGAGTAGATTCAAACCTTGGATGAGAGTGGCATTCCCCTCGGTGGTGCTTGTCCTCACCGCGTCAATGGCGGTGTTTGCGACACGCTTTCAGTTCTCTGAGAAAGTTCAGGATGGGCTGGTTTTAATCCTGCCTTTGGTTATTGCCTACCTTGTAGCATCACGGCAGCGCGTTGTCTTTGCCCTTTCGTTGCTGGCAGTTTGGGCAGGAAGCTTCAGTTATGTCAGCGCAGATCGAAACATCCTCAGAAGAGAGCGGAACTTTTTTGGCATCTGGGAGGTCTCTCGAGGCCCGGATGGGACTCACCGGCTGCGACACGGTAGTACGTTTCATGGAGTTCAATATGCTGAAGCGGAGCGAAAGTGCATTCCAGCAGCCTACTACAGTCGCGGGGGACCGGTAGGTCAGATCTTCGAAGCCTTTACTCGTACAGAAAAGATTGCTGCCCTGGGTCTTGGTACAGGCGCGGTAGTTACTTATTCAACTGAAGGGCAACAGTGGGATTTTTACGAGATTGATCCGGCTGTGGTCCAGCTCGCCTCAAAGTATTTCACATATTTGGCCGATTGTGCGAAGGGGTCAAACCGAACGGTAATAGGAGATGCAAGGTTGCGGCTGCATGAAGCGCCTCACCAGCACTACGATCTGATTGTTCTTGATGCGTTTAGCTCAGATTCAGTTCCAGCTCATCTGCTGACAACCCAGGCGCTGGATCTTTATCTATCAAAGCTGGACCGGAATGGCTTATTGATATTTCACATCAGCAACCGTTACTTGAACCTTGAGAAGTTGATGTCGGGTTTGGCTAACAGGTCGGGATTGACGGCGCGGATTAACAATGATGGTTCGTATGATGCTGAAGCTTATATTTACCCGTCCACGTGGGTAGTAATGGCACGTGATGATTCTGTGCTTGGCAAGTTGGCTGGTGATGATCGTTGGCGAAGGTTGAAGGGTGATGTGGTATGGACTGATGATTTTTCGAATGTGTTCTGGTTGCTGAGGTAAGTGATGAGTGATGAGTGATGGGTGATGAGTGAGAATTCAGGAGTCACGAGTCAGAAGTTCACTTAACTCCCGCCGGTCAAATGCAAGTACTATCCACGAAACACCACGAAATAATCACGAACAAGTTCTTGGTGCTTATTCGTTGGTTTCGTGGATGGATCTTACCCCGATATGCCAGCCCCTAAAATTAGCACTACCCGTTCATCCCTCCTTTTGCCTTTTCCGTTCCTCTCATTTAAATCTCTCGAGAAACTCCCGCGAGCCAAAGCTACCCAGAAGACAGGAGTTTCTGACCCAAAATCTCAACCAGAGCTACAGCGTTTTGATGCGTGCCAGCTGGGTCCAAT
>CAZNPP010000130.1:0-7106 GCA_964574785.1 uncultured Chloracidobacterium sp. | reverse complement strand
GGAACCTTCTCCTCCTTGACTTCGTACCACCTCAGGTGGTAAGTAAGCACTTACTATGAAGTAAGCACTTACTTCGGAATTGGGAGGCGCGGAACTCCGCGAACTATGTCGAGACCAGAAGAAATTATTCCTTCAACACTGCAAACACCACCCAGCGGTCGCATGGCCGGTGATGAAAGACGACTGCAAATCCTAAAAGTCGCGGTCAGTCTCTTTTCTCAGCATGGCTTTCGCGGCACCACAACCAAGGAAATTGCTCAAGCTTCGGGCGTATCCGAAGCTATGGTCTTTCGTCATTACGCCAATAAAGAAGAGCTCTACGCGGCAATTCTTGACCATAAAGCCTGCTCTGGTGACGCGGTTGACCCCGAAACCATGGTGGCCGATGCGCTCAAACGTAAGGATGACCGCGCCGTCTTTGAAGGCCTTGCCTTTGGCGCTTTGGAACATCATGAAGCTGATCCCGAGTTCCAACGCCTACTTCTGTACTCAGCACTCGAAGGGCATGAACTTGCCCAAATGTTCTGGGAAAAATTCGTGCGCCGCGTTTACCACTTTCTCGGGACATACATCCGTGAACGACAAGAGGACGGCATGTTTATCAAGATCGATCCAGCGATCGTTGTGCGTGCCTTTATTGGCATGATCATCCACCACTCGCTCAACAACAATCTCTGGGATCCAGAACGCCGCCTGCTCAATATCTCGAATCAGGACGCAGCCAGACATTTCACAAACATTCTACTTAACGGTATTAGCGTTAATCCGAGTGTCCCGAAATAGGAAGGGACGCCGCATTACGAAAAGTTCAAAGACAAGGTAGCGAAAAAATGTTCTCTCTCTCGCGATCGCAACTCCTAATAATCTCGCTTGCAATCTTAGGTTTCAGCCTTTTTTCATTGTCGTGCAAAGGCTCAAAAGCCAGCACCAATAAGAACGAGACAGCCGCAGAGGGACCCGTCGCTATTGAGGTTAGCACTGCTCCTGCAATCATGAGAGAACTACCGCGGTTCTTTGAAGCAACCGGAGCGTTAGTGGCAGATGAACAAACCGATGTAGCGCCTTCAATTGCGGGCAAAGTTGTCGCTGTCGGAGTCGATCTTGGAACCTTTGTGAAGCGAGGCCAGATGCTCGTTCGGCTTGACGATGTCGATCTGCGCCTGAGGCTGGATCAGGCAAAAGCGCAACTCGAACAGGCAAAGGCTAGTTTAAGGCAAGCAGAAGAGAAGATTGGTTTACGACCCGGCCAGACTGCGTTCGATCCTAACAAAGTACCAGACGTCCTCAACGCTAAAGTGGCGTTGGATTTGGCAGAGAAGAATCTGGATCGCGCGAGGAAGCTGGTCGAATCAGGCGACATTCCCCAATCACAATTTGATCAGCAACTAGCCCAACGTGATCAGTTAAAGCAACTATACGAATCTTCGCTGGCACTTGCGCGCCAGAACCACGCGGCGATGATGACTGCCAAAGCCACTGTTGTGAATGCGGAAAGTCAGGTGGGCCTTGCCGAACGAAGTTTGTCTTATGCCATAGTTTTCTCACCAATTGACGGATTTGTTGCTGAGCGCAACGCCAATGTTGGGGAATATGTTTCTCCCACCGCCAAAGTGGCGACTGTTGTAAAGATCAATCCATTGCGCATGCGCATCGATATTCCGGAACAGGCAATTCCTCAGATCAAGACAGGCCAATCAGTTTCGATTACTACCAGCGCCTGGCCGGATACATCCTTCAGTGGCCGCATTGTCAGAATTGCGCCAAGCGTCTTGCCAAACTCGCGCACGCTGACGGTTGAAGCCGAAATCGAGAATCCTTCGGGAGCGCTGAAACCAGGACAGTTTGCAACTGTTCGTATTCTGCAATCCGAGACTCAGCCCGCAGTGCTTATTCCATCCAGAGCTGTGAGTACAGAGAGTGGTGTAAGTAGAGTCTTTGTAATTAAAGATGGAATTGCTCAACAGCGTTTGGTGCAACTTGGTCAAACCGAGGCGGATCTTGTCGAGATTCGAAGTGGTGTTGCTGGCGACGAATATGTTGCGACTAGTAACGTCGATAAGTTGAGCGATGGCGTTGTCGTAATCCAGTAACACTTTGGAGCACTCCAAAAATCATGCAAAAACTTGCTGAAATTTGTGTCAGGCGTCCAGTGTTCGCGACGATGCTGATCTTAAGCCTGACTGTAGTCGGTCTCTTCTCCTACAGTTCCCTCGGTGTCGACCTCTTTCCGCGCATCGATCTGCCAACAATCACGGTAACAGTTGTAAATACTGGCGCCTCACCGCAGGAAATCGAAACGGAGATTACCGATAAAGTAGAAGGCGTCGTCAATACCATTGCCGGTATCGATGAACTGCGCTCGACATCAGTGGAGGGTGTCTCTCAGGTCTTCATCACTTTCTTGTTGGAGAAGGATCCTAACGTAGCCGCTCAGGAAGTGCGAAACAAAGTTGATTTGATAGTCAACGATCTTCCTGTAACTGCCGAACAGCCCGTCGTGCAGAAACTGGATACTGACGCAGCGCCAGTAGTGCGAATTGCTGTATCTGCCAACCGTTCACTGCGTGAAGTGACTGAAGTTGCCGATAAGCAGATCAAGCAACAGATTGAATCAATCAATGGCGTGGGCCAAGTTGAGATAGTTGGTGGTAGAAAACGAGAAATTCAGATCTGGGTGGATCCCGACAAGTTGCGGGCTTTCAATGTGACCGTAGCCGAAGTCGCCAACGCGGTGCAGGCCCAGAATCTTGAATTACCCGGTGGACGGGTTGATGAAGGCATTCGCGAGCTGACTGTGCGGACAATGGGACGCATTACCGATCCCGCAAGCTTCAACGATCTAGTTGTCGCAAATCGTGGCGACTATGCCGTAAAGCTGAGTGATGTCGGGTACGCTGAAGATGGAGCGGAAGAACCCAGATCTGAAGCTCGACTCAATGGCCAACCTGCCGTAACTCTAATCGTCTCGAAACAGTCAGGACAGAACACAGTTGCCGTTGCTGATGCTGTTAAGGAACGCCTTGCTGAGATTACGCGAACGCTGCCTCCTGGCTTTAAGACTGAAGTAGTGGGCGATCAGTCGGTCTTTATTAAAGCTTCAATTAGCGCCATGCAGACGCACCTGATCGAAGGCAGCATTCTCGCGGCAATCGTTGTATTCATTTTCCTCTGGAGCTTTCGCTCAACCATGATTGCGGCGATAGCGATCCCAACATCATTGATCGCGACGTTTGGTTTGATGGCCGCGATGGGCTTCACTCTTAATCAAATCACAATGCTTTCTCTCACATTGATGATCGGTATAGTCATTGACGACGCCATCATTGTGCTGGAGAACATCTTCCGATTTATCGAAGAAAAGGGCATGCCACCATTCCAAGCCGCAATCGAAGGAACGCGCGAAATAGGGCTGGCTGTAATGGCGACCACGCTATCGCTTCTGGCGGTTTTTGTACCTGTTGGATTCATGGGGGGCATCGTCGGTCGCTTTATGTCGTCTTTTGGGCTGACGGCCTCTTTTGCAATTGCGGTCTCGCTACTTGTCTCGTTCACGTTGACACCGATGTTGTCTGCACGCCTCATTAAACGCAAACAACAACGCGACAGCCCACAAAAAAGCCATGAGTCGAAGGAATCACGTTTCTACCGTCCTATCGACAGAACTTATGCGAAGCTGCTGACATGGTCCATGAGACACCGGTGGGCAGTGGTTCTTGCTTGTCTTTTCGTCACGATAAGTATCATGCCGCTGTTTATGTTCGTTGGAAAGAACTTTCTGCCCGTTGATGACCAGGCACAGTTCGAAGTCAATGTGCGAGCTCCAGAAGGACACACGTTGGCTGCCACTTCAGCTTTGGCTGAACGGATGGCTTCAGACATACGTCAACTTCCGGGTGTGATCGATACGTTAACGACAGTTGGTGGAGGTCAGCAGGAGCAGGTGAATGTGGCAACTGTGTACGTGAAGCTTACTCCAATCGACGAACGCAAAATTAGTCAGCAGGACTTAATGGTTCGAACGCGTTCCGAAGTTGTAGAGAAATATCTGAAGGAGTTTCCGGGACAGTTGCGAACTAGCGTGCAGCAGGTCGCGGCAATCTCTGGCGGTGGTTTCCGTAATGCTGACATCCAATTTGTACTCGGTGGTCCTGATCTCGAGCAGTTGACTAACTATTCGGAAGCATTGCTCGCAAAGATGAAAGCAATTCCGGACGTAGTTGATGCTGATTCAACGCTCATTACCGGCAAACCGGAGCTGCGAGTTGTCATAGATCGCAATCGTGCTGCCGATCTTGGTGTCCGCGTAGGAGACATAGCTCAGGCACTTAACATTCTCGTTGCCGGTCAGAAGGTTTCGACGTTCAACTCGGGCGCCGATCAATACAACGTTCGCGTCAGAGCGGCCAGTGAATACAGGGCCAGCGTCGAAGGCCTGAGACGTATGATTGTTTCGTCTGCGAAGGTCGGTTGGGTCAGTCTCGATAATCTTGTTCAGGTGGAAGAGGGTACGGGCCCCGCAGCTATCGACCGCCTTAATCGTCAACGTCAGGTCAGCCTGCTTGGAAACGTCAAACCCGGAGGCTCACAGGCCGCTATTATCGATCAAATGAATAAATATGCTGAGGAGTTAAAGATCGATAGGGCATACAGCACGGGGCTTGCCGGACGGTCGAAGGAGTTAGGTCGAGCGGCATACTATTTCCTGCTTGCTTTCGTGCTTTCATTTATCTTCATGTACATGGTACTGGCGGCGCAGTTTGAATCTTTTATTCACCCGGTGACGATTCTGTTGACACTGCCGCTTGCAGTACCTTTCGGCATCGTTGCCTTGCTGGCAACCGGACAAACGGTAAACATCTTTTCTGGTTTGGGTCTACTTCTACTATTTGGCATTGTTAAGAAGAACGCCATTCTTCAGATCGACCACACTAACCAGTTACGTGAACGCGGTATGGAACGCTTCGAAGCGATTATCCGAGCGAACCGTGACCGTTTGCGTCCAATTCTTATGACGACGATAGCTCTAGTTGCCGGAATGCTGCCATTGACACTTTCGAGTGGTCCTGGTTCAGGGACCAACCGGTCGATCGGTGTACTCGTAGTAGGTGGACAGACTCTCTGTCTACTGCTCACATTGCTGGCGGTCCCGGTCTTCTACTCCCTATTTGATGATGCTGCAAAGAGTCCTGTTTGGGTGTGGATTGGTGTTCGAATAAATAGCGTGAACGGGTGGGTACGTAGAAAGACGGCAAGTGCAACAGCATCGTTACTTGGTCTATTTTCCCGGCAATAATAAGAGAGAAAGACGATATGTGGACAATAGCCACGAAATACCCCAGTGTTTTAGGCCTTCTGTTATTCCTTCTTACTACAACTACTGTTCCTGGGCAGGACGGCGGAACGGCCGCGCCCTCCTCAATACCACCTTTTCGTTCGGAGCAGAAACCACTCCCAGAATTGGCAAGAGTTGGCGTAGATCCTGATAAACAACGTCCGCTTACGATGCGAGAGGCGCTTACCTTGGCGCTTGAAAACAACAAGGACATCGAGGTCGCGCGACAAAATGTGAAGCTTGCGGAATTTGATTTGGAGGGAAGTCGCGGTGCTTACGACCCGACCTTGATCACGTCTTCGTTCTATGAAAAGGTCGAAACTCCTATCTCGAACTTTCTTACAGTGGGTTCGAACGGGTCGATTAACCAGAGCGACTTTACTGCAAGTACTCGACTCGAAGGTCTTTCACCAAAGTTTGGAGGAAGTTATCGGCTGGAGTTCTCGTCGTCAAGGCTAACGACGAACAATCAATTCTCAGCTCTCAACCCACAGTATCCGGCAAACTTGAATGTCAGTTACACACAGCCGTTGTGGCGGGGTTTCAAAGTTGATAATAGTCGACGCCAGATCGAGATAGCGAGAAAGAATCTCTCGCTAACTGATGCGCAGTTCCGACAGCGTGCGATCGAAACAATCACAAGCGTGCAACGTGCATATTGGGATCTAGTATTTGCGTTGCGCAATTTGCAGATTCAGCGCGACGCGGTTGCCGATGCGCGAACTCAGCTCGAGCACAACAAGCGGCTCGTTGTTGAAGGAATTCTTGCTCCCATTGACATTGTGGCTGCGGAAGCTCAGGTTGCTAACTTTGAACAGAGTCTCTTTGCAGCGCTTGAGGACGTTTCTCGAGTCGAAAACGGTCTTAAGGCGCTAATAGCACAAAAGCGGGAAGCAGAGATCTGGAACAGGTCGATCATTCCCACGGATCCTGCTGACCTTGCTCCCCCTCAGATAGGCTTGGAGGAGGCTTTGCAGACCGCGTTGGAAAACCGCCCGGAGCTGCACCAAGTTGAGGCTATCCGGCAAATTAATGAAATAGACGAGCGCTACTTTCGTGATCAGACAAAACCGGCAATTGATCTGGTTGCCAGCTATGGAACGATAGGATTAGCTGGCTCCGTAAGCAGCATAGGACAGAATCCGTTTACTGCTTCAAGTGCACAACTGCGAGAACGAGTTGATTTGCTCTCTCAGTTGAATAATCTGCCGCCGCTGCCGGTTCCACCTCCGCAAACGTTATCACCAGAATTGGTTGGTGGATACTCGCAGTCACTTCAAAATCTGCTAGGCAATAAGTTTACTCAATTTCGAGTGGGGGTACAGTTTACGTTGCCCTTACGGAACCGAACGGCTGAAGCTCATCTTGGGCGGTCGTTAGTTAAAGGGCAGCAGATCGTTACTCAGCGCGAACAGTTAGAACAGGCAGTTCAGATGGACGTGAGGAATGCTCTGCAGGGGCTACGGAGTGCTCAAGCGCGGTTACGAGCAGCTACAGTCGCACGGGAAGCAAGCGAACAGCAGTACGCCAGCGAGCAAAGAAAGCTTAACGCCGGTCAGTCTACTGTCTTTCTGGTTCTTGAGCGCCAGACTTCGCTAACAACGGCACGAGGAAATGAGCTTCGTGCCCAGACTGATCTTAATAAAGCGATAGCCGAGTTGCTGAGAGCAACTGGTAACTCGTTGACGGGCAACAATGTAGTGGTAAGCAAGAGATGAGGCCAGAAGTCAGAAGTCAGCGTCAGACCACCTGAAGGTGGTTGCGAGAACCAGAA
>CAZNPP010000129.1:0-12479 GCA_964574785.1 uncultured Chloracidobacterium sp. | reverse complement strand
AGAGTTTCTGGTTCTCGCAACCACCTTCAGGTGGTCTGACGCTGACTTCTGACTTAGGTCGACACAAAACTACTGCTGAGCTACTATGAGGTCAGTTCTTAACAAAGTTGGTAGTTAGTAGACTTAAGGCAATGGTTTCATTTCAACGACTTACCAAACTCCTTCTATCCGTGCCGCTCCGGTAACACGCCTTCTGAGCGTAGTGACAGGAGCGGCAGCTAATCCTGACTTAATCATGATTCCCATTGACCCCAATGTTTTAATAGGGGCAAATTGGGTGTGAGTTTAAGACGTGCAGTATCAGAAAATAGGACGAGACGATGGACGAAAAATACTTTCCCGAGGCAATCGAAGAGAAGTGGCAGCAGCGCTGGAAGGAGAGTGCTGCTTTCGCCGCTAGTGAGGATGATCCACACCCTAAATTTTATAGCCTTGAAATGCTTCCCTATCCCTCTGGCTTTCTTCACATGGGCCATGTACGAAACTATTCAATTGGCGATGCTCTCTCCTGGTACAAGCGGCTGAGAGGCTTCAATGTTCTTCATCCAATCGGTTGGGACAGTTTCGGCCAGCCTGCTGAGCAAGCTGCCATCAAACGGGGTGTTAATCCGCGCGACTGGACGGAAGAGAACATTGCCCACATGCGCGGACAACTTCAGCGCCTCGGTTTAAGTTACGACTGGTCACGCGAAATTGCGGCCCACCGGCCTGACTACTACAAGTGGGACCAATGGTTCTTCTTAAAGATGCTCGAGCGAGGCTTGGCGTATAAACGAGTGTCTGCTGTGAATTGGTGTTCTAAGGAGTCTACGGTGCTCTCGAACGAACAATCGTCGGGAGGGATTTGCTGGCGTTGTGGCACTCCTGTCGTCAAACGCGACCTGGAGCAGTGGTTTCTGCGAATCACGGATTATGCCGACCAGTTGCTTACAGATATGCAGGAGATCGAAGCTGAGTGGCCCGAAAAGGTTCTCAAACGTCAAAGGGACTGGATTGGTCGCAGCGAAGGCGCTTACATTGATTTCAACCTCAAGGGCAGCGATAAGAAGATTCGAGTGTTCACAACTCGTATCGACACAATTTATGGAGCAACAGCGCTGATCCTGGCTCTCGAGCATCCGGTAATTGAAGATCTTCTGCGAGGGTCAGCTTTGAGAAATGACGTATTGAAGTTTGCGGAAAGAACTCGCGCTGAGAGGGCTGAGCAGGCGGAATTAGTGAACGAGCCAGAAAAGGTTGGTCTCAACACTGGCTTGCTGGCAATCAATCCATTCAGTGGTGAGAGCATACCGATTTGGATTGCTAACTACGTGTTGATGGAGTACGGCACAGGAGCTGTCATGAGTGTTCCAGCGCACGATGAGAGGGATTTCGAGTTCGCACAGAAGTACTCGTTGCCTATTAGACAGGTGATTGCCCCCGTGTCGCACAGCCAACAGTCTGCCGAGCCGCAGTCCAAATCCGGCACCGATCAGTCGGCTGAGATGCACCAGGCTTTTGTGGACTATGGGGTTCTTATCAACAGCGGTGAGTGGGGCGGTAAACTTTCTGCAGTGGCAATGAGGGAGATGGCCGCGTATGCAGAAGAAAAAAGTTTTGGAGGTTCCGCTGTCACTTACCGGTTGCGTGATTGGGGTATATCGCGCCAAAGATTTTGGGGAGCTCCAATACCAATCATTTATTGTAAGAATTGCGGTACTGTCCCAGTGCCATACGAAGATTTGCCAGTAGTGTTACCCGATACCGCAGAGTTCACTGGGACAGGCGAGTCCCCGCTCGCGCGCATAACAGAGTTCGTTAATACGGATTGCCCGCAATGTGGAGCGCCGGCAACGCGTGACACTGACACTATGGATACTTTTGTGGACTCCTCCTGGTATTTTTTTCGGTATTGTGACCCGCGTAATGAATCTGCGCCGTTTGATCCCAACGTAGTTTCCCATTGGACACCAGTTGATCAATACATCGGCGGTGACTCACATGCGGTCATGCATCTGATATACACACGTTTTTGGACCAAGTTTATGCGCGATCTTGGCTTTGTATCTTTTAACGAGCCCGTAAGAAGACTGCTTACACAGGGTATGGTTACTAACCGCGTTGAGGGGACCGACGAATGGAAGGCCATGTCCAAGAGCTTGGGCAACGGCGTTGACCCGGATGACATGATTGCAGCTTATGGCTCCGATGCGACGCGTATGTTCATACTTTTTGCCGCACCAGTTGAAAACGAATTACGATGGTCTGAAACCGGAATCGAAGGAGCTATCAGGTTTCTGCGTAAGGTCTACACGATGGTTTGGCGTTGGAAAGGCCGGTTCTTAACTGAAAAGGACACATCAGCAAATCAGGATTCGCACGCAGGAGTTCGCCGTTTGCGACGGAAGACTCACCAGACAATCGCGCGGGTCACGAATGACTTCGAAAACTTGCATCTGAACACTAGCGTTGCGGGATTGATGGAACTCTTTAATGAGCTGAGCGACTTCAATGCTGATCCAGAGACGGCTACGGCCAGTGAAGTCTTTGCAGTACGTGAAGCAGTTGAGTCGTTGGTGCTGATGCTGACCCCCTTTTCTCCACACATTGCTGAAGAAATGTGGGAAGGGCTCGGCCATGAAGGAGGAATTCTTAGGTCTGGAAACTGGCCGCGTGCCGATGAGGAGTTGGCACGCAAAGAAGAGCTTGAAATACCTGTGCAGGTGAATGGCAAATTGCGGTCGCGCGTAGTGGTGGCGCCAGATATCAGCGAAGAAGAACTTCGCAATGCAGCTCTCGAAGATGAGAAGGTGCGTGGGTTCATTGCCGGACGCGATATCGAGAAGGTAATAGTTGTGCCACGACGGCTGGTTAGTATTGTGCTTCGTGACTAGTTGATTATGGACTACCTTTGCTAATCAGACCGCCGTTGTTCTGTACAGAACGGCGAGAGTCATTTATGTCTCTGGTTGCTAGTGAGCGTTGTGTTGGTTAGAATCACGCAAGCGCGTGTGCATTGGTTCTGAGTTGTCGCGCTTAGCGTCAAGCTAGGATACTTTGCCTCTAGTTGAAGTGCGAGTCGCAGACGTTTTCCCGACTGAACGGGGAATTTGCGTTTGAATGCTCAAGCCGCTGCACGGAAACTCGCGGACGCCTTATCGAGCCTTCCAATGAAAGAATGTCCAGCCTGTAAGCGCTGTTTCCCTGACGAGATCAATCATTGTCCTCAAGATGGCGATGCAACCACGCCGTCGCTGTTAGGCGAACCGACCCTTGATGCTCGTTACCAGTTGGAGCGCCGTCTCGGTCAAGGAGGAATGGGCGTTGTATTTCAGGCGCGTCACATATTTCTCAAAACATCTCACGCAATCAAAGTGATCTTGCCCGACCTCGTTGGCAATGATCCGATGCTGGTCACTCGCTTTCGACAAGAGGCGCTCGCAGCGGCTGCGATTCGTCATCAGAACATTATCGCCGTAACCGATTTCGGTGTTGTTCGGGGAACAATGCCATTTCTGGTGATGGAGTTTGTTAGAGGCAGATCGCTTCAAGACATTCTCGGCGAAGAAGGAGCGATGTCTCCTCGCAAGGCATTAGAGTTCATGTGTGCCATTGGTGGTGGCGTAGCTGCGGCGCATCGGCAGAACATTGTTCATCGCGATCTGAAGCCTTTGAACATCATGGTTCAGGAAGACGTTCCGGTTGCCGAAGGCCTGAAGATCCTGGACTTTGGATTGGCAAAGATTAAGTCGGGCGAACTGCTGGGTTCTTTCGTACAGGCAAAGACTAGCGGACTCATGGGTTCACCCTTCTACATGGCGCCTGAGCAGTGGTCAGATGAGGAACCTGATTCGCGAGCAGATATCTACAGTCTCGGAATCATGATGTATCAAATGCTATCAGGAGACGTTCCCTTTAAGGGCTCTTCGATTCCTTCGATAATGAAGAAGCATTTGACACTGCCCCCTCCCAGTTTTCAATCGGTGGGTGTTCAAATCGCTCCTGAAATCGAAGCAGTCGTGCGTCACGCTTTAGAAAAAGACGTCTCGGCGCGAACATCCACGGTCGAGGAGTTCCTGAGAGAGCTACAGGAAGCCGTGGAATCCGTTGGGGCAACGTCACTAAAACCTGCTCGAAGACCCACCCTTGACCCGAATCAGACCGTAATGGCCGAGCTTCCAGACGGCGCTACTCAAAACGTCAAAGCTAACCAGACCAACTTCGGCGAAATCCACTCCGAAACGACATACGATCCTCAAGCGCGTACAAGCGGTACAGCCATACTGAGTGATCAGACCCAGGTAAGTTCCGAGACTTTCCAGCGCGAACAAGAAGAACGCGACCGGGTCGCACTCGAGGAGTTGACCCGTGAAGCTGAAGCACGCCGATTGGCCGAGGAGGAAGCGTCCCGCAAAAGAAACGAGGAGGAGGAGCGGTTTCGTCGTGAGAAAGAGCAGCGCGAGGAGCTCGAGCGGCAACAGCGAGAACACCTTGAAAGAGTTACGCAGCAAGCAAAAGACCTTGAGGATCGGCTTGCGCGGCTTGCTACAAGCATGCAACCAAACAGTGCCGTTGTTGATTTGGCCGGCACTCAGGTGCAACAAGGTATGGAGACTCAGGTTCCACGAACCAGTTTTCCGGGGGGACAATCCGGGTTTCAAAGTCGGCCATGGGTGGAACAGCCAAAACCACATCGGTCTGCACTTCTTTTCGTGGGCATTGCAACTATAGGTTTTGTTTTACTGGTGGGTGTTTCCGTCATTGGCTATATGTTTTGGCCCAACTCAACAACACCTCCACCTGATCCAAGACCTACACCAGCACCTACTACCGAACCTGTTGAGATAAAACCTGACCTTGTGCAGATCACTGGGGGCACTTTTCGAATGGGGCGCGATGATGGTTACTCAGCCGAAAGGCCAGCACACCAGGTGACCGTCGCCTCGTTCTACATGGATCGCAATGAAGTCACAAATGCTGAGTACGCTGAGTTCGTGAGGGAAACCAACCATCCGACGCCGGAGCACTGGACTGGAACACGACCTCACTTTGGGCAGGAGCACTGGCCGGTTGTTAATGTTTCGCTGGAAGATGTTAATAAGTTTGCAGAATGGCGGTCACAACGTGACGGTGTGACCTATCGATTACCAACCGAACAAGAATGGGAGTACGCCGCCCGAAACGGAGAGCGGCAGGATCTGTATCCGTGGGGGATGGAATGGGAGGAATCTCGCGCCGTCCTGCTGGAAGCTCTACCAGCCTCGGTTGGTTCCAATCCAGGGGGAAATAACCGCTGGGGAGTGACGGATTTAATAGGTAATGTATGGGAGTGGACATCCTCGACGGTATCTGTTTATCCGGGGAATCCAACAACGGTACCGACCAGGATGCAAGACTGGATCGCAGTGCGAGGTGGATCATATGCTACCGATCCTGGTGACAAATCTCGTCCAGTTTCAGCCTGCATGCGTGATTTCGTACCGGCTTCCACACGCACCCCGGTTTTAGGATTTCGTCTGGTGCGGTCGGCTGACTGAATCTCACCGATTGCTTCCAGAAAATCTCAATCCCTTTTTTGAACCAACTAGAAGGACGGGCTGATGTGGGTGCGGCTCAACCGCTTGCCAATCTCTTCACGTTAGATAATCTAAGGCAACTGATCTACAATTCTGACATTGATTTCACTTTGCGGAACGAGCGCTGTTTCGACGATTAATCCCACAGTAGTCAGAAGTTTTCAGGAGAATACCCCGATGAAAGTTTTAGCTATTCTTCGTGCCGTTATTGCCTGTGCTGTCCTGTTTCTTATTTCCATTGCGAGTTCGACCGCTTTGGGACAAGAGGTGGATGCCCGTGACATCTTTCGTCCGAGGAATCCTGATACGAAGAAACCCCCTGCAAGTAAGCCTCCTGCAACTACTACTCCCCGCCGGAATCCCAGAGCCCCCCGTACTCGGACGCCGCCAACTTCTCCGGTTGATGACCGGGTAGAAGAGTTGCTCGAGCGCGGGAACAATGCCCGAGACGCCCGCCGCTTCTCGGAGGCTGAAGAGGCATATCGAAATGCGTTAGGGTTGAAGCCTCGTGATTCACGGGCCGCCTATGGCCTCGGCAATGTTTATACTGACCAGTCCCAATGGGCAGAAGCAGAACAAGCATATCGTGAGGCTGTTCAGTGGGGTCCCAAGGATGTAGATGCTCTTGTCGCACTGAGTGTCGTGCTTACTCGGCCGATCACGGGCGCCAGTAACGCTGCGAGGCTGGTTGATGCCGAAAACTTTGCACGACGGGCAGTACAAATTCAACCCGGCAATGCTGTCGCTTGGGACAGGCTAGGCGTCGCGATGCAGGCTCGAGGAATTCTTAACAAGGAGACTGAGCATGCCTATCGAAGAGCTGTTGAGTTAGATCCGGAGTTTGCTGTTGCTTATGCTCACTTGGGTAATGCGTTGCGACGGATGGGTCGACGTGAAGAAGCTGAGCCACTCTACGCACGAGCGATCCAGTTGGCCAAAGATCCGCTAGCCCTGAATCTGATTGCAGAATCGCTACAAGCTGAGCAGCAATGGGAAAGTTCCGAACCTGTGTTGAAACAGGCGTTGCTATTTGACCCTAAGAACCCAACTGCGCTGTTTCTGATGGGTCGAATGCTCGTGGTTATGAAGCGTTTTAGTGAAGCAGAGACCTACCTGAAAACTGCGACGGAGGTTAGTCCCCGAGCATTTCAGCCATACAACGTACTAGGAAGTGCTTACTTAGCCACAAATCGCTATGCTGAGGCGGAAAGGGTCTACGAGCGAGCCTTGGAATTTGCTTCTCCTGCAGATAGAAAACAATTAGCAGGCACCTATGGGTTTCAAGGAGTCGGTGATGGCTACTTGAAAGCCAAGCAGAATGAAAACGCTGCGCGTGCCTATCAGAAGGCCTTGGAATTGGATCCCGACAATCAGGCGCTGCAGCAGAAACTTTCCCGAACACGTTCGCGTTAATGGAACCTGAAACTCAAAGAGAGGTCTCTCTATGAAGCGTTGCCCCAAGTGCAATCGTACTTT
Source organism: uncultured Chloracidobacterium sp. (assembly GCA_964574785.1). Classification (GTDB taxonomy): domain Bacteria; phylum Acidobacteriota; class Blastocatellia; order Pyrinomonadales; family Pyrinomonadaceae; genus PSRF01. Next base: position 5,448 of record CAZNPP010000129.1, on the reverse strand, counting down.
CCCAGATGAAAATCAAAAATTCTGTACAGTTGACGGTGGTCTATTGATTGGGGCACCGGCATTCGATCCCAACGTTACGATTCGAGCTACATCAACCGAGTTAGGAATTAACACCGGAGACGTGCCTAACGAACCCGGCGCCGCCACCAGCAGGGAGTTGCCAGACCTGAATGCTACCATTGCGGCGTCATCATATGCGCCAACTGCAACTTTCCCGCGTGCTTCAACTCCAACAGGCCGAACTACTTCCTCTGACCTGGCACCACCGCCAGGTTTGGAATCAACAACAGCTAACGACATTCCTGCCGCCGCGCCTCAGCCGGCAAAGAAGAAGTCAAAGTTGCCTTTGATTATCGGCGTACTCCTGATTCTGTTGGTTTTAGGTATTAGCGGAGCAGTTGGGGGTTTCTTCCTTTTCATCAAACCTCGTCTCGAGGAGTTTCGAGGCAGAACAGAAGTCGCCGAACGACCAGTTAGCCAAGTAGAGACAAATGAACCTCCCATTACCTCTGTCTCCCCCACAGAAGCGACAGAAACAACTCCGGCAATAGAAACGTTTGTGCCACCCAGCGATGCGGTGCAGTTCGTCAATTCCCGAGGTAATTTAGACGGCAGACTAGCCGAGAACTATACGGACTTTTCATTCTATTACCCGAGCTCATGGCGTTCTGATCCGGGAGCGGGCGTGCCTGGCGCCGGCAACTTTGTCAAAGTCGAAAAGGTACTGGATGAGGAAACTGGCGAGTACTTACTCGAGAGCGCAACTGTCAGCTGGTATTCAAGCAACGGAACTTACGACTCGGACCTCTCAATATTTCCTGAGCGAGCCAGGACTTTGAGTTCTCAGATTTCACGAGGTTTGCCGGGATACCAGAAAGTGTCCGAGGGCGAAACTAATGTGAACACACTTAGAGGGTACGAATTTAAGTTTCAAGGTGTGTTCCGGCGGACGGGCAAAGGTGATCTGCCGTACTGGGGTCGGGCCATATTTCTTCCTCCAGGTATAGAAGGCGCGAAGAGCGGTGTGGTAATCATCTTGCTCGCTACCTCGCTTGCCCCAGAGCTATCAGGAGTGGACGATATTGGTGAGAGGGGAGAGATGCCCCTAATTCTGGAGTCTTTTCGCTTGCGCGGCGAGGAGTAGTCGGAGTCATATTTCAGGTGGGAATGTCGGATAGACACATGCAGCAACCAAGCACGCGCTTTCTAACAGCGGGACGGCTTTCGTTAACAGTTCTGGTCTTGAGTCTGATGGCGGTGATGGCCTCCTCTGGCTGCAATTCGACCGACCGGGCCGCCACATCGAGGAATCCTCAACCAAAAGCGCCTGGTCCCGCTGTGGTGAAGCCACCAACTTCCGTAGCTCTAACCGCTTTGCCGCCGCTTGTTCTTAATGCAGAGTTACAATCGCTAAATGGTCAGCCGATCAAGCTCTCTGATTATTCAGGTAAAGTGTTGATAGTTAACCTGTGGGCAACCTGGTGTGGACCATGTCGAATCGAGGTTCCCGAACTGGTTCGATTGTATAAGGAATATCAGTCGCGAGGCGTAGAAGTAGTGGGCTTGTCGACTGAAAATCCAACAACATCAGCCGACCTGGTGCGAAATTTCGTTCGTGAACACAATGTCAACTATAAGGTCGGCTGGGCATCGCGAGAGGTAGCCATTGCCCTAATGCAAGGGAGAGATGCCATTCCGCAGAGTTTTGTCATCGGCCGGGATGGTCGAATTCTGAAGCGTTTTGTGGGTTTTAGTAGAACGAACACACCGCTCCAATTGAAAGAAACTATTGAGGAAGCACTAAGCCGGAGTAATTAGGATCTGTCCTCTTTCGTTGCGTCTGCAGTCTGGTTTTTATTCAATTCACGGTCAGCTTCCTGTTTAATACGTTGCGCCTCGCGTTCGAGATTCTCGTCTTGTAAGCCGTGGGCAACCGCTTCTTTCGCTTCACCCTCGATTCGCTTCATTTTGGCTTCCACCCGATCCTCTACTTGATCCATCGGAGCAGGCTCATCAGCTTCTTCTTGAGTTCGAATTCTATTTTTATCTAAAGCCATTATTCTTAACCTCTTTGTTCTTTCTTTGCTTTAAATGCCACAGATCGCCGAGATATAGGATGTTACCCTCATACACTTCGGTTTAACATAGTTACTTCGGCCATAAAACACAACAAATTACCTCACGGTTTGAATTCACAATCAAGGCAGCACACAAGTGCTGTTCCAAAGGGGGCAAGTTTCCATTTCTTCTCTAGGTGGAGTGGACTTCAAGCTCGACAAAATATTTGCAGGAGAGTTAAACTTCTTCGCGCTGATGCGGTCTCTTAAATCAAACAAATTCACTCGTTTCATCCTTAGCCCACTAGTTGCACTGTGGATGGCCGGAGCTGGGTGTGCGTTTGGGTGCGAAAGCAGAGTCATCGCTCACGTAAGTGAAGCTGCTGTTGATTCAACACTTGTTGAAGTCGCCGGGGGATCCTGTGCTGCAAGCAAATCTCATGACTGTTGCGCTAAGAGTGCTCCCAAGACTCCTGTACAAAGCCCTGAAGAATCGAATACTACTACGGCGGCGATAACATCTGGCAAATCCTCATCTGATGCTATGAAGAATTGCCCTTTGGCAGTTAATGTGACCGCAGTAATTCCGAGCTATGGTAGTGATCAGCCCCACCTGGTCTTGCAGACGGAAGCAATTGAGTTTTTCCGGATCAATTCTCTCGAACATTCGCCTCCCCAGACTCCCCTCGCTCACCTGCTCAACAGGGATCACACTTATCTTCGTTGTTGTGCCTTTCTAATCTAGAGATCTGCCCGCCCAACGATGCGCTTGGCTAAAAAACGGAAGCAGTGTTTTTCGCTGCTAACTTGGCAATGATCTCTTGATTAGGAGAAGACAATGAAAAGCATAAAAACTATTGCTCTGAGCCTGGCACTCGCGCTTGGTCTGGCTCTTTCGGCGGCAAGCTTCGCACAAAATACCAGCCAGAACGATCAAAGTAAGAAGTCAGAAGCGTGCTGCACGATGGATACCTGTTGCTGCAAGGACAAATCGAAGAAGAACGAAGGCGGATGTTGCCACAACCATTCTGCTGGCCACGAAGGTTCCGCTGCGCACGAAGGATCTTGCCGTAGCGGCGACTCCTGCAACATCAAGCAAAGAAGAACAGACAGAAGGAAGGGTAATTAATCTTCCGGTTGCGGGCTGCTTGCCCAGCCGGTTGAGTGCATTTCGGTGCTAACAACCGGTGGGCGAGTAGCGCGACTTCTGTGTTGAGGAGTATCGTGCAATGAATTCGTACCACTCTGCCTTAAAGCTGCTGCTGATGGCTTTGCTGTTTGCAGTCACAGTACCTTGGATATCGGCTCAACATGAGGGCCACCAGATGCCTGCAAAGCCGAAACCTAGCCCTAGCCCGTCGCCTTCACCTTCACCTTCACCGGCCGAACCCCATGACGCTCATAAACATGGGCATCAGCCGGAGAAGGACACTGCTCCCACCAAAAGCCAATCACCTGGACCGGGACATATGCATGAAGATGTTTCTGAAGAAGGTGGACTGCTGGTGATGTCAGAGAACCAAATGGGCATTCGAATAGGTTCCCGACCCAACAATATTACTCCCATGGGAAAGATGGGGTCCGGAACATCCTGGCAACCCGCGTCAACTCCGATGTATATGTTTCACAAATCTTCAGGCGATTGGTTGTTAATGTTTCATTACAACGCAGTGACTGGCTTGAATGCACAGGGAGGCCCTAGGGGTCGAACAAAGTTCGAATCGGCAAATTGGATAATGTCTTCAGCACTGCGCCGTGTCGGCAACGGCACAATGGAGCTGCGGGGAATGTTGAGTTTTGAGCCATTCACGTTCGCTCGAGGCGGGTCACCTCTCTTATTCCAAACAGGGGAAACGTTCGAAGGGCAGCCTCTAATCGATCGTCAGCACCCGCATGACTTCTTCATGGAACTCTCGGCGTCCTACACCGTTCCACTAGGGGACCAAGCTACGTGGTTTACATATTTCGGTTACCCCGGTGAGCCTGCTCTGGGACCTACTGCCTTCATGCACCGCGCTTCAGCTTCTGAGAATCCATCAGCGCCGCTTTCTCACCACTTGCAGGACTCTTCACATATAAGCTTCGGAGTATTAACAAGTGGATTTACTTATCGGTGGTTCAAACTAGAGGGTTCAATTTTTAACGGGCGCGAACCTGATGAAAACCGGTACAATTTTGAGGCCAATCCGTGGAACTCGCGATCAGCCCGTTTAACCTTTGCGCCAAATGATAATTGGTCACTCCAACTCAGCCACGGATTTTTGAGAGATCCTGAAATACTTGAACCAGGAGACGTGCGTCGGACAACGGCTTCTATCTCCTATAACAGACCGTTTCAAGATGGAAACTGGGCCACAAGTCTCATCTGGGGTCGAAATCACGAGAGCCATGACGGGGAAGTCTTCAAACTAAACGGCTACATAGCTGAATCAACAGTGAACTTCAGAGATAAGAATTACCTTTATACGAGGCTGGAGCTTGTTGATAAGAACCAGCTATTGCGTTCGACTGATAGAGAACGTCTGGGAATTACTGATCATCATCCTTCATTTCGTATAGGTGCATTTACGTTTGGTGGTTCGCGGGACATCTTGACTACTGAGAAGCTTCGGCTGGCCCTCGGAGGAGATGTTACTCTTTATTCAAAACCCGCCGCTCTCAATCCAGTCTATGGGGATAACCCCGTCTCCTATAGAATCTTTGTACGGATGCGTTCCAACAAGATGTCGATGAAACACGCAACTCATTAACATGCATCGTGAACTTGCCTGTTAAAAATTAAGCTGATAGTTTCCTGTGAGACAACAAGGAAGATTCGATTAATGAGAACCAAGTTACTTCTAGTACTAATCGGAATTCTGGGGCTTACGGCGGCAGCCATTATTATCGTGAGACCGCACGGACGGACGTCTCAACGAAGCCCGACCATTACTTTTAACTCTGGTCAGCATTCTCATCCCTCTATCAAAACTGTCTCTAAGAAGCGTGTGCCGGCATATGAAGTCGCGCCAAGGGCAGCGCAATTAGCTCCAACTCTCCCTCCGTCACAGTTTGTGGGCAAGGCACGAGAGGCATACAAGGTAGCTAAAGAGATCCCGGAGACCTTGGCCCAACTTCCTTGCTATTGCCACTGCGATCAGTCATTTGGCCACCGAAGCTTACATACCTGCTTTGTAGACGATCACGCTTCACAGTGTGCGGTCTGTGTGGATGAAGCCCTACTTGCATATCGTCTTCAAAAAGAGCAGGGTCTTACCGCGAATCAAGTGCGGGAGCTAATTATCGAAAAGTACTCGTCGGACCATTGATTAAGCAGTCACCACCGAGGAAAACCTAAATGAAACTGGCACTGTGTTGTGCGTGGATGCCGAATCGTTTGCTTCTGCTGTTT
>CAZNPP010000128.1:10066-12596 GCA_964574785.1 uncultured Chloracidobacterium sp. | reverse complement strand
CTCAACGTGGCCTTCTGGACGCGCGGCGACTACAACGGGAGTTTTCAGCCGCATCTGTTCTATCAGGGCAAGGAGGTCGGCAAGATCTCCTTCGAGGGACGTGAGGTTGGCAAAGCTGGATGTGACCCGGAAGTCGAGAACAATACTACGCAATCGGTCGCTAACACGGTGCCGCAGAAGGCGAAATGGATCCGCGTCAGGTGTCGCTTCTTCAATGTACTGGGCTGGGACCAGACTGGAGAAGGCCCAGGTTTGTTCGGGCCGCTCTTTCAACTCGACAAGAACCCAGGCGAATACGAGTTCAAGGTGTTGTGGAACAACCGCCTTGCGCGCTCGATCAAGTTCACGGTGGGCTCTGACGGGAAGTTGGAGAATAGTATCGCCACAGCCAACAAGCTCGGAAGCGACCGCGTCATTGTCCCCGTCCAGATCATCGGAGATCAGGATGGCCCTTGGGACCGCAACACTTGGAAGACTGACGCATTCTATGGGAATCCGCTTGCGGGTTTTGTCTTTCCGTGAGCTTTGAGGACCGGATCAAAGAAGGATTCCATTAAGGAGGAAGATCATGGCGATAAACGGTACGGTGAAATACGTCTTTGACGTGAAGGTTCTCGAGTCAAAGAAGGTGACCATGAAATTTCAGGTGACGCTTCAGTCCTCGAGATTTGGCACGGCCAAGGAGGGCGAGTGGTCGACATCGGGCCCCTACCTGAAGCAATCGAGCGGACATTGGAATTTCGTTCGCAGCGAATACCGGGACGCTTTCGCTCCCTACATTATCTTTCTCAAGACCGAAGACGACTCAGGTTTCATCTCCGCCTATTTCGGCAGTGCAGCTGATGTGTTGATGGATTTGAGTGACTTAACCAAATTTCCACCCTTCGTTGGAGAGACGGGATATGGTCGGATTTGGCCTGGAGGGGGCCAACTCGCTCCCTCCGGTGGCGAGGTCGCCTGGCAACTGGCGAGCAAAGCCTGAGACTTGGGCCAGGAAAGTTCAGAAGCAGGATGGGCCCAACGCCGGTCCACTGATTTGCGATTCTCCAAAAGCGCGTTGATGGAAATTTACGCTTCAATGATTCGGTTGGCGAATAACATTGGGACATCTGCAAAGCGACCGGAGTGAAAAGGAGAGGATAACGATTTATTTAGGAGACAGGCCTTTTGAGGCTCTTTTAGGGGAAAAAACATGGCGGCTACATTTCGATCAAAAATTGACTGGTGGCTAGCAATTCCGTTTGTAATCGCATTTGCGGGAATGATACTGTCCACCTATGTTTCGCTAATGCTAGGTTCGTGGTTAATGCTCTTATTGCCTCTTGCCTGCCTGGCGTTCTTTTGCTGGATAATATTAGGCACCTTCTATCGCATCGACGCCGGCGTGCTTCTGGTTCGAAGTGGACCTTTTCGCTGGCGCATTGCGACAAAGGAAATCCGTAAGATCGTTCCGACGCATAATCCGCTTTCGAGTCCGGCACTTTCACTTGATCGACTGCGAATCGAGTATGCCAACGGCCGCTCGATCATGGTTTCGCCCGCGGATAAGGAGGGCTTTCAGGCTGCAATCGAAGAGGCGCGGTAATGAGATGGGGTTGTTCTTGAGCCGTAATCCCCGTAGGGGTGCCATGTTCATAGTTCGCAGCAGACCGCGATGGTACGGTCTCCTCTCCAGAAACTCTTAAGTTCCAAGACACCCTAATACTTTAGTTTAGGGAGTCTCAGTTTCGGCCGAACTCCACCCTTTCGATTATTTCCTCGCTTCCACAGACCCAAGACTCAAATAGTGAGGTTGTGTGGAAGAGCAGTAGGAATGGTAGGAGTGTTTTTAGGCTGAAACTGAAACTCCCTAAGCTGAAGCATAGGGTTTCTCTCCAGAATCAAGTGCTGCTAAGACCAAAGGAACAAAGTTTTGATTCTCGCAACCGCCTGCAGGCGGTCGTACGCTGACTTCTGGCTTCTCTCCGGAAAATCCGACCGCGCCGGAAAAAATCACTACGAACACACAGCGCGGCGTAGCCGCAACCAATCTAACGAACACCCATCAACTCTCTGCGCAACCTCGGCGGTCTCCGCGTCTCGGCGGTGAAAAGAGTTGCTAGCCGGTCGACAAAGAGGACCGCTCTGTCTCGAAGAAAGTCGTTGGGTTTTGCGCACTCTGTCACCTCGCTACGCAGAGACCGCCGAGGTTGCGCAGAGAGAATTTCAGGGGAAGTCGGGTTGGGAGCTACCTGGTTTTAGATTACCTCGATACCCTAATACTTTAGTTTAGGGAGCCTCAGTTTCGACCTAAAGCCAAGGACCCACTTTTTATTGTTTCCTCTTGCTTCCACAACCCCAATACTCCGAAAGCAGGCGCGTGTGGGGAAACGAGAGCAATGAAAATAGTAGGAGTATTTTTAGGCTGAAACTGAGACTCCCTAAGCTGAAGCATAGGGTCTCTCTCCAGAATCAAATGCTGCTATGACCAAGGGAACAACAGTTTCTGGTTCTCGCAACCGCTCATCAGGCGGTCCAACGCTGACTTCTG
>CAZNPP010000128.1:0-9966 GCA_964574785.1 uncultured Chloracidobacterium sp. | reverse complement strand
ACAACAGTTTCTGGTTCTCGCAACCGCTCATCAGGCGGTCCAACGCTGACTTCTGGCTCCTGACCCTGACTCCTGACTTGTGTCTTCTGACTCCTGTCTCCTGACTCCTGACTTCCTTCTCCTGACCTCTGACTCCTGTCTCCTGACTCCTCCCTACGGTTTGTCAGCAACCTTGATTCTTATCTCTTCATCATTGCAGCGAATCTCGGGCACATACATGGCATGCCCGAGTACCGGCAGCGCATGGAAACTTCCCGGAACCTCAGCACGCAATGAATAGCGGATCTCCCAAACTCCCTGCGGTAGCTTGCCAATGAACAGCGCCACTTTACGATCGCGCAGTTCCTGGTAAACGTAGCTGGACCTTCCCGTATAACTACCTTCTGTCACTGTCGCAGGACTTCGTCGTCGCGACTGCGCGTGAGCAAGATCCGCAGCACCGAACTTTTGCTCCGCAGAACCCGACTTCATTTCTCGCGCCGCAAGTGGTTCGCCGCTGCGTAACTGAACAGCCTCCAAACCAGCGGGTTTTAGATCCTCAAAGAGCAGGTATTCGTAATTATTCTTCGCCTCGATCGTGACCACCACTTCCACGCGGTCCCCACTGGTAACCGTCTCTCCTTCACGCAGAGGCACGCGCTCGTAGACATGGCCCTTCAGCAACGTTGGATGGCCCACCAGCTTGAAGTATTCACGCCGCACAAAGATCTCGTTACCCGCAGATTTCACAGGCTCTTCAAGACTAAAGAATTGTGCCTGGGCAGCAAAATATAAAGTTCCATTTCCCGCTGTGCGTCGAATGCGAATTTCGTTTACCCCGTCGCGGATCAACTCTCTATCGATGAGAAACTGGCTCGGCGCGTTGAACGCATCGGCAGAAGTCACCCGCTTTGTCACGATTGAACTCCCATTTACGAGCAGTTCATATTCAAGATTCGGCGACGCCTCGCCACTAACCCGAAGATAATCGTTGAGTGCCAGTATGGTGATTGCTGTATCCCTTGTGTTGCTCCACTGAGCGCCGCGTCGGTTTTTGATCAGCCAGTTGGTAACCGGCTCGATAAGTTTGTTCCCAGGGTCGATCGTCAGCAGGGCCCGAAGCACAAAAGCCGTCGCCTCTACTCCACCATCCGACCAGCGATAATAGATCCCATCTTCACCCCAGTGCGCCGTGGCAATAACGGAATCCGCCGACCGCTGCCCACCCCGCTGAACGATTGATGTATCCGGCGTCCGGTCAATCTTCACACCGTTCTCGAGATTGCGGATGAGGGTTTGCGCTTTTTCAGCATCGCCAAAGTAATGAGCGCTCAAAGCCAACAGAGCACGTGTATAGGCGTTCAACTTTTCGCGATTGGCCCAGAGGTTCTCCAGCGCTTTCCGTTGTTCTGAGACGGGGGGCTCGCCGTCGTTTCTGGAAGAATGATAGGCGGCAGTGGCGTGAAGCAGCCATGCCTGTATGTCGTACCTGGTCTCCGCCTCGACGATCTCTTTATTCAAGTAATCGGCCGCCTTACTCATTACATCCTGCTTGACGTCGATACCGGCATCGCGAGCGAGCGTCAGACCCCACAAAACATAAGCAGTCATGAAGTGGTCAGGCGGGTCATCCTTCCACCATCCCCAGCCGCCGGCGGTGTTCTGCATGCTGTAAATGCGGTCCAGACCTTGCTTAACAATGCGGTTGAGTTCGGTCAGGTCGCGCTTACCCTTCGGCTGTGTTTTTGTTGCCGTTTCCGATTCTATCCCACCAAAAACCTTTCCCATCGCCGCCTCGGGCGAAAGGCCAAGATCCTTTAGCGTTTTTGCGGTGATTGCAGCCGGAAGAAAGCGGCTCATCGTCTGTTCAGTACAGCCGTAGGGATAATCTATTAAGTAAGGCAGTGCATCGAGCATTGTCACCGCCATGCTTGGGGCTACCTGGACCATCAGGCTCGTCGATTCAGGTTTGCGTTCTTTCGGAATCTCGATTCGAACAGTAACTTCGCCGCTACGCATCTTTCCCGAACGGGCGACGAACTTCTCGATGCCATGCTCGTAGGCCGTGAACTCGCGCTCCATGGCATCGGCTTCGGTTTCGCCGCGGGCAGTGACCTTGAGTTTTACCGCGCCCGGTTTGGTGACATTAACAACCCAGTCGACACGTTCCTCACTATTGGCAGGCACGACCACGGGTCCCCCAGTCTGTTTTTGCCCATGATGCATCAGTCCGGTAAGCGCGACGCCGGAAGCCTCCAGCGACGGCATTACCTTCATTGGCTGATCGTTGTTGTTATTAATGACTGCTGACACTGTGACTGAATCGCCGGCAACAAAGAAGCGGGGCGCCTGAAGACGAACGATAAGAGGTTTCTTTGTGCGCGTTTCAGAAGAGGCGATCCCAAACTTGTCTCCAGCGGTATTGACTCTCGCCGTCGCGGTCCAACTGGTAAGCGAGTCAGGATAATTCACCTTGATCGTGGCGGTACCATCGGCATCGGTGACAACGTTGGGTTGCCAGAAGACTGTCGAACGAAAATCGCTGCGCACCTGAACTGCGGGTTCGATGGGCTCGGGTGCAGCGCCTGGCACTAGTTCGGTTGCTGACGCCATCTCACTCCTTCGTCCAAACGCGTACGCCTGGCTAGTTGAGACAGCATCACTAGCAGGCCTAAGCGCTCCTGAGGGTCTAGAGATTTCTGCCATTAATTGAAGGTTTTCGAAAGCCGCCGCGGTGGCATCCTGCCTCAGCTCCTGCTCGAGCACGCGCTCGTCGATCAACTGTTTATCTGTTCCTTCCACGAGCTTCGCATATGATTTCTGCTGAAACGTACTCACCATTTGCGAGCGCAACGCCCGCTTCGAACCAAAGTAGAACTGGCGTGGATCCCCTGCCGTGTCCTGTTGAATGTAGAAGACCGACGCGTCGATCAAGCCCAGCGCAACCTCAGCCGCAACGGGCTTTCCATTGCGGTCGCGAGTAGAGACTGTCAACACCCCTTCTTCCTGTGGCTGGTATTGCTCTCGATCGGACTTCACCGCAACATTAAGAAAATGTTCGACTGGCGGCACGATGACCTGTTTGGTATCAACGAACAACTGCCGGTCGCTTACCAATGCCGCACCTAGAAAAATATTTGGGACATGCTTCTCTTCTACTTCAACTTCTATCAACTTTGAGGTGCCGGTGAGATGTACAAGTTGATAACTGAAGAGATCGTCGCCTTCCACACTGAAAAGTACGTAGCGGTCAGGGACCAGGGCATTAAGCATCACCGGCAGGCGCTGGCCGGCTTGAACCGTATCCTTATCAACAATGATTTCAACACCACCATGGCGATAGCCAAGTTCGGTTGTGCGGTCTGTGGTTACCCAGACAGCGGTCTCAGCTTGCACCATTGGTCCACCTTTGTCGGGACTCACCCATGCGGCGCGATAATAGCCTTCGCGCGGCGCCGTGAAATGTAGTACCGCGTCTCCGGCAGTATCGGTCTCCAGACTCTGCGTCAGAAGGTCTTCCTGCTGATAGCCACGGAACTTCAGACGCCAGCCCTTCCCCAGTTTGTCGGGAGCCGGCGGAAAAACGCCGCCACGCGCCTGGATATCCGCACGGATCCGTTTCAACTCTTCACCCTTCACTTCGCGGCCGATCGGATCGAGCCAGATCTCATAGTAGTAGTTGCGGGTAACCTTTATCTGACCGGCTACTGCCACAGGTTGGCCATTCGCATCAAGCGACTTGATATTGATCTGAACCTTATCGTTGGGGCGATAGAGATTGTGCTCAGCTCGTGGATAGACGTAATACCGCTGGCGAGTGACGCGCACCGTGTTGCTACTGACGATCTCACGGCGGGAGGCATCAGTAACACGCGCCTCGATCAGGTATTCCAGATCCTGACCACCCTCGCGCGGCGTATCAAAGACGAGGGTAGCTTTACCGCTGCCATCGGTCTTTAGCATCTCGCGTTTCAGAATCTGGCCGCGTCCGCCGCCATAATAATTACGATGCGGCGTGAGGTCGGTGTAATACCAGGGATATTCGCGTGGGGGCTGCCAGTAGTGCAGGAAGGGTGTTTGATAGACCACAACTTCGACACTGGCATCACTGACGGCGCCGCCAAAATAGTAATCAGCGCCGATGGTCACTTCTACTTTCTCGCCAAGCCGAAAAGCTTTCTTGCGGCCGTCAACCTCGGGGGTCTGGACACTCACCTTAAACTCCGGCAATTTGTACTCTTCTAAACGGAACAAGCTGGCGCTGCCGATGTTATGAGTACGTTCCTGTGTATAGAAGTTGACTTGGTAAGCTCCCAGCGGCATTGAGTCAGTTACGTCGAGGGCGCCCCAAACACTACCAAAGTTATTCAACGTCACCTTATCTTCTTTGATCTTATTGCCTTGTGGATCACGGATCTCGTATTCGATCAGTTGATTCACCGGAGTGGAATAGACCGAGTCAGCGAGTTTGCGGGCGATAAACTTCCATTGGACCACTTCTCCGGGCCGGTAAGCAGGACGGTCGGTGAATGCATAGATGCGCCAGGGCTGGCTATCGCGCCCATAACTGTACCTGTTCCCAAGGCTGAAAGCCTGGTTGCCATCGCGCCCCGCGCTGACGAAGATCTCGCTGTGGTTAGCGTCGCTGCTCAGCGCGAAAGTGGCGATGCCATCGCGGTTAGTCAGATTCTCACTTGCCCGCCAGACCCACTCCTGTTTGGTGTTGTTATAGGTTTTCTCCCAGAGCTTGACGTTGGCACTCGCCATTGGAGTGCCATTAAGAGCGTTGCAAAAGTAGACCAGTGCCTGTTTGCCGGCAGTCTTCAACAGGAGCGAAGCATCAGTGACAAGTATGACATCCCGGCCGCTCACCGCGCCGCTTTGGGCCTCGATGACGTAGGCGCCTGTGGGCAGTCGCTGATCCAATCGCAAGAATTCCTGTCCCGGAATGTGTTTTCCACCGTCACGGGTTTCCCTGGACCATGATTTCAGCGGGTTGCGTCCCGCAACATTAATTTGCCGCGCCCAACTGTGGCTATTCTGATCCTTGTTGTTGAAGCTGACGTCACGGGGCAATTCGACACGATATAGCCGCAGTTCCATCCGGCTTATGTTGCGCCAGGAGAGATTGACCTGGATCTCAGAACCGGGCAGGAAAACATTGCCGGCGAAGATCCCCAATTGAGGTTTAGTGATGTTCTCAATCTGACTTATTGCCTGATCGTAGTAACGGCTCTCACCCTTCTGAAATTCGGAAGTGAGTCGGCGAAAGAGCTGCAAGGCCTTTGCGAAGTCTGCCTGCTGTCGCCATTCGCCAGTCTCGCTCTGTGTGATCCATCCGGTACTAGCCATCCATTCAGCATAGAAATAGAGCGCATCGTCATACCAATCGCTGGCTTTGCCGGTTTTAAGTGCCGCCTCTAATTCTTCAGGTACTCGCTGTCGTTGATGCCACTCGCCGGAGTGCCGCAGTCGAGTTGCAAGATAGTAGTGGGCGCGGGCTTTATCGTTGGGGTTGCGGGCGATCTTAATTGCATTTTCGAGGATCTCGAGCGGCAGCGCGTTGCCGTAATGCGATCCGTAATACATCTCCATCCAGGGTGGCGCTACGGCTTTCCAGACCAATTGCAGATAACGTGTCCGAGCCGTATCGAGATCGCGCTGGCTCGCCCACCATTCAAATGCCTGCTCGTAATGCGGCCAGGCTTGATTCCAGTTCTGGAAATTGCGCCGCGACCACCAAAAATCGCCCAGTGATTCGGTGATTTCAACCCAGACACGGTCACGGTCTTCCGTGCGTTTTGTGTCACGCAACAGCGCTTCCAGTTTTTCGCGCGCTTGGTCAGGTTTTGTCGAATCGGGGGTATTGGTAGCCGCTTCCGACCGCCAAAGAGTGTCGGCCACTCGAAAGGCTACCCAGCGAGCCTCGCCGGCAGGCAACTCGAGCGACTCAGCCTGCTTGTACAGTTCATGGGCCCGGGCATATGACTTTTCGGCATAGTGTTTTTCGGCCTCGGACTTGAGCGTGCCATAGTTGGGTTGTTGGGCAAATGAAGGTGTACAAAGAAGAAGGAGAGCGATACAGGCCTTTTTGATCATAAGATTCGCTTTCTGCTTGCCTTGAGCAGAGACTCCAACCGCGATCCGGGCAATGGGCATATGCCTAAATTCAAAGGGTGGTGCTCGGCATGCATTGAGAGGAACGTTTTGTGGACTTAGTTCTTGCGTCATATCCTAACACGACGCAAATGGTCACAAGTTGCACATTTACAGAACCGGGAGCCGTTACAGAACCGCGAGCGGAGAAGCTGAAAAATTTTGAGTCCAACATACTCGGAGGAACGAAGCTAGTTCGAGTCGTGAGCTCAATTTTTCAGCTTCGCAGCGACCGAGCTGTCGGCTTTTCGGCTTCTCCGCTCCCGGTTCCGTAAAGGGCCTGTAAAGGGGCTACCGGTTTTGGTTTCATCCTTCATCCTTCATCAGCTTCGCAACTCGGGACTCAAGCTCCTCCAGGCGCGGCATGATAGGAGCACTTGTATCTAGAAGATGAATCAACAGCGCCTCGCCCTCGAGTTTTACGCTTGCAGTGCCCGGCAATAGACTAACTATCCAGGTAAAGAACACACGCGCCGCTTCGGTGTTCAGCTTGAGGTTGTAAGTTACAAAGCCCGGCATCAATGGCAAGCTTGGTCTCAGAGCACGAAGGGAGACATCCAAACCACCACGCAAAGACTCGAGCATAAAATAAGGGATAAAGGTAACCAAAGAACTGAGGCGCCACCTAACAAAGTTCTCTGGCCAGAAATAGTTTGCTGCAAGCGCAAGAGTCACAACCACTATCACGGGAAAAGCCGGCTCTTTTATCCTGCCTTCGGACAGAACCCACCAGAGTAGGGCGAAGAAGAAAAGTCGTGTGAAGAAGAGTCTCATGTTGGTGAATGGTAAATGGTGAATGGTGAATGGTGAACGGTGAAGAACGAAGGATGAAGAACTTCATTTTTCATTTTCCATTGCCCATTTTTTATTTTTCATTTCGCGACCTGAAAACTGAACTGATTCTGCCAACGAACCACTGAGAACTGACAAATGAAAAATCACAAATGACCAAAGGAAAATGGCAAATAAAGATCCTTCATCCTTCATCCTTCATCCTTTCGCCGTGGCGGAGCTCGACTCGGCTAATCTGGGCATCACCTTTGAATACAATCTTCAGAAAGTACTTCTCGGAAGGGAAGCCGGTGAGTTCGTATTGAATTGGCAGCTTGTAGCCATAGGGATTCACCTCAGTTGGGAAGTGGCTCACCTCAGGCCTAACTTTTGTGAAAGTTACTCCGTCGCTGGAGACATAGAACTCAAAATCCTTCTGCTCGTCTTCCATAAAGGTCCATAACACAGCATGTCTGAGCGGTTGCATCGTGCGATACATTATCCAACTACCTGAACTCCCTTTCAGACGGTGCGCGTCTTCCTTGTACGCTCGAGCATTCTCCACCACTGGCTCCGAAGCGAGTCGTGATCCATTCAGCACCAGTACGAGCATTCGAGCGCCGGATCCATTTCGAGAGGTAAACTGCATCGAAGATCTGATTGAAGATGGGCCACACCCAGGGAAGAAAAACAGCCTTCATGCCATATGCATAGAGGATGTAGACAAACCACATGGTGCCTGTGATGTCCCACATGGCTGATGCATTAGAGATTCCCAGCAGCCACCAGGGAAGTTTTTTGCCGCCGAGAAAGTAGGAGTCGAGATTTTTCGAGGCGCGTCGCTTTACGTAGAAGCCAACTGCGATCATTCCCGCGAAGTAGACGATGAGCACTATAATGTCCAGGCTCGTTAATCGCATCTGGGGTTTCCTTCCAGCGGGAAGTTGAAGGCAAAGATCGCGAACAACTGTGTCACGAAGAGCGAATAACTATCGGCTTGATTCAGTTTTGGAAAAAGAACGGCTCAAATTAGCCCAGAAGAAGTAGTTAAGACAAGACAAATCTGTAACTGAAATCTGTAATTGAAATCTGCACTGTGAATGAACTTAAACACTAGGAGAGGTCGTTGTGACACTAAAAGAGTCTCGGCTATAAATGATCGGTATTCCCAGTCTTTTTTGTGTGGTTTCGCGTGTTTTGGTGTAAGAATTTAAAAGCTGGATAGGAGGTGGATTAAATGGTAGAAAGGCCCCTCGTCGCGTCAGATTCAAAAGGAAGCGGAGTTCGCTCCTTGATCGCGGCTGCAGTTACAGTCTTGGCGTTAATAATGACCACGCAAACTCAGAGCGGCCAGGAACGGCCTTTATACCTCGATGTCGACAAGCCCCTCGAAGCGCGTGTCGACGATCTGCTTTCGCGTCTTACCCTGGATGAGAAGCTGTCACTTGTCCACGCCGACTCAAAATTCACAACTGCTGCAATACCGCGACTAGGTATACCGCGACGGTGGCTCTCGGATGGGCCCCACGGTGTTCGTGAAGACGTTGGGCCTGATAACTGGCAACCAGCTGGTCGAACTGATGACTTCGCCTCCTGGCTGCCCGCCTTGATCGGGCTTGCCGCGAGTTTCAACCCAGAACTCTCTCGCGCTTATGGCGACGTAATCGGCCAGGAGGCTCTAAAGCGTGACAAACAGATCATGTTAGGGCCCGGCGTAAACATAATGCGCACGCCGCTGAACGGTCGCAACTTCGAGTATTTTGGTGAAGATCCATATTTGGTCTCACGAATGGCAGTTAACTACATACTCGGTGTGCAGTCGCATGGAGTCGCTTCCTGCATCAAGCATTTCGCTGCCAACAATCAAGAGTGGGAGCGCAACACAATCAATGTAGAGATAGATGAGCGCGCGCTGCGGGAGATCTATCTTCCGGCTTTCAAAGCCGCGGTTCAGGAAGCAGGAGTTTTGAGCGTGATGGGCGCCTACAACAAGTTCCGCGGGCAATATGCTTGCCATAACGACTACCTGCTCAACAAAATCCTCAAGGAGGAGTGGGGATTTAAGGGGCTGGTGATGTCCGATTGGAACGGAACTCACGACACCCGCGAAGCTGTGTTGAATGGCCTCGATCTGGAGATGGGTACAGAAAAGCCTTACGAGGACTTTTACCTGTCCGGGCCGTTTCGTGAAGGCTTGCTCAGAGGCGAATACCCGATGTCTGTGTTAGATGACAAGGTGCGACGCAACCTGCGACAGATGATTGCAATAGGAGCTCTTAACGGCCGTGGTCCAGGGGCGCTCAATACAAAAGAGCACCAGGAGACGGCGCGCCGCATTGCAGAAGAGAGCATGGTTCTACTCAAGAACGAGAACAACGCGCTTCCTCTCGATGACAAGAAGATCAAGTCCATCGCCGTCATTGGTGAGAACGCCGTACAACTGCAGGCCTACGGCGGTGGCAGTGCACGAATTAAGGCCTTTTATGAAATTACTCCCCTTGCAGGCATCGTGAAGCGGGTGGGCCAACGAGCTAATGTCACTTATTCGACTGGCTACCGCGCTGAACCTGACCCTGAACTAGTCGCAAGAGCTGTACGCGCCGCCAACCAGGCGGACGTTGCGATCATAGTTGGTGGCCTCAATCATCTACCCCACTTTGACGCCGAGGGATACGACCGGAAGGATATGAAACTTCCCTACGGACAGGATGAATTGATCCAGCGAGTCGTCGAGGCAAACCCACGCACGATAGTGGTTCTCCTTGGTGGCGGGCCAATGGAGATGGGGCCATGGCTTGCGAAAGTGCCGGCTGTATTGCTTGCCTGGTATGCCGGCATGGAAGGTGGTAATGCGCTAGCACGAGTGTTATTCGGTGACGTGAACCCCTCAGGAAAGTTGCCCTGCACCTTTCCAAAGAGACTTGAAGATTCACCCGCTCATGCCTTGGGAGCCTATCCTGGGAAGGATGGCCAGGTGGAATACAAAGAAGGCCTGCTGGTGGGTTATCGCTGGTTCGATACGAAGCAGATCGAGCCACTCTTCCCGTTCGGTTACGGTCT
>CAZNPP010000127.1:0-12664 GCA_964574785.1 uncultured Chloracidobacterium sp. | reverse complement strand
ACGTGGATGTGGGCCGGGATGCGCCCACCGGGATAAGCAGCGGGCTTAATGGTCCTAAACTCATATCGACCTTCTGCGTTGGTCTGCATCGAGCCGTTGATTCGAGTGTTGCGATTGTCACCTCCCCGGGTCGAGTAGTGACCGGTGGCATCAGTCTGGTGTACGTGAAGATTTACGCCTGCCATAGGCGTTTCACCATCTGGTAAAAAAACCGTTCCCGTCACAATTAGTGGTTCTCCCGCTTCCTTATCGTTGACTATTACAACCTGCCATGAAGTTCCTGCGGACTCTTCACCAAGAGGAGTATCTTGAAACTCCGATTTGGCGGCTTGGGCACAACTAGTCAGAATCCCTGTCTGAAGAGCTGGTAAAGTAAGTGCCACGATCGAAGCCTGACGCAGAAATGTGCGGCGATTCAAGTTTGAAGTTTCGTAAGGCATTTTTTATTTTTTACCCTCCAATTCTCTTATCGTGTCCAAGCCACGAGTCCAGATCTTGCTCCAAGCCTTCCTTAATTTCGGAAGCGACTGATTACTCCAACTTGTTTCAAGCTTACTTCGCCAAAGGTCGAGCATTCGATAATTCAGCTCCAATACTCCCTGCTTACTGACCCCGGGGGGTGGCTGCGTAATCTCTGCAAGCCGGTCATACACTCGCTCCCGATCAGATCCTTCAACTCGCTCGAGCAGATGCCAGAGCGTCAAAGTATCTCGTGGCCGCGCCTCTCTTAAAACCACATCAACAGGATTGATTTTCGAATCTCCGCTTGAGCCAAAGTCAATCTCGGCCAAGGCGGCTTTCAGCGCTTCCGAAGCATCAACGAAGTAGGGAGTGCCAGGACCAATACCAGCTCGAGTAGCACACATTGCTTCTGCCGGAACTATCGATTCTCGATTCTTCAATTGAAGTGCAACCCATCCTGAAGTCACATGCAGAAGGCTGCCGCCTTCATCGTCTACTTCAAGCGTGTAAGCGCAACCGAGATCTGCCGCAATGGCCGAAGGAGTATCGACAAAAAATAGTCTTGGAGGCGCCCAGATTGTGGCGCTCATTTTGCCGCGCGCCAGCTCGAGTCGATGCTCGGTCGTTCGTGTCTCGAGTAGGCGCACACGAGTATTGGGATCAATCTCAACTTGTCCGATTGCACCAACGTTGATCTTTGCCCGTGACGAGGAATCCGTTTCGAGCCATTGCCCAAGACCCAACCATCCACTATTAGCAATCGTTTCTGCCCCAATACTAGGGGCGCCTTCGAGTCGAACAACTTCCCAGGCAGGTGGCTCCTGGGTTCTATAGATCCAAAGTGCGACAAAACCGACGAGAATGATCACTACCGTTGCGAATGCGAGGCTGGGTCGAACCCAATTCTTGAAGTGAGCCCCGCGAAGGTCTACGGTGATTGGGGTATCTCTCTTAGTTGATTTATCTAACTGCGACTGCAACTCATTCCAAAGCGAATCAGGGGCTTTCACCAAAGGCAGGGTCTCAGCAAGTTGCACTCCAAACTTGATCTCCTCGTATTCCGAACGACAACGTTTACAAGCAACCAGGTGCTCTGCTACTAAGCGTGAAGCCTCAGCCGACAATTCTCCATGAATGTATGCTGATAACTCTGTGTCTGTGTGCTTCCGAAACATTTTAATCTCCCGCAAAAACATGCGCGCGCAGATGAGCCAAACGCTTCGCTAGCGCCTTATGACCGCGATTGAGACGAGAAGCAACGGTTCCCTTTGAACATCCCAGCACCTCGGCAATATCTTCGTAAGGCATGCCCTCGATATATCTGAGCAGAATGGGCATTCGCAGCTTTGGTTTTAAGTCACTAATCGCCGCTTGCACTGATTCCGCGATCTCGATCCGAGCATAATGTCGCTCTTGGGGCCTTCTGTCTTCGAGTCGGCTCATGGCGACTGACTCTCCAAATGGAAGAAAGCGTTTCTTGCGGCGATGTTCATCTGTGCATGTGTTTACCACCAATCGATAAAGCCAGGTCGTGAATCCCGACTCGCCGCGAAACTGTCCAATCGCCGTCAACAATTTAAGAAACACCTGTTGAGTAGCATCGCTAGCGGCCGTCTGATCGCCTCCGAACGAATAAGTTGCCAATGAAAATACTCTGTCCTTATAGGTCTCAAAGAGGAGTTGGAAAGCCTCTCGGTCGCCTTGCTTACAGGCTTCGATTACGTGGTCATCGATGATCGGCTGTTCCATTACAGCGCGGCGCTCCATTCATCCTCCATCTGCTAAAGGATCGAACATTAGACGGAGGAATAGCGGGTTTTCTTCCCTTCTGGGAAGGATTTTTCAAAGAATAGATTTTGACAGGAAATTAATGGAAGAATTTAACGCAAAGCTGCAAAGACGGTGAATCGTGAATCGTAGGTCACGAATTGCGACCGAGGCATTTCACGATTCACGATTCACCATTTACCATTTGCCATTTACCTTCATCAACGTGTCACATGGACCAGCATCTCTGTGCCGGATTCGATCTTCAACTCCTTACTACCATCAATGGCCAATGAACCAGCCCCAGCACCACCACCGACCAGAAGGCCAATAGCGGCTCCTTTACCTCCACCAGCAATACCGCCAATGATAGCTCCGGCCGTTGCTCCAATCCCCGCGCGCTTTGCAGTCTGTTTGCCGCGGCTACCAGACTCCACTCCACCTTCTTCATCGGCACGACCTGAATCGCTTCCATAGACTCGAGTAACGTAGCCTCGCAATGGTCCTCTTCGACCGTCTCGTAGCTCAATCGAGTTAAAAGCAAGATTCATTGTCGTACGACCTTTTATCTTCCCTGATTTTTGAATCGATCTGATATGTCCATGCACGGTCGCCTCATCAAAGCGGTTCGGATTTAGAACAGTCGCGGTAAATTTGTCGCCCGCGCGCGAGTCTTTGCTGGATAGGGTTTGGTTAAGCCTGATTTTCAGATCAGTTCCTGCTGGAACAAGCGTGGCGGGTCGACGTGCGGGACGTCTCGTTCTCTGCGTTTGCGCTTGAAGGACGATCGGCAGGCAAAGAGATAGACCAATTGCGATCAGGAGCATTCGCCTGACCTTGTTCTGATTCATAAGGGTAACCTCCTGGGAATTTGTTCGGCGATATCATTGAGAAGACTTCGTGTTAGTTAGTGTTAATTCGTGGATAATGATTGTTGGTGCTTTGGATCAATTACTCTCTCCAGAAACTCCTCGGGTCAGATTCCACCTTATCAGAGAAGTCGTCGGTCAATAGACAGGCTGCGGTTGGTCAGTTGTTAGTTTTTCGAAACCCTATACTTCAGTTTAGGGAGTTTCAAATTTCAGCCTCACACCACATCCCTACTTTCTATTCCTCTCGCTTCCACAAAAGCCCAATTGCTTCATCAGCCGGGCGCGTGTGGAAACGAGAGAAAATAAGAAATGATGAGAGTGGTTTTAGGCTCAAACTGAGACTCCCTAAGCTGAAGCATAGGGTATCTTTAACTGGCGAAAGAGTTCGGTTCATGATTACTCGCATGTTAGTCGAAACTGATCGTTTCGAAGACAGGAATTAGGAAGTCGTTATCTGGTCGCGGCAGCGATCAACTCCTCATTTGATTGGGCGGGCTCTTCTTCGAACTGCCGTTGACGGTGAACAGTACCATCAGATTCAAAGATATAAGCCGATGGAGCTTCCCGCATGATTATGTCTTGAAGTCGCATTAAGCCGTAGAGAAGGGCTTCCGGCCGGGGCGGGCAGCCCGGGATATAGACATCAACGGGAATGCAACGGTCAACGCCCTGCATGGTCGAATAGGAATCGAAGGGTCCGCCAGTAGAAGCGCACGCGCCCATTGCGATGGCCCATTTTGGTTCTGGCATCTGTTCATAGACGCGACGCACAACCGGCCCCATCTTCAGGGTTACTGTACCAGCTATAATGATCAAGTCGCTTTGCCTTGGGCTTGGTCGAAAAACTCCCGCGCCAAAGCGGTCTATGTCAAACCGCCCAGCACCAGTGGCAATCATCTCGATGGCGCAACATGCAAGGCCGAAGGTCATGGGCCAAAGTGCTGATTTGCGGGCCCAATTAATGACGGGGGCGCCCAGATCAACAGCTTTCGCAGCAATGGTTTTCCGGACTGCGTTTGTGATCGAGTCGACGGTGGTTAGTACGAAACCTTCTTGATGTTCAGCCATAACTAAGATGCGAATTTGGCATTGCGAATTGCGAGTTCTGTTATCTGCTCACAAAAACGAATAGGAATTCGCATTCGAAATTCACAATCCGCGATTCGCAATTCGAAATCCCTTCACGCCCACTCCAACGCTCCCTTGCGCCAGGCGTAGTAAAAGCCAACTACTAGAATCCCAAGAAATACAAACATCTCGATCAGCGCGAACGTCGTGAATGAAAAATCTTCCCCCATAAAGATAATTGCCCATGGCAAGAGAAATATCGTTTCCACATCGAAGATCAAGAACAACATTGCCACTATGTAATAGCGCACAGTGAAGCGTTCGTGAGCTTCAGTCTTGGGATCAATGCCGCACTCATACGGCCGCATCTTTCCCTTTTCGTATTTAATGGGTCGTAAAAACCGTCCCAGAATAATCGGCAGAACGGGAAAGATGATGGCAACCACGAAAAAGATCATTACAGGCCAATAGGCTGCAATAGGGCTGCCCGGTTCAGGAGTAACGGCTGCTTGGAGAAGCATTGTGGACGACACTATACCAAGTTGTTAATCGTGATAACACAAAAATTCTAGGTGTCGTCCGACAAGTATGTCAAACGCAAGTCATGACACGACACCATTCACCTAAGTTTCATGACACCGCACGGCTTTAGCCTGGGGAGTCTTAATTTCACGCTAACCCAGTTGAGTAAGCTGGCGTAAAGAAGAAGAAGACGCGAGAGAAAAGAAGAAGGAGTTAGTGTTGGTTAGCGCGAAATTGAAGTTTCCCAGGCTACAAGCGTGGGGTGTCATCGGTAAGTCGCGTGGAGCGGAGAGGAATAAAAAGGCGTTGAGTTAGGAGAGAAATAATAGGCGGCTGGGTTAGTGTAAATTGAGGCTCCTACAACTGAAAGCGTCTAGCGTATCCAACACGTAAGAAGCGACCCAAAGCCAAAATCCAAAGGCCAAAAACCTAGGCCTAGTGCCTAGCCTTCCCTTCCAGCAGATCCACCGCATGTTGGAGCACTGGTTTAATTACAGCAAAACTCTCCCGTACGCCTTTAGGTGAGCCAGGAAGATTAATAATCAACGTCCCCGATCGCACGCCACACACGCCCCGTGAAATCATCGCCATGGGAGTATGCTTTAGCGTTCCCGTTCGCATTGCTTCCGCAATGCCGGGAGCCTCCCGTTCGATTACTCGAAGCGTAGCCTCAGGAGTATTATCCCGCGGCGCTAAGCCAGTCCCACCTGAGGTCACGATTAGATTGACATCTCTTCGATCAGCAAACTGCTTAAGAGTCTCTACCAGAGGTTCAAGATCATCAGAGACGATCGTTCTATCGATATTCTCAGCGCCAAGCTCCCGTAGCAACTCTACAAGCGTCTCGCCCGATGAATCATGCCTTTCCCCACGCGAGCAGGCGTCGCTTACTGTGATCACCACTGCGCTTATGCGGCTCATTGCAAATCGGAACCTTTGACCTTTCCCACCCACTTAAGCACTACTTGCATCCATTCAATGGAATCAAGCTTCAGACTTTGGTTAACAAAATCTGTTAGAGTCTTCACATCTAAGAACTGAAGAGCGGCGCTGTTTGATGAAGGCACATAAGCCCCCTGGTCCAGGATGAATATTTGCATCGTACCTTCTCTATACCGCCACATCTCGGGAACACCAAATTCAGCGAAGATTGAAAGCTTCTCGATTGATGGACTGGTAATATCTATCTCGACTACTACATCAGGAGGCGGTTCCATCGTCAGATCAATCTGCGCTTTGCCTTTAATTCTCTCGCAGTTTTTGAAGTAAAAGCACGAATCGGGCTCAAAGCCGCGCCTGAGATCTTCGCGTTTGAAAGTAGTCGAGCCTAAACTTACGTATTCAAGCTTCATCTCGAAAGCTAGTGTTGCAACTAGCACTTCTATTGAGCGATTGATCTTCTCGTGCTGAGCGGTGGGGCTCATGATTTCAAGTTCTCCTCGGTCATATGTGAGGTGAGGTATGCTTTGGTTGGAAAGGTCTGCAAGGAGACGCTCGTAGCTCTGCCAACTAATGTTGGGCAGGACAATTCTTACTTCCGATGCGGCTACCTTCTGAGCAAGGTCTACTGTAGTCATCTCTCTAAATTATCATTAGCTTACGCTGCTTCGAGCCCACTCGCGCACCTTCTTTATCCATTCCAAACGGCCAATCTTCAGACTTTCGTCAACAAACGAGGTGATCAATTCCGCTGACACGGGCGAAAATATCAAGCTTCGGTCACTCAGGACATAGTCATCACGCTGAAGAATAAGGATCTCCACCTGCTTACCATTGAAGCGCCATACTTCGGGAATTCCAAAAGCAGCAAAGAGTGGCAGTTTGTTAAGGCTAGGCCTCGAGATATCGATCTCCACAACCAGATCGGGTGGTGGATCTACAGAAAGATCAAGGTTCTTCCTGCCGCGTACTTGTGGTTCGTTCTCAAAATAGAAGCAGGAATCGGGTTCAAAACCACGCTGAAGATCCTCTCGCTTAAAGGTAGTAGAACCGAATGCACGGCTTTCGATAGCAAACTCTTCAGCCAAAAGCTCGATAAGCAGATTCAGAGTCCGGTTGATTTCTTCATGCTTTGGTGAGGTAACCATGATGAGCAGCTTTCCGCGGTCATAGGTGAATCGAGGGCTAGCCGCATCCGGGTGATCTCGCAGCAAGCTCTCGTACGTAGCCCAACTAATATTGTTGAGGAGAACACCATCGGTGAGGTTTTGGTTAACGTTTGGCGGATCAAGCACAGAAGTCATAAATGAACTCCCTAAAGCTCTATCTTCGCATGTGCTCTTTTAGCCAACAGCGGTCCATTACAACAAGCAGCCCCGCATCCAGCGCGCGCTTCGCTGCATCGTGATCGATCACACCCTCCTGCAGCCAAACCGCTTTAGCCCCAACTGCAATCGCATCATCTACGGCAGCACCCGCCTCACTAGGTCGTCGAAAGACATTCACGAGATCGACCTTTTGAGGCACATCAGCAAGTGATGCGTAAGATTGGTCGCCAAAAACTTCAGTTTCATTTGGATTGACCGGAATAACAGTATATCCCTGCCGTCGCATGTAGCGAGCAACACCATTCGAAGGCCGCGAGGGATCTGACGAGAGCCCCACCACGGCAATCGCGCGGCAGTTTTCCAATATATTCTTGATTGCTTCCCTGTTGTTTATTTCCAAACTACATACCCTCGAGTCGACAGAATCAGCCAACGGCGGTTTCTATTGAATGAATCTCCTGCAATGATCGAACCTGTATTACTCCATTTGCGGCCTGAGCTGTAAGCGCTTCAACTATTGCCTGGGCTCCTGTCATGGTAGTAACACATGGCACGCTGTATTGAAGCGCCGCTCGCCGAATGGCTTGCTCGTCATAGTGTGAAGCCCGACCCAAAGGAGTGTTTATGATGAGCGCTACATCACCGCTCTTGATATGGTCCACAATGTTCGGCCGGCCTTCGTTGACTTTAAAGACGCTCTCGACGTCCATGCCAACTTCGCGCAAACGCATAGACGTCCCCAGCGTGGCGATTATGTCAAAGCCCAGTCGCTTCAGTTTACGGGCAATCAGAACTGCGGATCCCTTGTCACTATCGTTCACACTGATAAACGCAGTTCCGCCCCCAGGCAATTTCAACCCAGCACTCGTCATTGCTTTCGCGTAAGCTTCACCGAATGTTTCTCCTATGCCCATCACTTCACCAGTAGAGTGCATCTCGGGACTCAAAATTGGATCCACACCGGGAAACTTAACGAAAGGAAAAACAGGAGACTTAATATAGAAGCGGTTGACCGTCAGATCTGCGGGCAAGTTAAATTCAGAAAGAGGTTGGCCTGCCATGACAAGAGCCGCAATCCGCGCAATCGGTACACCGGTAGCCTTGGAAACGAAGGGTACGGTTCGCGAGGCTCGCGGATTGACCTCGAGAACGTACACACGATCATTCTTGATGGCAAATTGAATGTTCATCAGCCCCTTAACAGAAAGTGCCGCAGCTAGTTTGCGAGTGTAATGACGCATCGTCTCAATATGTTCGGGGTCTATCTTCACTGCCGGTAAAACGCATGATGAATCGCCAGAATGGATCCCAGCTTCTTCAATGTGCTCCTGGATTCCCGCAATCACACAAGCTGTCTGATCGCATAGTGCGTCAACATCGAATTCGGCGGCCTGTTCAAGAAACTTATCAATCAGAACTGGGCGTTCAGGCGTGAAGCCGACCGCGGTACGCACATATTCGTCCAGGCTTTCTTCGTCATATACGATCGCCATTGCCCGACCACCCAAAACATAACTAGGTCGAACCAAGACTGGATAGCCTATTCCTCGAGCGATTTCCCGAGCTTCCTCGGCGGTGGACGCCATGCCATTATCGGGTTGCGGGATACCAAGTTTTCGCAGCAGTGCTCCAAAGCGTTTCCGGTCTTCGGCAAGATCAATCGAATCGGGAGCCGTGCCGATAATTGGAACACCCGCCTGGTGTAAACGCATAGCTAAATTGAGTGGTGTTTGGCCGCCGAACTGGACGATTACACCTTCAGGCTTTTCGAGGTCAACGATATTCATTACGTCTTCGAACGTCAGCGGCTCAAAGTAAAGACGATCAGAAGTGTCATAATCCGTTGAGACAGTTTCCGGATTACAGTTAACCATTATCGTTTCAAACCCCGCGTCGCTAAGTGCAAACGCGGCGTGGCAACAACAGTAGTCAAACTCGATTCCCTGACCGATACGATTTGGTCCCGATCCGAGAATCATTATCTTTCTTCGATTGCCTGGCTCAGCCTCATCTTCGGTCTCGTAGGTTGAGTAAAGATAAGGAGTATATGACTCGAACTCGGCGCCGCAGGTGTCGACTCGCTTATAGACGGGTATAAGCCCCAGGCTTTTGCGATAGGCGCGCACTTCGTCCTCAGTTCTGTCTGTGAGGTAGGCCAAACGCCGATCTGAAAGGGCGGCTTCTTTAAAAGCTCGCAGCAGTTCGAACGGAATCTCCTCAAGCTTCTTCCCCTGAACCTCCCTTTGGATCTCCATCACCTGTTGAAGTTGCTCTAAAAACCAGGGATCAATACGAGAGAGCCGATATATCTCACTAATAGGCCAGCCATGCTGAAGTGCATAGGTGATGTAAGAGAATCGCTGGGAATTTGGCCGCGCAAGTTTGCGTTGGAGTTCATCATCAGATACATCTTCTAGCCGCAATGGTTTTACTGCCTCGAGTGAGCGAAGGCCCTTGAACAGCGCTTCCTTAAAAGTTCGCCCTATCGCCATAACCTCACCAACCGATTTCATCTGTGTGCCAAGTACGTCCTCAGCTTCGCGAAACTTTTCGAAGTCCCACTTCGGAATTTTCGCGACGACGTAATCGATAGTAGGCTCGAAAGATGCAGGCGTCTTCTTCGTGATATCGTTGGGAATTTCATCCAGTGTGTAACCAACGGCAAGCTTTGCCGCAATCTTAGCGATCGGGAATCCAGTTGCTTTTGAAGCCAGGGCGGATGAACGTGACACACGTGGGTTCATCTCGATGATCCGGATGTCGCCATTCTCTGGATTCACTGCAAACTGAATATTTGATCCACCAGTTTCCACTCCTACCTTCCGAATCACCTTGATTGCCATATCTCGTAGCTTCTGATACTCGACATCGGTCAGGGTTTGGATAGGCGCGACGGTGATCGAGTCCCCCGTATGCACACCCATCGGATCAAAGTTTTCAATCGAGCAGATGATCACGACGTTATCTGCAAGATCTCGCATGACTTCGAGCTCAAATTCCTTCCAACCAAGGATTGATTCTTCGATCAGAACCTCTTTGATGGGCGATATAGCAAGACCCCCACGGACAATTTCCTCAAATTCCTCGGGATTGTAAGCAGTGCCCCCACCCGAGCCTCCAAGTGTGAACGAAGGTCTGATTATTGCAGGATAGCCGGTCTCCTGAACTATCTCTTCAGCATCAGTCCAAGAACGCGCAAATCCTCCGCGCGGCATTGGCAGACCAGCCTCGTCCATGGCTTGTTTGAAGAGCTGTCGATCCTCCGCGATCTTCACCGCTTCGCGTGTTGCGCCGATCAACTCAACGCCAAATTCATCGAGCACCCCCGAATCTGCCAGTGCTATAGCAAGATTCAAAGCAGTCTGGCCACCAACAGTGGGCAAGAGCGCATCTGGACGTTCGCGACGGATGATTTCTGTTAATGACTCAACGGTCAGTGGTTCGATGTAAGTGATATCAGCGGTGTCTGGATCAGTCATGATCGTGGCAGGATTCGAGTTTACCAACACCACTTGGTAACCTTCCTGTCGCAGCGACTTACAGGCTTGCGTCCCTGAATAGTCAAACTCGCACGCCTGACCGATTACAATGGGCCCAGAACCGATTATTAGAATCTTGTGAATATCCGTGCGCTTCGGCATTTGGGATTTGTCTCTTGGGAAACTTGCTTTGACGATGTAAAGGTCGGGGAATTATACATAAGCCGTTTGAGACACGCGAAACGGAGGGGCCTCTCGCGATATGATTTGCTCTGAAATTATGAGATTTACTTTCATCCAGCGCTTATCGTGTTTAATCGTCATAATCTTAGCAATTGCCTCACCCATTGCTGCCCAATCCCTCAAGCGAGCTGAAGATTATTACAACCGAGGACTTGATAAACAGAATTCGGGCGATATTGATGGAGCACTAGATGCGGGTAGTACTCGGTCGGTGGTCCAAACGTTTCCGGTAGTCCTCAGCCTGTATGTCCACTTTGTGACACATCTCATAAAGCCGACTACGCAAACGAGTACCAATACGGTCTTCAAGAGTAGGAGTGATCATCTCGCGGGAGCGTTTTTCGGTGAGCCTTGAGCTAACCGAAGGGGCATCTGGTTGCGGGCTGCGATCATCGAGGAAGTTCGTCGTGAAAATCGTAAGCTTCCGGTCATTGTAGCGTGTATTGATTATCTGATAGATCGTTTCGCGCACCCAATCAGTGGGCATAGTCGCTCCCAATTCATCAAGCACCAGCACTTCCGCCTGATATACCGGTGCTAGTACACGTAGCTCTGATGTTCTAGAGATTGGGTTATAGGAGTCCTGAATCTGTTTGAGCAAAGCACCAGATTCGTAGAACAGGCACTGAACTCCTTTATCAATCAGTCCCTTCAGAATCGCCACGGCGAGGTGAGTTTTTCCTACCCCAACTGGTCCCATAAACAGCAAGCCGCGATCTACCGATGGATAATCGAGCACCAATCTACATGCATACTGAAATGCAATATTCGGTGGGGTATTTGTCTCCGTTCGATAATTAGCAAGCGAGCATTCAGAATAACGTTTAGGAATCCGAGCTGCGTCAAGTAACTTCTGCCGTGAATTCTGCGCCCGGCAACCACAAGGGCGAGCTCCCTTTCCGGGAATGATCTCCATCCCTGTGCCGAAGCACACCTCGCAAACTTGGTCATCAATCTCGAGGCTGGATCGTGGTTGCCTGGCCTGGTTGTTAGAAGACATGAAGAATTCAGATTTCTTGTGTTGAGTTACAAACGCGCGGATTATAACACTCAGCTTCGGTGACGCAACGCGAGTCCAGGTTTTACGGTTGACCTTACCGCTAGTACTGACTACTGGACCTCATCTGTTATATTCTTCAGGCATCCAAGTTGGCTCATTTCCAATCCTAACGCGGCAATTCTTGCTCAGCTGCCATGGGAGGAGCTAACCACTATCTATGAGCTTGTTTAAGTCACTTTTAAGAAAGCTGGGTTTTAACCGTGAGAATGCTGAACGTCATCCAATTCGGGTATTCCTTTTAGACGACGATAAGCGCAGACATCATTGGTTTGCCGCGCGGTTCAAAGGAGATTTTGTGGATTTCGCGCATAATGTTGAAGAGGCTCAACAACTTCTGAGTGCCAACTCGTACGATGCAATCTTCCTGGATCATGACCTTCACCCGGAACATTACAATTCTCAAAGCACTGATGATGAACGCACTGGGTTTGCGGTAGCTCTGTGGCTCGCGTCGAGGCCAGAATTGCAGCGAGCATCAACGATTCTTGTTCATACACGCAATGCTGACGGGGCGATGCGAATGGTTGAGGAGTTGCGTCGTTCGGGGCGAGCCGCGGAATTTGTACCTTTCCCCTTGCTCGCGGAGCGAATCAAGCGTTATTGGAGAAGATGATCGTAGGGGTGTCCCTCCGTGGACACCCCTTCTTTATGTAGGCGCCCCTTCTTAAGGAGGCGCCCCTTCTTATGGACGTGGCCCACGTGCTCGATCGTATACATCGAGCTTCATCCACCTTCGGTTCCATCAACCGACCATTTCAGCCCGGTTGGTATCTGGCTCGGCCAATAGTTAGGCTTCTAACCCGGACGAGTTTGAAGCGCCCTCTCGGCATCTCGAGCACTTCATCTGGTAGTCTCAAAGCGTTTCAGTTTTACAGCGTCAACCATCGATTCGTCCCCTGTGGGCCGCTCCCAGTCGAGCTTCCG
>CAZNPP010000126.1:1888-12707 GCA_964574785.1 uncultured Chloracidobacterium sp. | reverse complement strand
TTTGCAGAGGAGGGTGAATCGTTCCCGGGCTGGGAGTGGTTAATACCGTTTATACGACAGAGCCATGCCAGCGCTTTTGATTACCTGAAGGATGCAGTCCTGGTCATTGATGAACCCACAAGTACCGAAACTCATCTCGGGGAGGTCTATCATGGGTTAGCCGAGAGATTTGCCGAGACGGAAGCTGCAGATGATTTAGGCTTACGCCCGGAAGAGCTCTACCTTACTACTGAAGAGCTTCGCGCTCACATTGATAGCCGCCAGAGAATTGAACTTAGAACACTTGGTCGTTCTGTGGGTGATATTGACCAGGGGCTAGCTCTGGAGGTTGAGGCGCCCCAGTTCCAGATTGGAAGAATTCGAACCCAGCGACATCCCCTCTTTCTATTCCCGACGTTGGAAGAGATTCCAGAGATTGACCTGAAAGCACAGTCAGTTATGCGTTATCACGGCCGCCTGGCGGATCTTGCGGCAGATCTAAAGCGGTCACGGGAGCTTGGTAAAACTACAGTACTCGTAATGCCCAGCGTTGGTGTTGCTGAACGAATCGCCGAAATTCTAACTGAGTACGATATTGAGGCTCATTCCCAACAAGAGAACACGAATAGCGATCATGCACTCGTTCTTATAATAGTGGGTAGGCTAAGCGCCGGCTTTGAGATCCCCGTAAGTCGCTTGGTTGTTCACATAGAAGCTGATCTATTTGATGAAGCGGCTGCGGAAGCAATTGAACGCCGCAATCTAGAAAGCGGAAAGAGAACGGATGCCAGGCGGCGAAAATCCAAGGCTGCGGCTTTTCTTTCAGACTTTCGCGATCTCAAACCCGG
This sequence comes from uncultured Chloracidobacterium sp., assembly GCA_964574785.1. Taxonomy (GTDB): domain Bacteria; phylum Acidobacteriota; class Blastocatellia; order Pyrinomonadales; family Pyrinomonadaceae; genus PSRF01. The sequence goes on along the minus strand of CAZNPP010000126.1, from coordinate 11,880 downwards.
TGATTACGTGGTCCACATCGATCATGGAATAGCTCGTTTTGGCGGATTGCAAACGCTGGACCTCGGTACTCGTAGTGGGGAATTCATGCTTCTCTATTACGCGGATGAGGCAAAACTGTATGTGCCTGTTGAACGACTGGATCTGGTGCAGCGGTACTCAAGTGCAGAAGGTCACCAACCACAACTTGACCGCCTCGGTGGAATGGGCTGGCAGAAAACTAAAGCCAAGGCGAAGCGTGCAATGCGCGATATGGCTGACGAGCTTTTGCGCCTTTACGCCGAGAGGAAGCTAGTTGGAGGATACGCGTTCACAAGCGATACACCCTGGCAGCGGGAATTTGAGGATGGCTTTGAATATGTTTTGACGCCGGACCAGGAGACTGCCATCGAGGACGTAAAACGCGATATGGAGGAACCTGTACCAATGGACCGCCTCCTGTGTGGAGATGTCGGATATGGGAAGACTGAGGTTGCGATGCGAGCGGCTTTTAAGGCGGTGATGGAAGGAAAACAGGCGGCACTTTTAACTCCAACGACTGTGCTCGCCTATCAACACTACGATACTTTGAAGGGTCGTTTTGCGCCGTTTCCGGTAAAGGTTGAGCTGCTGTCGCGGTTTCGCTCTGCTAAGGAACAGAAGGAGATAGTGAAGCGAGTTGAGTCGGGAGACATTGATGTAGTAGTGGGAACTCACAGGTTACTGTCAAAGGATGTCCGCTTTAAAGAGTTGGGGTTAGTTGTTGTTGATGAAGAACAGCGTTTCGGTGTCGCCCATAAGGAAAGATTGAAGCAGTTAAAGAAGCGAGTAGATGTGTTGACGCTTTCGGCTACTCCTATTCCCCGCACGCTGAATATGTCCCTATCCGGACTGAGAGATATGTCTCTGATCGAGACTGCTCCGCGCGATCGACTGGCAATTCAAACTCAGGTTGTTCAGTTTTCTGAAAATGTTATTAAGTCTGCTATCGATTTAGAGCTTTCCCGCGGAGGCCAAGTCTTCTTTATTCACAATCGTGTCGAAACTATCGAGACCATTGCAGCACTAGTACAGCGTCTCGTGCCGCAGGCACGCTTGGCCATTGGTCATGGGCAAATGAACGAAAAGGATATGGAGCGGGTTATGCTCGACTTCATAGAGTTTAAATATGACGTTCTGGTTGCAACTACTATCATTGAGAATGGAATAGACATCCCGCGTGCCAACACAATCATCATAAACCGCGCCGATCAGTACGGTCTTTCGCAGCTTTATCAATTAAGAGGACGAGTGGGTCGCTCAAATCGCCGGGCCTATGCGTACTTGCTAATTCCGGGTGAACAGGAGCTTTCTCCGATAGCTCGAAGGCGATTGGCTGCCATCCGCGAGTTTTCTGACCTCGGTGCGGGTTTCCGAATTGCAGCATTGGACCTCGAATTGCGAGGCGCCGGTAATCTTCTTGGTGGACAACAGTCGGGTCATATGGATGCACTTGGGTTCGATCTTTACACTCAGATGCTTGAACGCACGGTTGCAGAATTGCGGGGGGAGGCAGTCGAGGACGAGACGACCGTTTCCTTGAATTTGGGTGTTGATGTGGCCATTCCCGAAGACTACATCAGTGACATGGGCCAAAGACTGAGGAGTTACAAGCGGATCTCCTCGGCGCGAGACGAAGACTCCCTTGCGGCAATTAAAACTGAGATTCGTGACCGTTACGGCAGACTACCTCCGTCAGTAGAGAGACTCTTTTCGTATGCCAGCCTACGAAGGTTGGCAGAGGAGATTGGCGTCATATCCGTCGATAGAACTCAGACGGGAATCGCAATAAAGTTTGCTGAAAAAGCCAGAGTGTCGCCGGGTAAGTTAGCCATCTATATTAGCAAGCGTGAAGCTAACTTCAGCCCAAGCGGGGTGTTGCGGATCGATCTCGAAGAAGCTGAGGACGTATTGCAAGCAACTCATGACGCTTTAATAAATGTCCAGGAAGTCAGAAGTCAGGAGCCAAAAGCCAGAAGTCAGGAGCCAGAAGTCAGAAGCCACTAGCTACTGATCAGTAATCCGATGCCAAGTGCAATGTTGGTGGTCAGTTGTAGGTTATCTGGCGTCAGTTGTATTCTGACATTGCTTTTAGAATTTCTGGTTTCTGTCAACTTACAATGGCCACTGACAACTGTCCACGGACAACTGACTACTGACAACTAACAAAATTGAGGAGCTATATAACTGTGAAATCAAAACTTATCACGCTCACATGGGCACTTATTTTTTCCTTCGCACTACTCACAAGTACTCCAACTACACTTAATGCCCAGGAGGGTGAACTCCACGTTGTAGACGAGGTGATTGCCCAGGTTAATGATTCAGTAATCACGCTTTCGATGTTGAAGCGTGAGAGTAAAGAACGAATCGAGAACTTGAAACAGACGGGGATGAGTGAGCAGCAGGCCACGGAGGAGGTTAACAAGCGTCAGGCAGAGCTAATTGCTACGCTTATTAATGAGCAACTCCTCTTGGATAAAGGTAAAGAGTTGCAATTGGCAAATGAGGTGGAAGCCGAAGTGAACCGACGAATGCACGACATCGCCAAGGAGCATGGCATTACGTCGATCGAGAAGTTAGACGAAGCTCTTCGCCAAAACGGGATCGATCCGGTTGCTATTCGCGGAACCATGCGCACCGAGATCATGAAGCAGATGGTTATTCAGACTGAAGTTGATCGAAAGATCTATTTTGGTGTCACCGTGGAGGAGGCGAAGAAATACTTTGAAGCGCATCGCGACAAGTTTCGCAAGCCCGAAAACGTCACAATTTCAGAAATTTTCCTAAGTTTATCAGGAAAAAATGAAGCCGATGTTAAAGCAAAAGCCGACGAACTGGTTGCACAATTGCGTGCGGGAGGAGATTTCGGAGCGCTCGCAGTGGCGAATTCAGAGCGTGAAATGGATGGAGTTCGTACCGCTCCTCAGAACAGAGGTAAGGTTGGCGCCTTTGATGTAACTTCCCTTCGTGAAGATATAGCTGCGGCTATCAAAAATGTGAAAGTTGGTGACGTTAGCGAGCCGCTTCGTGGCAGCGATGGTTATCAGATACTCCGCTTAGATGACAGAACCCCGGCCAGCGAAACACCCGTTTTCAACGAGAACCGAGTGCGCGAGGAGATTACTATTGAACGGTCACCAAAGGAGCGAGAGATCTATCTCCACGGACTGCGTAGTGATGCATACGTCAAAGTAGCCGATGCTTATAAAGACGATGTTGAGCCCTTACTTAAACTCTCTGCAGCAGCGGCTGCGAAAACAGAGGATCCTAACCAAAAGAAGCCTTGAGCGACTTGAAAGTCGAAGGAGTCCTGGCACGCGTTCCGCTGCGCCATGCGATTGGATCTGTTTCTTAAGAAGAGCCGACTCTGTTTAAAACGATCTTTGGCCCAGCAACTCTGTGAAGCCGGTATGGTGTCAGTTAACCAGAGGCCGGCTAAAGCATCGCGCACTCTCAGGTTAGGGGATGAGATTTCGATTCACCGGGGAAATCGGCTGATTAAAGTCAGGGTCCGATCTTTAGCTGAAGGTCAAACCTCGAGAAAAGAAGCCGCCAATTTGTATGAACTAATCAGTGAAGGGTTTGTGGAAGAACAAAGTGACTCATTGAGTTAGGAATCCAACTCAATTTGATAATCTGCAATGAAACTTAATCTTCCGCCAGCAGTTTTTGCCCTGGTTTTATTAATTCTTTGCGCTACTCTAGTTCAATCTTACGGCACCTTCAGACGTCTAGTCCTACCAGCCTCGAGTAACGAACTAGTTAACCTCCAAAGCAGAGAGCAATTGACATGGACATGGCGCCAAGAGTGATTGGACTTTAGGTTGCGTCGCATTAGAGAATGAAGATATGAAGGAGTTATACGATGCAGTACCTAGAGGTACTCCTGTAAAGATTCAACCGTGAAAACTGAGATCCAGCCTTTCAAAATTCGTGATGTCGAAATCAAGCCGCCGTTGATTCTTTCACCGATGGCCGGAGTAACTGATATCTCTTTTCGCCGTCTGCTGAAGAGACGAGGTGGTGTTGGACTTACGGTGTCTGAGTTTATCTCGGTAGAAGGCTTAACAAGGAGTAATCCCAAATCAAAGCGCCAGATGCGCTTTTACTCTGACGAACGTCCCTTTGCCCTGCAGATTTTCGGAGGGCAGCCAGAACGCATGCGTATCGCGGCCGAAATGGCTCAGGAAGTAGGAGTCGACATTCTAGACGTCAATTGTGGCTGTCCAGCGCCTAAGGTGGTTAAGCATGGAGGAGGCTCGGGGCTATTAAAAGACTATGACCGATTAGAGCGAATTCTTACCGAAGTAAAAAAGGTTATCACGATTCCTTTGACAATCAAGATTCGTGCAGGCTTCTACGATCACACCATCAATGCTGTAGAGACGGCTAAGCTTGCCGAGGCCTGTGGTGTCGAGCACATCGCTCTGCACGGTCGAACAAAAGAACAGGGCTACCGGGGATTTGCCAACTGGGACCTTGTCCGTCAGGTGAAAGAAACAGTCAGAGTGCCGGTATCTGGAAGCGGCGATGTAACTACGATACATGAAGCTCTTGCGCGTTTTAGCGAAACGAATTGTGATGGGGTGTTAATTGGGCGTGGCGCTATGGCAAATCCCTGGATATTCCGCCAGATCCAAGAAACGATTGAGGGACGAGAGGTTTTTCAGCCCACACTCTCAGACAAGCGTGAACTATTACTGGAGTATTTTGGGCTACTTCGGGAAGACATGCCTGAGACACCTGCTATAAATCGCATGAAGCAGCTCGCGGGTCAGTTTACGCGTGGACTCCAAGGTGGAGCTCATTTCAGAACGTCGATTTACCATTCTCATTCCGTCAACGAGATTTTAGATCGCATCGAAGAATACTTTGAGACGATCGCTTCGGGACGGCCGTATTGGGGAGAGCTTGGGGAACCCCTTCGGGAGAGTTCAATGTTGGATTCGTGTGAATCGGCGGTGGGCTAGGACCAGGACGAATCGGACCTATAACGGTGCCAATGGTCTAGGGGAGGTACCTTCAAGGAACCAACTAGCCCCGACTTTTAAGCGATGCTGCCAAGTGGGCAGACGAGTCGTGTACATCGCGAAACGAGCCTGTCGCGCTAGTGCTCCACCAAAAGCTTTCCCTTTGGCAAGGACGGCAGCGCGTTCAGTTCCGAGGCTCACAGCTTCTCCTAGCTCCTCGAAGACTCTAGTCCGTAAGGACTCGCCTTTAATCAATGACCTAACATTTTGCGCCGCCAAGTCTGCTTGTTGATAAGCAAGCTGAGCCGTGCCCGCAAGAATAGGACGTGTGTTGGGATAAAGCGCAATATCACCCAAGGCAAAAATGTTCTCATGAGACAGGATCTGCAATGTTGGTGTTACAAGGACCAGGTTGTTTCTGGACTTTTCAACGTCGAGCTGCTCAAGAACTGGATTGACCCTCACACCACCGGTCCAAACAACGGCTGCCGTTTCGACCTCGGAAATCTCCCCCTTATGCTCCAGCGTCAAACCCTTCTCCGCAACGCGAACAACTCGGGTCTGAGTATGAACTTCTATCCTGAAATCACGAAGCGCAACCCTTACGAAGTTCCTTATATCCTCACCCATTCCAGGAACTATTCTGTCCCCCATCTCAATGAGAAGAATACGGGGCTCACCTGACAAATTTCGTCGCTCAACCGCGTCGAGCAGCAGATCGGCCATTTTAGTCGAGAGTTCGACGCCACTCGCGCCTGCTCCTACTATGGCAAAGGTGAGAACATGCCTAATAACCTGCGGCGGCAGGTCGGGTGGAACATTGTCAAGCGCGGTAATCAACCGGTTGCGAAGCTTATCGGCATCGGCAATTCTTCTAAACGGAAACGCAAACTCTTCCGCTCCCTCAACACCTGCATAGTTTGTGATGCCGCCCAAGGCCAGCACTAGGACGTCGTAATTCAATACCTCGCTGCGGCTGTTGAGGCTAACTGATTGAGTTGTGAGATCGATATTAATCACTGAGCCACGGATAAACTCCACCTGCTCAGTCAATAGTTCTTTGAAATTTGGAGCAATATGCCAAGCTTCCACTTCTCCGCTAAAATACTCATATAGCATTGGCTTAAAGAGGAAGTGGTCTTCATCGCTAACCAGCGTAACCTTACCCGTACCTGCAAGACCGAGCGCGGTGAAGAGCCCGGCAAAGCCTCCACCAAGGATGAGTATTCGGGCGTCCTTTTGTGCCATCCGTGAACCGTCTTTTATGGCGAACTGTACTGGGGATGGTAGCAAACCTTAGGAGCGAAAGACAGGGAGTTGATGATCACAACCGCCTCCTTGCGTAGAAAACTCAAGGAGGCGGTTGGATAGTCATCCTGACAATGGGGACGCGGCGCAGCACGTCAAAAATATGGAAGCCGGGGACGGACGTCCTTACTTGTCCAGAGACTGCGAGAGGTTAATCTTCACCGTTCTAATTTATCCGTACGTTACCGAACAGTGTGAGCACCACTTGAGGGTTCTCGCTAGCTTCGCTAGCTTGCGTTGGCTGGACACTCTCTGAGGCCCGTGCTAAATTGAGGCCGCATTAAGTTTAGCGATTCACCGTCGGTGTCGAGCTTTATTGCGTTGAGGAGGATTATCCAGGCAAGTGGCGTTACCTAAAGAGACCAAAGAGAAGATATTAGGGGAGTTTCGAATCCATGAAGGCGATACGGGCTCCCCACAGATTCAAATTGCATTGTTGAGCAAGAGAATCAACGAGCTCACAGAGCATTTTAAGACTCACAAGAAAGATAACCACTCGCGGCGCGGCTTGCTTAAGATGGTTTCCAAGCGTAGAAGTCTTCTGGACTACTTGAAACGGACAGAAATAGAGCGCTACCACGAGGTCGTGAGTCGTCTCGGTCTGCGTCGCTAGACGCTGTCGGAAAAGCAGATCGGATAATCTTCGAATTCAGCATCTGTAAAAGCCCTCGTCCATCAAAATGCTCCTCGCAGTGCCGAACGTGACGGTGGTGACGGAAGTGGGCGGACGATGTGGGTAAAAAATAGTAAGAGCAAAGGCGGCAATCGCTTCACGTGTGAGGCATTGCCGCTTTGGCTTTTAGTAATTCTAATTTCACCCGCGTCACGTTAGCGTGGTTTCACCTAAAAATTTAGAAAGGACTCACTCGAAGACAAGCGGATGAGACGCTTGCCCGCCTTGTTGACCAAGGCGTAATCGGTTGAAGGAGAAAAGAGATGACAGTTAAGAAATACCTTAAGGAATCAATAAGACTTGGTGATAAGGAGTTATCAGTTGAGACAGGCCGTTTGGCAAAGCAGGCCGATGGCTCAGTGGTAATTAGCTACGGGGACACGATTGTCTTGGTAACCGCAGTTGCTGCCCCAGCACCCCGTGAAGGGATCGACTTCTTTCCCCTGACGGTTGAATATAGGGAATCAAACTATGCTGCCGGTCGAATACCGGGCAATTATTTCAGAAGAGAGGGGAGGCCTACTGAGAAAGAGATTCTCACCTGCCGTTTGATTGATCGTCCCTGCCGTCCACTTTTTGCTGATGGTTATAGAAACGAAACCCAGGTAGTCGCAAGCGTCATTTCTGCGGATCCCGATTACAATCCGGATGTTATAGCAATCACTGGAGCATCTTGTGCTCTGTACTTGTCAGACATACCTTTCCTAAATCCTATTGCGGGAGTTCGCATCGGACTAATTGAAGGGCGTTATATAGTGAATCCCACTTACGATGAAGTTCGTGATTCTCGCTTGAATCTCATTGTGGCAGGTACTGAAGAAGCAATAGTAATGGTCGAGGCCGGAGCAGCAGAAGTTTCCGAGGAAATCATGGTTGAGGCCTTGATGCTCGCCCACAAGGAAATCAACCGACTCTGCCGATGGCAAAAGGAGCTGTACAAAGCCCTTGAAATCGAGAAGCGCCAGGTCGAAGCCATCCCGCTTGACGAGGAGGTCCTTGAAGCAATCAGATCAAGTTCCACCGATCGCTTGCGAGAGGCTCTGGACACTTCTAACAAAGATAAAAAGGAGAGTTACAACTCGGTAGATGCCCTGAAAAAGGAGGCTGTGGAGTCGTATCCTGAAGATCAACCTGAAAAACGACAGATGGCCAAAAGGGTCTTTGACCATCTGAAGGAAACCATCTTCCGTGACGATATACTCAACAATAGACGACGGCCAGACGGTCGACGGTTTTCCGAGATCCGGCAAATCGTGTGCGAAGCTGGATGGCTGCCTCGAGTGCACGGTTCTGCCCTTTTTACGCGCGGGGAAACTCAAGCTCTTGTTACGACGACTCTGGGAACAAAAGAAGACGAGCAGTTTCTAGATGACTTGGAAAAGGGTGAGGTCAAACGCCGCTTCATGCTGAACTACAACTTTCCACATTATTCTGTTGGTGAGGTGGGTAGGTTCGGAAGTCCGGGCCGGCGTGAAATTGGTCATGGCGCGCTGGCTCGACGAGCATTAGAAGTAGTGTTGCCAGATGAATCAACGTTCCCCTATACGATGCGAATAGTTTCCGACATTACCGAGTCGAACGGTTCTTCCTCGATGGCTTCTATCTGCGGTGGTACGCTTGCGTTGATGGATGCCGGAGTTCCCTTGAAGGCTCCCGTGGCAGGCGTCGCAATGGGGCTCGTAATGGAGGGAAACAAGTACGCGATTCTTACAGATATCGCTGGAGCTGAAGATCATTACGGAGACATGGACTTTAAGGTCGCTGGGACGCATAATGGCATCACAGCGCTGCAGATGGATATTAAGATTGCTGGCATCAATGCCCAGATCATGGCAGAAGCTTTGGATCAGGCGAAGAAGGGTCGGCTCTACATCCTTGGTGTCATGGGGAAGACGCTTTCAGAGCCACGGACCGCCATTTCGCAATATGCGCCCCGGATTATTCAGATAAAGATAAATCCGGATAAGATTCGTGATGTTATTGGCCCTGGCGGGAAGGTGATTCGCTCGCTGGTTGAAGAGACAGGCGCTAAGATCGATGTTTCAGATGATGGAACAATTTCAATCGCGACTCCGAGCGGTGCAGCCGCCGATGCCGCTGTCAACCGTATTCGCGGTATTACCGCTGAGGCAGAGGTGGGACAGACCTACCTTGGGACGGTTTCGCGTATAGTTGATTTTGGTGCATTTGTAGAAATCTTCCCGGGTACCGACGGGCTGCTGCATATTTCTGAGATCGCTGACCGTCGCGTCAAAGATGTACGCGATGAGCTCAAAGAAGGACAGCAGATTCTGGTAAAATGCATCGGAAAGGACGGTAACAAAATAAAGCTTTCCCGTAAGGCGGTCCTAAGAGATGAAAGTAGGAAAGCCGAAGCGGCAAGTGCCAGCGACTCTGAGTAAAAGTTCGATTTCGGACAAGATAAGTCTCACTCCGGAGGCGGTGTTCGCCCAAGCCTCCTTGTCGCCCAGTTAGACATGTTTCCTCTTGTCCCAATATGTCGATATGGAATCACTTTATTATTGAGTGTGTTCTGTTAACACCAACTAAGCACGCTATTTGCAGCTATCAGGCAAAACAGCTTTGCCCCCGGCAGTACGTTAAACAGCGTTGACCCTTCCGTTTGCTGAATTCCGGGCGGAAGGTCTCACGAGGGAGGAGTCTCAATTCTAATGAGGAGTCAAGCTTTCCGACAGCTTGCTGCGATCCTCGTAATCCTTTTTATAGCCGGTACTCCGGTGCAGGCAGGCCCGGTTGTCATTAGCGAAGTCGTACAGGTTCTCGGCAATTATAGAAACCCACCAGAACTCCGGCTGCGTAACACGCAAGACCCTAGCGGTCGAGTTATCGTGGACACTCGCCCGGTCTCTAACATAACTCAACGAGGTGATAAGAGCGCTTCACCAGCAGGCGACTCTCTTCTCGCAGGAATTGCTGTTACGGCAACGGAACAGCAGGGCGGTGTTGACATTGTTGCCGAAGGTGATGTGGAAGGCGTTATTTGCGACTGTGGTGAATTCGG
>CAZNPP010000126.1:0-1788 GCA_964574785.1 uncultured Chloracidobacterium sp. | reverse complement strand
CCAGTCGAAAGAGGAGGGTCAATGAGATGATTAGAAGTCTAACGACCCGACCAGGAATTCTAGCGTTCTCTAAGTGTCTGATTGTCAGTTTTATTGTGATTACTTTTGGTGTTTCGCATGCAACTGCCGCTAGCGTTGCGAAAAAGAACCCCAAGTATGGCACGATCAAAATTTTGACGACGCCGGGAGGGCTGCCTCTCACGATTGACGGTAGATCCTTTGGCGAAACAACAACTGAGTATCGGTCTTTGGATCTTGATCCAGGTCCTCACACAATTGTCATCAAACTGCCCGACGGGAGAAACTGGACACGCGAGATTGTTATTTCTGCTGGCCGAATTAAGTGTGTAGCGTTGAATTACCGACCTGCACCAGCACCGCCACCGCTTTCGCCTTGCCCGTTTCCCGTTAACGTTTCGGCGCCTTCAACTGTAAACGATGGTGAGGTCATAACTTTCACCGCCGATGTTGGATACAGTGGCGTCTCAGCAATTCAATACTCATGGACTCTTAGTCCCACCAACGTTCGTATCCTAAGCGGAGCCGGAACGCCAACCATAACTGTGGATTCAACTGGTTTAGCAGGACAACGAATAACAGCATCTCTGACAGTAGATGATGGCTCAGGTGATCCTATGTGCAGACAGACTGCGCAGGCTTCAACGTATATTCCACCATTGCCGCCGAGAGAGATTCCTGCCAGAGAGTTCGATGTTTGCTGCAGTTGTACTTTCGATGACCAGAAGGCGCGGCTCGACAACTTAGCCATTGAACTGCAACATGATCCAACGGCAATGGCTTACATAATTGCCTACGCTGGTCGGGGCAGCCGAGTTGGTCAAGCCGATTTTCTTAGCACGCGATCCAGAGATTACCTCGTCAACCAACGTGGTCTAGATCCTTCTCGCATAGTCACCCTCAACGGCGGATTCCGTGAAGAGGACTGTGTCGAGTTATGGCTAGTGCCATCAGGGGCGGCGCCTCCAGTACCTAGGCCCACGGTTCGGACTCGCGCAGCCAAACCGCTTCAGGAAGCGCCAAGACGCCGGCGAAACTAACGTAGAAACAATCAATTGCGAAGGCTAAGGGATAGGGTGGTTAGCCCTGTCTCTTTTTCTGTAAAAGCGCGGTAACCCGGTCTCAATAGTCTCGTTTGACGTAAACCAGAAAGGTGTGCTAACAATCACTCCACAAACCCTTTCCCCTTTGTACCAGCCCCCCACTAACTGTATTTGCTTTGAACAAAATCAGGAGGAGGACTGTTGTTATGGCGGACAATGGCGGAGGTGGCGGCAGCGCGGGAGTTGTCGCAGTTGTAGCAGTCTTTGTGATAATTGTTTTGGTGCTACTGTTTTTCTTCGGTGGGCGTTTATTTGGAGGCAGAAGCGTTCCCGAGAAGGTCGATATTAAAATTGAGACTCCCGGCAAATGAATAACAAAGATAGATAGAAGAGTTAAATCGAGGAGTGCGCCGCGCTCCTCTCTTCTTTTCAATCGTAATTAGCGCCTGCTAGACTCGTTCTCCCGTAAGGCTTAAACAGGTAGGCGCTAAGTCGCTCCAAACAAATGTAACCCTGACTTAAAAGAACTTCGAGGAAAATGTGGCTGCCCCCAATATTGAAACAATAGCATCCCTAGCAAAACGTCGGGGATTTGTCTTTCCCTCTTCTGAACTCTACGGCGGCCTCGGTAGCGCTTGGGATTATGGCCCTCTTGGCGTCGAACTCTCGAGTAACATAAAGCAATCGTGGTGGAGATGGCTGGTCTACGAACGAGATGATATAGAGG
>CAZNPP010000125.1:0-12751 GCA_964574785.1 uncultured Chloracidobacterium sp. | reverse complement strand
GAACGGGATTATGTCCGTGATTGGATCGATAACGACGGTATTTGTGGCGCTGATGGCAGGATTTCAGGAAGCAATGCTGATGGGGAGCGCGTGCTATGTGCTGGCTGCTTTTGCTTCGAAGCGCGCTTTTCAGGAAGCAATTGAGTGAAACACCAGGCAAGATGTTCGGCCGTCGTAAAGAATTCAGCTTACCTTTACGGTTGCGGATTCACGCTGCGGATTCGTAGATAATCTGAACAATCAAGCTTAGTTTGAAATAAAGACTCCCGGATGCTCTCAATTGTTAGAATTGCCTTCAGCTTATTTCGCTGGTAGGGTGTTAACCGCCAAAACCAATCCTATGGTGCCCAGACAAGATCCACGAGAGCGCCCCAATCAACGCGGCAAACTCCGTATCGGCAACGACTGGAATGCGATCACGATCATCGCTCTATCGCAATCGAATCCACTAAAAGCTATCGCCGAGTTGGTCGAGAACTCCATCGATGCTCGCGCCACAAATGTCACCATCATTCGAGGACGCAGCGAAGGCAGCCACTATCTCGAAGTCCGCGATAATGGGCAAGGTATTCCTCGCGATGCGGACGGTCGGCCAGACTTTCGTTATGTTGCCACGCATATTTGCGACTCAGTGAAACGACGACTCAAGGTGGAAGGGGCCGCCGGCCTTCAGGGTGAGTTTGGCATCGGCCTGCTCTCCTTTTGGACGCTCGGAGAGGAACTGGCACTGACATCAACTGGCGCGGACGATCGCGTATGGCAAATGGTGATGCGAAAAGGCGACCCGAGTTATGTGGTCAAAGCCAAACGCGTGCTTTTTAATGAGCCCGGAACTCATTTAAGGGTCGCCAGGCTGCTTGACGGAATTCGTTCGCTTTCGGGCGAGAAGATCCAATGGTACCTCGCGGCGGAGTTGCGCGACCGCATTCGTCACACTGGCGTGCGTATTACGGTGATCGACAAGATCGCTCGGAAACAGTATGCGGTGGAGCCACGGCAATACGAAGGACGATTGCTGCATCAATTGCCTCCAGTTCGCGCTCGTCTCGGCGATGTTTACGTTGAGCTTTACATGAATGAGCCTAAGGAAACGAATCGAGTCGCACTGTTTCGACGTGGCACGCGTGTGTTCGAAGATATTTCCGTGGTAGACGAACTGGCGAAGCCTCCTTGGACCACTCGGTATCTTCAAGGCCACATTGATGCGCCCTTTATCAATCTAACCCCGGGTACCCGCAGCGGCATTATCCAGGATGAAACTTATTCCACGCTTTTGGATGCGCTGGTCCCATTGGAGGAGAAGCTAATCGAGATTCTCGAGGAGCAGCGCCGAGCCGAGGATGAGCGGGCCAGCCGAGAACTATTGCAAACAATCCAACGCGCGTTTCGCGAGGCATTTCTGGCATTGCCTGCCGAAGAGTACGACTGGTTTGATATTCGTTCCCGAGCACAACGTGGTACGGGAAGTAGCACTCGCGAATCCGATTCCAGCGAGGGACTTATCGTTGGTGCTACAGAACCTGGGAATGGCAGCGCAAGGCAGCGGCAGTTTTTCGAGTTTGCTGGTCCGCTCTTCAGTGTTGCAGTCTCACCTGCCTCGAGTGTCGTGCGTGTTAGCGAGCAACGTTCGCTGCGAGCATTGCCCTATGATCGATCCCGTCGCCGCGTCGAGAGTGATCTCACATTCCTGTGGGAAGTAGTCGAAGGTAACGGCGCTTTGGACCATCGCCACGATCAGGTCGTAAGCTTCATTGCTTCACCCGAACCCGGTTTGGTGCGCGTAAAGGTCAGGGTTTGCCAGGGCGAGATAGAGCGATCTGCCGAAGCCCTCATAACGGTGACAAAGGAACTACTTCCACAGGTGGGAACGGCCACGGTCGAATCGCCAGGTTTGCCCGGTTACACTTTGGAAAGCGCGCCGGGTGAGTCGTGGCGCTCCAGATTCGATCCACCGAGAAACATAATCATCGTAAACAATGGTCATCGCGATTTTGTATACGCCAGCCGCAACAAGTCGCTCAAGCTTCGTTACCTGATCCGCCTCTATGCTAAGGAACTGGTTCTGAAAAACTTTGTCGGGTTACCCTCTGACCAACTTTTGGAACGAATGGTCGAGCTGTCTCTAAGAACTGAGGAGAACCTTTAGCCTTTTCAAGATAAAAAGTAACCTTCTGAATCGAGGAAATACGCTCGCGTGGTTGGGAGCGTGCTCGCAAGACTACTTGTCATGTAGCCGTGGGAGCCTGGTCAAATCTATGTAGCAGTATGCGTCCCAACAGGGTTAACACAACCCAACCTAACGCAATCCAGGGTGAACTTCCGATGACCCACACTGCAGCTACAGGATATTTATCGAAAGGGAAGTAAACCCAGGGAAGGATTGAGAGCGCGAGGACGGTAACCAAACCTCCAGCCACTAAGGCCAGCAGTCCCTTAATTATGCTTTTCTCCCATACGCCAACCGTGGCCGCCCACAACGTGAGATAAAGTCCCAGACCTACGCAGACAATACCCACAAACTGTTTGTAATCGTTATAGCGAGTCTCATAGTTGGCATTCCAGACCCTAAGGACCTCATCTTCACCCGAACGGTGGTCAAGTGCCGGTGGCGTGTAATACTCCCAATATTTGAAGCTAGTACTCGCGACCGCTACAAGGAGAAGAATGAAATAAACGATCCCGACGCCAACAATGACACGGCGAGTTAGTCTATTTGATTGTTTCATAAGCCCTCGCTCTGTGGGGCAAAGTACTCTGCTGGAGTAGAAAAGTCAAGCGGATTAATGGGCTCTTGGGTCTTTGGGCTTTGATAATATGTGGGCATCCCAAAAATCTTTAGGAGAACCATCAAAGGCCAAAAGCCAAAGACATCAAAACAATTCTATGAAAGCAAACTTTCGCCTGGTAACTCTAGCTGGAACGCTGTTTCTTTATTCGGGATTTGCTGCAGCGCAAACTGCTCAACCAGCGCCTCGTGACGATACTCAAATCTGGCCCGAGGTCCAACTTACCGTGCCGCTCAACAGAAAAATCGATCTAAATGTTATTGGCCAGCTGCGGATTGGCCGTAACGCTACTGATTTTGTTGACGAGCGAGGAGGAATGGGATTCACATTTAGAGCCAATAGCTATCTCTCATTAACATCCTGGTACCTACATATTGCAACTCAGCCGACGCCTGACCGGAAGAACTTTGAGAATCGGCTTAACTTCGCGGCAACCCTTCGTTTACCCGAGATGCGTGGATTCAGTATCTCTAACCGGTCTCTTATCGAACGTCGAATCCGCCAGCCTCTAAACTCAACTCGCTACCGAAATCGTACGCAGGTAGAACGAGCCGTCACTATTTCCGGCAAAGACTTTAGGCTGTTTGTTTCTGACGAAGTGTTTTACGACTGGACCGCCCGTGGATGGGTGCGCAATCGCTTCGCGGTCGGTGCAAATCGCAGGTTGAGGGATAAGGTAACTGGTGAGCTCTACTATATGCGCCAGATGGATGGTCGCTCCAGGCCCGGCAACCTAAACGTCATCGGGTTCGTGATAAGAATTCTTCTCCCCGCTCCAAGCCCTTGATTGATTGACCGCTATTCACTCAAACAAGTTCTAGCGTTTACTGACAAACTCGGCTAAATTCATGCATCGCTTTCACAGAATTGATCCCATGGCGCTCCTCCTGAAGGTAGTAGTCTCGAATTGAAGAGTTTCGAGTAGGTAGAATGACACTAATCTTAAAAAGGGAATTATTCTTCAGGCGGTTGCAAACAATTCTGCCGTTAGCTTTTTTAGCATTGCTCGGTTTGTACGCGGTATGGCCCTGGCTTCCACTTCCGGGTCGACCAAAGCAGGCGCGTACAGTTATCTTTTACGGCTTCAGTATTCTCGGAGAAGTAATGGATCAGGCGATATTTCCTGCGTTTCAGCGGGACTGGTACGAACGAACTGGAGAGCAAATTGAGTTCGTAAGTGCATTCGCAGGTTCTGGAACCATAACAAACCAAATCATAATGGGAGTGCCTGCCGATGTTGGACTATTCCCAATCGAAATGGACGCCAACCGCGTTGCTGCTGCCGGTATTTCTCCGCCTCGCAGTTGGCACTCGCTTCCGCATCGCGGGGTGGTGAATCGCACTCCATTTATTATCCTGGTAAGACCTGGAAACCCTAAGGGGATACATGATTTTACGGATTTGGCTCGGCCAGGAATTGGCGTAGTTCATCCAGACCCACTGACTTCCGGGGGCGCAAATTGGGCCATCCTCGCCGTGTATGGCGCCGGGCTGCGGCAAAATCCTAATGATCCAAATGCAGGGTACGAACTTCTTTTGGGAGTTTGGCGCAATGTTGTTGCCCAAGCAGGATCTGCCCGTGCGGCTCGTACGCAGTTTGAGAATGGCTTCGGTGACGCATTGATTACTTACGAGCAAGAGGTCTTGTGGGACCGTGCGCGGGGAAGACTTCGCGGGGAGGTTATCTATCCACGCAGTACCGTTTTAAGCGAACACATGGTAATGGCAGTTGACCGCAATATTGATGACGAAGAACGAGAATTAGTTCAGTCCTTTATCTCCTTTCTTTGGAGTGAAGTGGCGCAGAGAATTTTCGTCGAGTATGGATTTCGCAGCATTGATGAAACCGTGAATAAGGCCAACCCGGCATTTAGAAAGCTTGAAGACCCCTTCTACATTGACGAGTTTGGTGGCTGGGACCACGCCAAGCCGGAGATCATAACTGGCATTTGGCAGAATCGAGTATTGGTTGAATTGGGAAGATAAATGAGCAGAAGAACTTTTCGAGCGCGAAATCCGGGACGTCCCTCAGCGGTGGTGCCTGCTGGATTGCTGATTCTGGTCTTGCTGCCTCTCCTGTTGATGCCGCTGGGAGCGATCTTCATCTTCGCTTTTCGTGGTGGCTTCGGAGAGTTTTGGCGGGCTCTCTCGACTCAGGACGCGCAGTTTGCTCTGCGATTCAGTCTTCTAATTGCCTTCGCGACGGCCATTATTAACGCCATACTTGGCACCTTCGCAGCTTATGTCTTGAGCAAGTACCGCTTTCCGGGAAGAGAATCGCTGGGCATTGTCGTAAACCTTCCAGTAGCGATCCCTACTGTAGTTGTTGGTACATCACTCCTGCTCTTGTGGGGACCGATTGGTTTGCTGGGCCAGTGGCTCGAGCCTTTTGGACTGCAGCCAATGTTTACCCCTGTTGGCGTTTTGCTTGCCCACCTGTTTGTGACTTTTCCCTATATGCTCGGAGTGGTAAAGCCGTTGATCGATGAACTTGAAACTACGTATGAAGAGGCTGCGTACACGATCGGCGCAAATCGCTGGCAGACCTTCCGCTATGTAATCTTACCCGCCTTGCGGGGAGGGCTCTTTACCGGTGCGCTGCTCACCTTCGCGCATTCACTCGGCGAGTTTGGAGCCACCGTTATGGTTTCGGGGAACTTAAGATTGCGCACGCAGACGGCTCCACTCTACATCTTCGCGCAGTTTGAAGCGGGCAACATAGCTAACGCCAACGCCGTTGCCGCAGTCCTGGCGGTGCTTTCATTCGTGATCTTCTTCTTTCTGCTGCGTTTCCGAGGCCGGCAAACAACCGGTGGAGGGATCAAGGGCTAATGTCGATAGTGCTCGAAAATTTGAGTAAGAGATTCGGTGGCCTGGTCGTCGTAGATCGAGTCTCGCTCGACGTTAGAGACGGTGAGCTATTCGTCCTGCTTGGTACAAGCGGCAGCGGCAAGAGCACGATCCTGCGTTTGATTGCGGGCTTAACACAACCAGATGAAGGCAAAGTTCTTTTGCACGGTACGGATGTGACGAATCTTCCACCACAGCAACGTGGTACAGGATTCGTCTTTCAAAACTACTCGAATTTTAGGCATATGAGCGTTGCGCGAAATATCGAGTTTGGCCTGAAGATTAGGAAGATGCCAGCAGGACAGAGAACTCAAAAGCGAGATGAACTTCTCGAACTAGTTGGTATGGCAGGTTTGGGCAATCGTTATGCGGATCAGCTTTCGGGAGGACAACAGCAGCGCGTTGCCCTGGCGCGAGCTCTCGCGTATGAACCGAACGTATTGCTCCTGGATGAACCATTCGGCGCCCTAGACGTTAAGACTCGTATCCAACTGCGTCGCAGCTTGAAGGAGGTTCAGAGAAAGCTTGGGGTTACAGCTATTCTGGTTACGCATGATCAGGACGAGGCATTTGAGTTAGGAGAGCGGATAGGAGTACTGGATCGAGGTCAATTGTTGGAGGTTGGAGAGCCCGAGAAACTCTATGCATTTCCCAAGACTCTCTTTGCTGCCACTTTTCTGGGCGCAGGAACGGTGCTGGTTGGGAGGGCTCACGAAAATGAGGCCTTTATTGGACACCTCGTTCTTCCCATTCCTGATGATGTAACGCATGAGGAAGGTTCACCTGTGCAGGTGCTTTTCCGACCTGAGCAGGTCGAGTTAAGTGCAAAGCGACCGAAAGAACAAGGTACCTTGTTGGGAAGGGGCCAAGTCATTGAGCAAAATTTCATCGGCGCTCTTCGACGTCTGCGCTTACGACTGCATAGGCCCGCTGCTACTCGACAAATTTCGCCAATTCTCCCTTTTGGCGAACAAGGGATTCTAGTTGATGCTGTGGTTCCTGCGGAGACTCGTTTTGCCAGTAAGGAACTTTGGGTGAGCCTGCGCTCGTGGCACATACTTCAGCCGCCTGAGCCTCAAATTCTGATTTTCGATCCAGGTAGTGGTCCTTTATCTATCCTTACTTCAGCGGAGAGTCTTGCACGCCAGATGTCCGCTTCAACTACGCTCTTCTCTGTTAGCAATGATCAGGATGAGCTTGAATCCTTGCGGGAAGTTCTTAATCGACGGCAACAGGAAGCTGGTTTAGAAGAGGCAGAGGTCCGTGTACGCTTGGGGGAAGACGCAGCAGAGCAAATTGTTGTCGAACAGAACTCGGCTCTCTATTCGATGGTTGTACTTGCACCGGAAGTCAAGAAGCGGCTGAGCTTTGCGCGCTGGAATGGGCAACCAGATCGGCGGCGGCTCAGAAGAATTAATCGTTTGGGGACAACTCTAATCGAGGTAATAGAAAACTCTCACGTGCCTGTGATGGTCGTGAAAAAAGCACGATCAGCCGTGCAGCGAATGCTTATTTGCACAGCCATTGGCGAGCCCGGCAAAGCTGATGTTCGAGTTGGAGGGCGACTGGCGCGAAGGCTTGGAGCTTCGGTTACACTACTCCACGTGATTAAGGAGTCACAGGAACCGAGCACGCTGGCACAGGTGCATCTCGAGCGAGCGGCGTTAACGCTAAGAGCACTTGAGGTTCCGGTAGAAACACGTGTGCGCCAAGCGAAGACTGCTGCACGAGGTATTCTCGCTGAGTCAAGAGAAGGTGATTATGACTTGATTGTCCTTGGTCGCCACGTGCCACCTTTGCGGTCTCTCTTCAGGCGCGATGATGTCACGCTTCAAGTATTGGTAGGTGCCGACCGTTTGGTCCTTGTAGTGCCTACAGGTTAGAAAGTAGGGCTGGTTTCTAAAATTCAGTACAAGGAAGACGACGTTGAGTAACGGAAAAGCGATAGGAATCGGAATCGTGGGCGCGGGGTTTGCACGAACTACTCAGATTCCTGGTTTTCGTGATTGCATGGGTTGCCGAGTAGTGGCTATTGCAAGCAGGACCAGAGAGCATGCCGAAAGTGTAGCTACAGAATTCAGTATCAAACATGTTGTCGATCACTGGCGCGATTTAGTTCAGCGAGACGATGTTGATCTTGTGAGTGTGGTAACGCCACCAGCAACCCATATGGAGATTACGCTGGCAGCACTCGAGAACGGGAAGGCAGTGCTATGTGAGAAGCCGATGGCAATGAATGCTGAAGAAGCAAAGAGAATGACTGATCGAGCCGAACAACGTGGTGTACTGGCATTGATCGATCATGAACTGCGGTTCCTGAAAAGCCGGCGCAAAATGCGCGCAATGCTAGGTAATGGAGTGATTGGAACAGTCCGGCATTGCAACTATGTGTATCGCTCGGACTCCCGAGCTGCGCCGAATCGGCCTTGGGACTGGTGGTCTGATGAGAAGATGGGGGGTGGTACGCTTGGTGCGATTGGTTCTCATATAATTGACTCATTTCGCTGGCTACTCGGAACTGAGATAAGCCAAGTATCAAGCTTGCTGTCGACTCACATTGGTGAACGGATTGACAACGAAACAGGCGAGATGCGTCGTGTGACTTCAGATGATGAAGCCAAGCTACACTTTCGTTTTGCTGACTCACCTCTGACGCAATCGACAACGGGTGCGGCATCGCTTTCAGTAGTTGAATCTGGGAGTCATGAGAATCGCCTCGAGATATACGGATCAACTGGGTCACTAATGGTGGAAGAGACTGGAGAACTGTGGCATTCACCATCGGGATCCGGTGTGTGGCGACCGGTTCGCGTTGACCAGGATCCGATGGCGCCCGGCATGCGGGATAGCAGTTGGTCCAGAGGTTTCACGGCATTCTCATGTGCTATTGTGGAGGCTCTGCGGGAGAAGCGCACAAGAGTTGATGGAGCAGCGACGTTTAACGATGGCCTTCGCGTACAACTCGTGCTGGATGCCGCCCGCGCTTCTGCGAGGAGTGGCTGTTGGTCCAAAGTCCAAAGTCCAAAGTAGAGAATCATAGCAAAAGTAGTGACAGGCAAATTGCATAGCCGAAGAACCAAAGTCGAAGTCAGACTTTCTGGAGCGACAGACCATTCTCCAAGGGCAACAAAAAAGAGACCTAGCGCAGAGGACCAACATCTACTTCAAAGTCAAAGCCCAAAAACCAAAGCCCAAAGCCCAAAAACCTCACACCAAAGGCCTAAAGCCAAAGACCAACGGCCAACCTTAGTTGGCGTCGATACAGGCGGCACGTTCACTGATTTTGTTTATGAGGTTAACAATCGTTTCCGGGTCTTTAAGCTGCCGTCGACTCCTGTAGATCCCTCTCTCGCAATCATCTCGGGATTGAGAAAAATCGCAGCCCATGCCGGAGTTCGGCTGGAGCAACTCGAAGTAGTTCACGGAACAACTGTCGGCACCAATGCTCTCCTGCAAAGGAAAGGTGCACGGACCGCACTCGTTACAACCCTAGGTTTTGAAGACGTACTTGCCATAGGACGTCAGGCACGGCCAGAACTCTACAACCTGAATGTTGTTCGTCCACCACCTCTCGTAGAACCTAATCTCAGAATAGGTGTCAATGAGCGCGTTACTGCCACGGGTGAAGTACTGCAACCTCTCGCGGACACTGATATGTCAGAGGTGGTAAAACGAATAAAAAAGGGCAGAGTTGAGGCAATTGCAATTTCGCTCCTCTTTTCCTTTGTACGCCCTGAACATGAGTTGCGACTGGTTGAGGTCCTTTCGACATTGAATGTTCCCATTTCAGTCTCACATCAGCTAATTCCGGAATATCGGGAATACGAACGCACTTCAACGGTGACTGTCAATGCCTACCTGCAACCCCTAATGGGTGCGTACATAAAGCGCCTTGCTGAGAAATCTCCACGGCTTAAAGTGATGCAATCGTCCGGTGGAAGCATTTCCGCCAGCGCCGCAGCTCTTGAGCCTGTGCGTACTATTCTCTCTGGTCCAGCCGGTGGCGTAGTTGGAGCCTTACGATCTGCACGGACCGCCGGGTTTAAAAACATAATTACCTTTGACATGGGGGGGACGTCGACTGATGTTGGATTGTGCGATAACCAGGGTATGCGCATGACCAACGAAGCTTCGGTGGCAGGTATGCCAGTCGCTATCCCGATTATGGATATTCACACCGTGGGTGCGGGCGGTGGTTCCATCGCCAGCGTAGATGAAGGGGGCGCTTTGCGTGTTGGACCAGAGTCTGCAGGGGCTGATCCTGGCCCAGCATGCTATGGCCGTTCGCTGCTACCCACAGTAACTGATGCACACCTCGTACTCGGCCACTTTGGTGGCACCGGCTTGCTTGGAGGTGAATTCGAACTTAATGAGAAAAGAGCCTGGGACGTGATGGCGAAACTCGCCGATGAGATGACTGCAGCTTCTGGACGCCTTATCGACGCCTTTGCAGCTGCGAAAGGCGTGCTGGCAGTGGTAAACACAAACATGGAGCGTGCTCTACGCCGTATCTCGGTTGAACGAGGGCATGATCCACGCGAGTTTACGCTTCTGCCATTTGGAGGAGCCGGCAGTCTTCACGCAGTGGAGTTGGCGCGGGCACTTCAAATTCCTACTGTGTTCGCACCTCAGGATGGCGGCGCACTTTCGGCAATTGGAGTGTTGACATCGGATGTCGTTAAAGATCAATCGAGAACGGTCATGCTCGAGGTGAAGCCGGGCATCGAAAGGATGCTGGAAAAACTTTTCATAAAGATGGAGCGCGAAGGGCAATCAATACTGCGTAAAGAAGGATTTGCTATTCCCCGACAAAGACATGAACGGTCCCTGGGTATGCGTTATAAGGGACAGTCTTTCGAGCTGGAGATAAAGCACACTACAGATGACATATCTCGTAGTTTTCACCAAGCACATCAATTTCGGTACGGCTATTCACAAGAATCAAACACGGTTGAGATCGTAAGTGTGAGACTTCGCTCTAGTGGATTTGTGAAACAGTTAAAGCAAAGACAACCTCGAGTACTAAAGAAAGGAGTCTTCGTCACACCAAGTGGTTATGTGTGGTCTTATTTTGAAGGCAGACGCACCCGCACCGGCTTGTACCGCCGAGATGATCTAGCAGCAGGGGTGAAATTACGTCCACCGTGCATTATTACTGAATATTCGGCAACTACATTGATTCCTGAGGGCGTGCGCGCAAGCGTGGATCTTCACGGTAACCTTCTAATCGAAGTGTAGCCTTGCTAAGACTATGACAAAGGCATTTGATCCAACCACTCTCGAAATTTATCGAGCACTCTATACATCCGTTGCCGAAGAAATGGGTATAGCGCTGCGACGCTCAGCCTTCTCACCTAATATCAAAGAGCGACGAGATTACTCGTGTGCTGTGTTTGATAGCAAAGGCCGAGTCATAGCGCAGGGAGATCACATGCCGGTTCACCTTGGTTCGATGCCGATGGCTGTTTCTGCTGCTTTAGCAGCTATAGACCTCGGTTCGGGTGATGTGGCGGCTTTAAACGATCCGTTTGCAGGTGGCACACATTTACCAGATGTGACTTTGGTTATGGCCGTATTTCAACCGATCCGGAGCGGCCGTAGCGCCGCGCCGCTGTCCCCACTCTTCTACGTCGCCAATCGTGCACATCACGCTGACATCGGCGGCTCAACACCTGGTTCCATGGGATTAGCCAATGATGTTTACGGTGAGGGAGTGCGTATTCCACCAACTCGCATCATGAGCAATGGAGAGGTGGATGAAAATGTCATCAGACTGATCCTCGCCAACGTCAGGGGCCACGACGAACGTAGGGGTGACTTCCGCGCCCAGATAGGAGCGTTGAAAACCGGCGCTGCTCGGTTGCTCGAGATTGTCGAACGACGCGACGCCAGGGAGGCGGTCGAGTATGCTGAGCACATGATCAGATATTCTGCGCGGCTGATGAGCCATGCAATAGAGAATATTCCCGATGGTGATTACCGCGCTGAGGATGTGCTCGATGATGATGGAATAACAGAAAGCGAGATTCCCATTCGCGTGGCAATAAGGATCAAGGGCGAAAGGGCCAGCATCGATTTCAGCGGCAGCGCCCCGCAGGTACCAGGTCCCATTAACGCTGTCGAGGCAATCACAGTTTCAGCAGTCGGTTACGTCTTTCGCTGTCTATTGGGCGGTGACGTTCCAGCCAGTGCCGGGCTGATGGAGCCTATCGAGATCATTGCGCCAGGCGGTACTGTAGTGAACGCTGTTCATCCGGCTGCAGTTGCTGGCGGGAATGTTGAGACATCTCAGCGCATAGTGGATGTACTGTTCAGAGCTCTCGCCCAAGCTCTTCCTGATCGTATTCCCGCGGCTAGTCAGGGAACAATGAACAACTTGACGATCGGAGGAATCGATCCGCACACCGGTCGCGAGTTCTCATACTACGAAACCATTGCGGGGGGTATGGGGGCACGCCCCTCGCAGGATGGTTTGAGCGCAGTACACACACATATGACCAACAGCCTAAACACACCAGCCGAAGCACTCGAATACGCTTATCCATTAAGAGTACGTGAGTACCGGATCCGCAAAGGGTCGGGAGGGAACGGGCTTTATCGTGGCGGCGATGGAGTTATTCGCGAGATAGAAAGCCTTGGGCCAGCCACGTTGGCGCTACTATCAGACAGAAGGAAACACTCCCCCTACGGATTAAATGGTGGTGGGGAGGGTAAGTCGGGTCGCGGTGAAATTATCCACCAAGGGAAGCGACAACAAATCGGTTCAAAGGGAAGCTGGCAGTTAGCGGCTGGGGATCGCATTAGAATCGAAACACCGGGTGGCGGTGGCTATGGTAGGAAAACAGGTTAGTTGTGCGCTGGCTGGTGAATGGTAAACGGTGATATGCATGGTGAATGGTGAATGGTGAATGGTGAATGGTGAATGATACGCGACAACCATTTACCATTTACCATTCACTATTTACTATTTAAGAGTCTCCAAATGGATCGAGAATTCTGACCCCACATTTTTGAAAGTCCCTCTTGTTTCTGGTAACGATTGTAAGATTGTGTGTCAGAGCAGTGGCCGCAATCATGCTATCCAGGATAGGCATTGTCAGTCCTTTGCCTTTTAG
>CAZNPP010000124.1:0-12839 GCA_964574785.1 uncultured Chloracidobacterium sp. | reverse complement strand
CTTGAAAGCGAGATCTTTGGTCATGAAAAAGGTGCCTTTACGGGTGCTATCGCGCTTAAGAAGGGGCGTTTTGAAGTTGCGGATGGCGGTACTGTGTTTCTTGATGAAGTCGGTGAACTTTCACTCCCGCTACAGGTAAAGCTGCTGCGAGTTTTACAGGAAAGAGAATTCGAGCGCGTTGGAGGAACGAAGGCAATCAAAGTAGACATACGCCTGATTGCAGCAACTAATAGAGACCTGGAAATCGCAATCACACAGGGATTGTTCCGGCAGGATCTCTATTACAGGCTCAATGTGGTCAAGCTTGACGTGCCGCCATTGAGGAAGCGGCGGGAGGATATTCCGCTGCTGGCGAATTACTTTGTGAGGAAATACTCCGAAAAGTGCCATCGCAGAGTTTTGGGAATCGCCCCGGAAGCGCAGCAGGTTTTGCTTAATTATGAGTGGCCCGGCAATATCCGCGAGCTGGAGAATGCAATTGAGCGTGCCGTTGTTCTTGGCGCAGCAGAGCACGTTTTGCCGGAAGACTTACCCGAAGCGGTGCTGGAAAGGCAACAGCCTACTTCTGCGACGAGCCGATACCATGAGGCAGTAGCTGAAAAGAAGCAGCAACTCATCATGAATGCCATGGGTGAAGCAAAGGGAAACTATACCGAAGCAGCAAAGATCCTCGGCGTCCACCCCAACTATTTGCACAGGTTGATACGAAACTTCGACCTACGTAAAAATCTGTAGGGGTGGGCCTCCGTGCCCACCCCTTTAGTGAATAGTAAATGGTGAATGGTGAATGGCGAAAACGGAATGGGGAATGGTAAATGGTGACCATAACGCCTCGTGCTATTCACCATGCACCATTTACCATTCACCATTCACAAAGGGGCGGGCACCGGAGGCCCGCCCGTACAATCTTCCCGTTTCTTCCTTTCGAGGCAAAGCCCAAGTGCAACACGCTGTATAAGCCACACTACCATTGTTTCTCATTGCCGAGTCTCGCGATTAGTGATAAAAAATCGGGCCCTACAACATCGTCCAGCGATTTCGGCAGACCTGAAGACCGCTTGGCAAAAGCAAATCCGGCTCCTAGGCATCAGTACCGGACCTGCATAACGATTGGCACATTACCCATAAGACAAGGTTTTGCGGATACAAGTGACACGTAAACTCGTTTTCCTTCTCATCTCGCCGTGCTTTGCAGCGGCACTCTTTGGATCGGTCGTCTATGCTGAACGACTGCCGGTAAGGCTCTACACATCTGCAGATGGCCTGGGTAGCAGCTTCATCGACTGCATTCTCCGTGACTCACGTGGATTCATGTGGTTCTGCACACGCGATGGGCTAAGTCGCTTCGATGGGGCGCAAATAATCACTTACCGCGTTGGCGATAAGGATTCCCCGCCTGGCATCGAAAACATCGCCGAGACCAGCGGCGGTGTTTATTGGATCACGACTACTGGTGGATTGTTCCGCTTTCAGGCCCGAAACCTCTCCCGTCCGAGAGGAAACAGGGAACGCCCTACTCTGAATGCTGAGTACGTCCATGGTAGGCGTGGCCTCGTTATTGAAGATCGTGCCGGAAATCTTTTTTACCAGGAAGACGACTTATTCCGCCTGCACGAGCGCAACGGAAAGATCGAACTTGAAAAGATCAATTTGTATCTTCCTACGACGAATCAGGCGCCATTCAAGATTTTCAACATACAAGAAGCTGCTGATGGGTCATTCTGGATGAACACTAATCGCGGCGTCGTACGCCGTCTTCCTGATGATAAAGTTGTGTTTTACGAGCATCCAAAGGATGTCGGAATAGAAGACGCCCCTGTGCTCACCGACGATCGTGGATACGTATGGGTGGGTGAGGGTAGTGATATCTATATCATTAAACCCCCAAACCTTGAGTCGCTGAAACATTTCCCACAACTATCACAACAACCTCTTAAGGCTACCTACACTCTGTCGATTGGCCCACAAAGCCAGATCAACCTACCGGTAAATGAGGGCGAGGTTTTACGTCTGACGCAGCCTTCGTCGACTGGCTCAATCGGAAGCGCGCTCAAGACTGATGACGGACATATTTGGCTACTTTCCGCCGATAAGCTAATGGAGTACGACGGGCAAATTTTTCACACCTACGGCACCGCCCAGGGATTGCTGAAGGAGATGCGTGAGCTCGGTGAAGACTCGGCAGGGAATCTTTGGATCGGCGGTCAATCAGGGTTGCTCTACCTGAATCGCCGCGGTTTAACAACCTACCGGGAGAGCGACGGCTTAAAGTCGCCGCGGGTCTTTACGATTGGCGAAGCGGCGGATGGCGCAGTCTGGGTAGCAAATGGGGACTTTTATCTTAGCAAGTTTAACGGCCAACGTTTCGATACCACTCGTCCACGCATTCCATCGAACGCCTCTCCCATATGGTTCAGCCGTTACGCTTTTCTTTCAAGCGCCAACGAGTGGTGGATCCTTACTGTGAAAGGACTCTATCGCTTTGCTGCCACGAACCTGGGCAAGCCATTGGCGATTTACGACAGGCGGAACGGTCTAAATGCAGACGAAGGGTTCCAAATATTTGAAGACTCAAAGGGCGACATCTGGTTGAGCCTAAAACCTCTCAACGTGGAAGACTCGAGTTTGCTTCGATTGAAGCGTGGAGAAGATCATTTCTACCGGTTCTCAAGCGCTGAAAATTATCCTGCCGGTCGCGTGGCATCCTCGTTCTCTGAAGATAAAAATGGAAATCTTTGGATTAGCTTCTACTACGGTGGCATCGGGCGATTCGCAAATAACCACTTCGAGTTGTTTACAGATGGACTGCCTGAAGGGTTCATAACCGATCTTCATGTCGACAGCAGGAGCCGTCTGTGGGTTGCAACTGCATTGAGTGGAATCAAACGCGCCGACAATCTGACATCTGAAAAGCTAAAGTTTACTTCGCTCACTACAAACGAGGGTTTATCGAGCAACAACGTAAGGACGATTACTGAGGACAAGGCAGGAAACATATATGTTGGAACTGTACGCGGCGTCGATCGGATTTCAGCCGAAACAAATCGCCTTACTAATTTCTCTGTTAACGATGGTCTAGCCGGAGATTTTGTGGTTGACTCGATTTGTGATCGGAATGGTACCGTTTGGTTTGGCACGACTAATGGCTTGTCACGTCTGACACCCTCAGTTGAAGCGCGCTACTCGGCTCCGACCATCCTATTAGGTCGGCTGCGGATAGCCGGAGAAGATCAACCGGTTTCAGAACTCGGCGCCACTTTCATTCAAACTGCAGATCTCTCGCCATCGCGCAACAGCTTGCAAGTTGACTTTTTTGGCCTTGATTTTGGACCGGGCCGACCTCTGAAGTATCAGTTGATGCTCGAAGGAGCTGATTCCGAATGGAGCGAACCTACGGAGGCCAGAACGGTAGCTTACGCTAATCTGAAACCCGGGTCGTATCGTTTTCTGGTTCGCGCGTTAACTGTGGATGGGCTTGTGAGTGAACGGCCAGCAAGTATCGCTTTCAGAATTCTGCCGCCGATCTGGTTACGTTGGTGGTTCATGATAATCGCGGCGCTAGTTACCCTGGGTCTGTTCTACGCCTTCTACCGCTATCGAATGGCACATCTCAAGCAGGTCAATACGGCATTGGCCGAGGCAAAACGAGCCGAGGAGGATCTGGGAAGAGCGCGGGAGGAACGACTACTCGAATTGGCGCGTGTACGGACACGTATCGCAACGGATCTGCATGATGACATTGGTGCTTCGCTGACGCAGATTGCAATTCTGAGTGAAGTTGCGCGACAGCAAAGTATGCAGGGGAAGAGTTCCAGCCTGGACCCGTTAAATTCAATCGTCAACGTTTCCAACGAACTCGTCGAAACCATGAGCGACATCGTCTGGGCAATTAATCCTGAGAAAGACAATCTTCAAAATCTCGTTCAGCGGATGCGCCGTTTCACGAGTGACCTTTTAACTGCGAAGCAGATAGCATTCAACTTGGACGTGCCAACGTACGCACCTGAAGTGCCTCTTGGGGCCAATGCTCGTCGCGAAGTGTTTCTAATCTTTAAGGAGTGTTTGACGAACGCAGTGAAGCACTCTCAGGCAACTCACGTGGAAATCCGATTCGAGTTCTCTTCCGATCTCCTGACGTTATCAGTCACGGATAATGGCAAAGGTTTTGATGTAACGGCCGTTTCAAATACCGTGAACTTCGCTGGCAGAGGCGGACATGGTCTACTCAGTATGAAAAAGCGGGCCGTTGAAATGGGGGGGTCCTTTCAGGTTGAGTCAACTCCTGGTGAGGGAACAGCGATGACTTTCCGGCTGCCGCTTGCCGCTACGGGCCCTTACGCGCATGGTCTGACTACCCATTCGGATGGTGACACTGGAGGTAAACTACCCTAAATTAGAGCATCGCTATGGAGACCAGCACACAGCAGGACGTTATCAAGACCGCCGTCGTGGAAGACATGAAAGACATTCGCGAGGGGCTGGCAACCTTGATCAACTTCACCCCCGGCTTTCGCTGCACGGGAAGCTTCCGATCCATGGAAGAAGCCTTGGCGCGTTTGCCCGAGGATATTCCTGATGTGTTGTTGAGCGATATCGGACTGCCTGGCATGAGCGGCATCGAGGGTATCCGCATCATCAAGGAACGTTACCCGAGCATGCAGATTTTGATGTTAACCGTGTATGACGACGACGATCGAATCTTTGACGCGCTCTGTGCAGGCGCCACCGGCTACCTTCTTAAGCGGACGCCGCCTGTCAAATTGCTGGATAATATTCGCGAGGCGATGAGTGGCGGAGCTCCGGTATCGCCTGAAGTGGCCTCTCGGATGGTTAAGTTTTTTCGCGAGTTTCATAATGCGGAGCGCGAAGACTACCAGTTAACTCCACACGAAACGCGCATTCTAAAACTCCTCACGGAAGGTTATAACTACCAAACTGCCGCTGAAAAGCTGGGAGTTAGTTACAACACCATAAAATTCCACGTCTCACACATCTTCGATAAGCTCCAGGTACACTCCAAATCGGAAGCGGTCGTTAAAGCTATGCGCGATCGATTGGTGTGACCACCTTTTCGCTAGCCGCTTTGCACAAAGAGTTGGATTCCAACCGAAGTATCGAACGCTCAGTAGAAGTAGCGCGAGCGAAGCGACCGGATGCTGCACACATTGAAACGACCATAAGAAATCAGCGAAAGCTGTGTGTAGCATCCGGTTGCATGGGCTAGCAGTACTCTAATCATCATCGTGTGTCTTTTTGAGCAAGCCGCAGCGAATCAGAACGGCACTTAATTCTGCCTCACTTTCCTATCTAAATGGATGGCGACATTTCTTTTTTCCGCCTCTATAAGTCTCGACTGTCGAAACGTCGCATTGAAGCGAAACAAAACCATAAGGAGACTGATTATGAGAAATCCTACTTTCAAAAGCGCTCGTATTTGTGGATTTACCAGCTTATCGCGGACGTCATATGCAAAAGTTAAGTTACCCGGGAGTCTTATGTTCCGCGCATTCACAGCAATGCTGGTCTGCGGGCTACTTGTCAATTCAGTCGTGATTCTAAAGGTGCTGGCGGCACCGGGCGACCTTGATCCATCGTTTGGTGGGACGGGAATGGTGACCACCAGTATTCTCCCACCAGCTTTTGAAGGCGCGTCATCACTTGCTATCCAGAACGATGGCAAGATAGTGGCAGCAGGATTCTCAAACGATGCTGACTTCAATCCAATTCTTGCGGTTGCTCGCTATGATACAAGTGGAAGTCTCGACCCCGCGTTTGGGAGCGGCGGAAAGGTCGCGGTTAGCGGCGTCTATCTCCAGTCTTTAGACTTTAACTCGTATTCTGCTAACGTTGACGTTGCTCTTCAGCAAGACGGTAAAATCGTCGTTGTCTGTGCGCTGAGTACGTCATTATCTCGAACCGATTTTGGTATCGTACGTCTCGATACCAGCGGTGACCCGGATCCTACGTTTGGAGTTGGTGGCATAGTACTAACAGATTTCTTTGGGAATGACGATGGAGCAAACTCGGTAGCCATTCAACAGGACGGCAAGATCGTCGTTGCCGGCATAGCCACAAATGCTGTCGGAGTGGGTGACTTTGCTTTGGCGCGTTACGATAGTAACGGCAGTCTCGATCCCGGCTTTGGCAGTGGCGGAAAAGTTACCACCGACTTTGCTGGCTTCTACGATGTAGCTAACGGAGTTGCCATCGCGAACGATGGCAAGATTGTAGCTGTTGGAGCTGCGGCTTTTGATCTCACCTACAAACGAGACTTTGCGGTGGCTCGCTACAACACGGATGGGAGCCTTGATTCCAGTTTTGATGGCGATGGAAAAGCCACATTTCATTTATCACAGGAATACGCAATCGCCAGCTCGGTTGTGATCCAGCCGTCAGACGGCAAGATCGTCGTGGCTGGTGGCGCCGTCATACCTAACAACCTTGGGTACTTTAGTGATTTCGCACTTGTTCGTTATGACGAATTCGGAATCCCGGATCCGACTTTCGGGAATGCCGGTATTGTTTTGTCGGATTTCGGCGGCAGTGAGTATGCCAACGATGTAGTCCTGCAAGACGACGGAAAGATCGTGGCCGCGGGTTATCGTCAGGATCCTGCTGACATCGAGTTGGCGCACGATTTTTGTCTGGCCCGGTACGACACGAATGGAAATCTAGATCCAACGTTTGGGTCTAATGGAAGAGTAATCACGGATTTTGGCAATTCCCTTGATCAAGGAGAGGGCGTTGTTTTGACATCTGATTGCAAGATCGTGCTTGCCGGTTTCGCGTGGCCAGTTGAAACAGGCGACTCGCAATTTGCTCTCGCACGTTATTCGAACGATGGCTGTTCGGTTGATGCTCCTACACGTTGTCCCTGGTCGCAGGGGCATTGGAAGAATAATCCATCGCTCTGGCCGGTAGATTCTCTGACGTTGGGAGGTACGTCGTACACCAAAGCGGAGCTATTGTCGATCCTCAACAGCGCAGCGACCGGCGATGCAAGCATGATACTTGCGCAACAACTGATAGCTGCAAAGCTCAATGTTGAGGCTGGTTCAGACCCTGGCCCTGTGAGCAGCACGGTCGACCACGCTGACAGTCTGTTGTCGGGATTTGCCGGCAAACTTCCATACAAAGTTAAGTCATCCTCCCCCACAGGCAAGTTGATGGTTGCTGATGGAGAGCTTCTGAGAAGCTACAACAATGGGCAGTTGACCCCATCGTGCGAACCATGAATGGAACATATGGGCGCGGCGTGTGACAGTGGGTCCATGCCGCGCACCCTCGCTGTGTGTTAATTCCCGTTTTCAACTCTCTTTTAACTCTCAGGATATTCGAAATGTTAATCACTAGCTTGTCAACAAATCCGCGCTCGATTCAGTTACCGAACATGGTGGCCGAGCATTCACTGCACCTTTGGTGTGAACACTGCAAGCGAGGCCAGTTGCGGGTTATCCTCGGATCAGATTTTCAACTGGCCTGGTGTTCGAACTGTCGAGGGAAAGCTTCTCTAGTATTCAAAACCCCGGCCCTTCAACGCCCAACCCTGAGGCGCACCTACGTCCGCCGTTGGATCACTCTTAGGAATGGTTATCTCATTCTTACTGACAACGGCCCAATCCCGATCCGAACCAAACGCAAAGCAAGTTAGTTATCCCTGCAAACGAAGCGAAACCGCAACGTGGAGCCCTCAGGGGCTCCATTTGTTTTACTTTTAACGCGAAAGTCAAAACGTCAGCAAAGTGGGGCACTATCCTTTTGTATGGTTGAGGTCCAGCGCCGTAGGCAGTTCGAAGATCTCTCGCAAAGCCGCAAAGCTCGCAATACATAGGAAAACCAACACCTCCGCTTTGGGCCTTTGCTTCTTTGCGTCTTTGCGAGAAAGACCTTCTCAGCAGGATTCCTGTCGAAAGTAACTATCTAATCGTATGGCGACAATGCCTTCGCTCAAAACTAGAGTATTTCGCATCTGGACCATGGTCCGGGAGATTCAAAATTTCTAGTGAGGAGTGAGTGAGATGATTTCTACCCAGCAATATGCAGTCAAGCATCGTTACGTCCTGCGATTCTTCTTTGCAGTATGTTTCATCGTAGCGGCTTCATGGCAGGCACACGCAGCCACGTTTGTGGTTGACCGCGCGGATGATCCAATGACGGGCAACTACAATGGTTGTGTATCCGCTCCGAATGACTGCTCGCTACGTGGCGCTATTCAAAAGGCGAACTCCAACGGCCCGGGTCACGATGTCATTGAGTTTCGAATCCCGGGCGGCGGCGTAAAGGTAATTCAGCTCACCGATGCCCTTCCTTCGATCCTAACCTCTGTGACGATTACCGGCGCAACGCAGTCAGGATACTTCGGCAAACCAATGGTTCAGATCGATGGAGCGGGCATAAGCTCGAACGGATTTCTGATCAAGACGCCCGCTGCCACAGAGATTTCTGTCAGCATCATCGCGCTATCGATAACAAATCATGATAACGGCGTCTACGCACTATGTACCGGAAGGTGCGATCTTACCTTACTCGGTAACTTCATTGGCGTCGATCCAACTGGAAATATCGCCATGGGCAACAAGGATAATGGTGTCTTAATAGATCCTACGGATCAGAGCATTTACACCATCGGCGGACCCGGTATTTTCGAAGGAAATGTGATCTCCGGTAATGGCCCTCCGGGTGAAGACTTCCTGAAACCCGGCTTCTTCGCAGGTATCAACGTGAGGCCCTATGTAACCGGTGGTGCATCTGCAGGCTCCGCTGTGGTCAAGATTTTCGGCAATAAGATCGGTACGAACTTCGACGGTACAGTCGATCTTGGAAATGCGAGAACCGGGATCAAAGTTTCAGAACGAGATCTAGTAACGGAGGCGGAGGTTGCGACGTTGTCAGTCGTGATCGGCGGCTCAACAGTTGGTCATCGCAACGTTATTTCGGGAAATGACAACCATGGAATCTATGCTGATGTTTCCTCGCTGACACTTCAGGGGAATTACATTGGCTTAAACGCGGCTGGTTCGGGCGCGCTAGCTAACGGTGCTGAGGGAGATGTGCCCGACCACGCTGTTTATTTAGGCGCAAACCCAAATGCGTCATATCTGATCGGTGGGATTGGCGCAGGAGAGGGAAACGTCATTTCCGGCAACCGTGGTTCCGGAATTGGTGTCTGGACCGGAAATGTTGGTTCCGGTACTACGCAGTTGATAGTTGTCGGCAACCACATAGGAACCAACCCTACAGGAACGGCCGCTATAGCTAACAAGGGCGACGGAATTTGGATCGACTTTTCTACCAAGTACACCGTGAATGCCGTCATAGGAGGTGCCACTACAGGATCGCGAAATGTAATCTCGGGTAACCAGGGAGATGGGATAATGATCGGAAGCGGACACGTGTCCGTTTATGGAAACCACATTGGCACGAACAACGATGGATCAGCTGCAATCCCTAACAGCAACAATGGTGTCCTGGTAAGTCACGGTGCCGTTGCAAAGATAGGTGGAACTGTGGTGATAGGAGGTTTCTCATTTGATGGGGGGAATGTAATTTCAGGTAATAAGAAGAATGGGGTTCAGATCTCTCTTCACGCAGTTGGAAACGCGCAGGTCCGGCGAAATCGAATTGGCACAAATGCGGATGGTACACACGCGATGCCTAACATGCTTAACGGCATTTTTGCGCAGGGTAATGGCGCTTTGATCGGATCGGAAACAAGTGCCGCTGACCGGAACTTGATCTCTGGTAACGCGATGGCCGGAATTCTAATCGAAGGCGACAACAATAAAGTCTTTGGAAACAGGATTGGAACTAATATCGCTGGTGGCGATTTCTTGCCGAATGGCACGGGCATCAGAATCTCGGATGGATCAAATAATCAGATCGGGCTTGGGGGAAATAACATAGCCACCAACATGATCTCTGGTAACAATGGAGATGGAATTCATATCCTGGGAAATTCAGCAAACGGCAATAAGATTGAGAACAATGTGATTGGTCTGAGCGTCGTTGGAAGCCTTGGAAATCAAGGCAATGGAGTCCTCATTGAGGGTAGTAATAGCAACAACGTTGTAGGTGGTGCGGCAGGTGCGGGCAACATCATCGCTTTCAATGACAATGGTGTTTGGTTGAAGTGGGCCGTGCCTAATAGGGTGCGGCGCAACTCAATTTACACGAACGATAACTATGGCATTGCCAAAGGCTTTGTTCTTGGTAACGGTAACGGTTACCCAATCCTCCAAACGGCGAATCCGAATAGCATCTTAGGTTTGCTCACCGGGTCTCCCGGTACTCTTTTTGAAATCGATTTCTTTCGCGTTGATTCTTGCAACAGCTCAGGTTTCGGCGAAGGCCGCTACTATCTTGGTTCCTCCTCCGTTGTTACTGACGCTTCCGGCCAGGCGCAGTTCACTTCGCCGCCGGTCTCATTGAGTGTCGGTCAAGTGGTTACTGCAACGGCAACGGGGTCCCAAACGTCAGGCTTTTCACCCTGTTTGCAGGTAACGGCTGTCCCGAGCATTTCATTCTCAAACGCGAGTTACAGTGCAAATGAAGGCGCGGGCATGCGAACCATTTCCGTTAACCGCACGGGCGGTACATCAGATACGATTACAGTCGATTACGCTACGAGCGACGGGACTGCCAATGCTGGTCAGGATTATGTTGCTGCCAGCGGTACGCTGACGTTCAACTCGGGCGACGTGGTCAAGACCTTCAATGTCCAAATCACTGAAGATGCTACGGACGAAGCTGACGAAACGGTCAACCTTACGTTGAGTAATGTTCAAGGTGGCAATGCGTTTCTCGGTTCACCATCTACCGCAGTTTTGACTATCAACGACAACGACGATCCCCCGAGCATCTCCATCAATGACGTTTCCCAAAATGAGGGAGACAGCGGTACTACTACGTTCAGTTTCCAGGTTCAACTTTCGGTTGCGAGCGCTCAGGAAGTTTCTGTTGCTTACGCGACTGCCGACGGCACTGCAACCGCACCATTCGATTACACCGCGGCTAACGGGGTGCTGAACTTTGCTCCGGGTGAAACTAACAAGGTTATTAATGTTTCTGTAGTGGCGGATGACAACCAGGAAGCCGACGAAACCTTCTTTGTAAATCTCTCTAATCCTATGAACGCGACGCTTGGCGATGCTCAGGGACTGGGAACGATTGTGAATGACGATACAAGCGTTAGTCCAGGTGTCTCAATCAATAGCGTAGCCATGGCGGAGGGCAATGCAGGTACGACTTCATTTCAGTTCACAGTTCAACTATCAACAGCAAGCGTTAATACGGTAACAGTTGACTATGCGACCGAGGATGGCACAGCCTCCGCACCCGACGATTACATAAGTGCAAATGGTTCGATCGTCTTTGCACCAGGCGAAACAACCATGAGCCTTGTCATTCACGTAGTGGGAGACACGGTGGTTGAAGATGACGAGAGATTTATTGTGAACCTCGTGACCGCCTCGAACGCGACCGTCGATGTTGGGAAGGGCGTCGGTACGATTCTCAATGACGACGAAGGTTCAACACCGAGCCCAACGCCAACTCCAACGCCAAACCCGCAAGAGTGGGGCACGTTTGGACAGAGTTCCTACGGCAGTGTGGATACAAGTTTTCTCCGCACAGGTCACATGTATGATGGGTTCGTCATGCCAAATCTGTTGAAGGCGTTACTAGGCGATCCGCTGTTCGTGCAACCATTACCTCCGATTGGACCATATCCACAGTCGCTGGAGTTGGGTGTTCCTGGAACAAGGTCACTTACGATTCCCTTGAGTGGGTCCCAATGCATTATTACAAGGTTGGCAGCCACTGGAAACACGAGTGCCTTGCCAAATTTTGGCGCAGGCGGAAGGCCAGTGGATCGAACGTTGGATGCGAGCACCTGTCAGGTGCCAAACGAGCCAGGGCCTAATCCGCAAGAAAAAGGGTTGCCACTCAGCAACAAAGGCAAGTTTGACAACGTGTTGCTGGGCCAGACTATAGCGCTCGCCTTGAATATGCGACTCGATCCGAATCTTGCGAACTTCAATCTCACGAACATCGGAAAAGTTGTAACCATCAAGGGCAAGCCTTACCGACAGTTCACTACGCAGGGAATCAATCCCGACGGTTCGCTGATTGAGGACGACGTAAAGAACTTCGCCATCCCGCAATCAGTAATCGATGCGTTGTCCGATCCGGCGCTGGTGGGTGCTGACAATGTCGGAAAGGTATCGGGCCTCCTGATACTTGCTAATCGAGGCCTGGCTGGGTTATCGACGGGTACCGCCTCACTGAACGATATAAACGTCGGCGCCAAGGTAATTAATAATGGCTTTGAGATGTGTCGCGTGTTAATTGACGGCACGCCGATTCAGTGAGTGACGGTGACGAGGTAACCGGTACATTCCAAGGCAATGCACCAGAGACACAAAGGCGGCCGGCGATTTTCGCCGGCCGCTTGCGTGATTAGAAAGGTGGTGCACCAAAGTTGCGGGACCAGGGAGGCGCCACACAAATGTTGGTCGCACGTTTGCCTAAACCAGGCGTCGCGAGATTCAGGTAGCGATAGATCTACCGCCACCGTTTCCCATCCCAGAACGGAACGGATTTTAAGTCTTAAATCGGTTAGTCCTCTGCGTATCTCTCAGTTTCGGTTTGTGCGTATTTATTAGAATTCACGTCGCGCCTGAGTGCCTACTACACAACACGGCCCTTCTTTTACTCGTATCTCAACGCCAGTATCGGATCGACTTTTGTGGCGCGACGCGCGGGGATGTAGCTCGCTAACACGCCGACGCCAACCAACACTAACGAGATTGCCGCAAACGTAGTTGGATCGGTCGCGCCGA
>CAZNPP010000123.1:7830-12843 GCA_964574785.1 uncultured Chloracidobacterium sp. | reverse complement strand
CGGTTCGGTAACCCGCAGCGACCGCGGCTTCGCGTTAATAGTCTTTGCGTTTTTTGCACTCTTAGGAAAGGAGAGTTATGAAAACGTTACTGACAGTTCTGATCTTCGTTGGTTGTATGGTTCTATTTTCGAAGTGCGACGCAAGACAGGGTGAAACACCGTCTTTGGCAAACGCGACCAGGGTTATTTATCACTTTGGGGATTCTTCTGTTCCACCGGAGTACCACAGAAGCCATACCCTCACGGTGACAAAATCAAATGCAAGGCTCGTCGTTGATAGCTACGGCAAGATTGTTGATGAAGCAACGGTGATTATCAGCGAGGAGCAGTTCAATCAAGTTCTTAAGACAATCCGCGATAGTAAGATCGCCGTGCGGCGGAGTGTAAAAGAAGATGAAGGATGCAGTGGCGGGACTTCAGAATCACTTGAGATTTTAGAAGGTGAAAGTGTTCTTTTCAAAGCAGACATATATCACTGTGGAGGAAGTGATTACGGCACGTTAACCGGAGACATCAAAGCAGTGAAGGAAAAGTTGAAATCGCTCTTCCCCGATTTTAGAGACGAACTCAAGAAGCCAAAGTCCAAAGTCCAAAGTCTTTACTTTTTAGTTCCTTACTAACCCTCTTAAGTCAATTCCGCGTAGCCAAGTGTTATACTTCGTCTCATGAACAAGGAAATTGAAGACTATTTCCTAAATCCGCCGCCCGGCTCAGCAGCGGAACGAGCTGTTGAGTTTGGTATTGATCTGACTCTGACGCTCGAAAACCTCCGACTCACGCCGGAAGAGCGAATTCGAAAGCTGGATGCGCTATAGCAGGCATCGCAAAGCTGAAAGCAACTGCCAAGAAGCTCGGGCGATATGACGAACCCGAACTCGAGGCGATCCAGGAGAGTTGGACGCGTGAATCGTGAATCGTGAATAGAGCACGGCGCTGTTCGCCATTCACGATTCACGATTTACGATTCACGTTTCACGATTCAATCGAGCTCCTGCAAGAACTCCAACACCGCCTCATTAAACTCCGCGGGTTTCTCTAAGTTCGACACATGGCCCGCCCCTTCAACGATCTTAAGTCGTGAATCTCGAACCTCTTGATGCATGGCTTCAGCATCCGCAACCGGCGTGATTGTGTCCTCGCGACCTACGATGATAAGCGTTGGTGTGACGATGCGATTCAGAAACGGTGTCTGGTCCTGGCGTTGGGCCATCCCCCTTAGAGCTGCCGCCGCTCCTTCCGGTTTTGTTTGGACCATCATTTCACGAATGCGCTTCACAAGTTCCGGACGCCGAATCACTGTCTCAGGTGCAAGCAGCTTTTTCAAGAGAGCGTCCGCTATTCCTTCCATACCTTCGGCTAACGCTTTTTCCGCCTGCTCGGTGCGAGCCTTCTTTGCCTCTTCGGTGTCAGCCTGCGCTCTCGTGTCCGCCAGGATCAACGATCGAACTCGCGATGGATAATTTCTATAGAATGCCAGAGCTACATATCCACCCATCGAAAGGCCACCGATGTTCGCCCAAGAGATTCCCAAACTATCAAGTAGAGAGGCGATGTCAACGGCCATCTCTTCCATCGAGGCGGTCGCTGTTGTTTCGGACTCACCATGTCCGCGCAGATCCGGCGTTATAACACGGTATCGCTTCTTTAGGACGTCTACTTGTTCGCTCCACATTGAGCGGTTAAATGGATAGCCGTGAAGAAGAACGACTGTGGAGCCTGAACCCTGATCGTCATACGCCAAATCAATTCCTCGTACGCTGGCCTTCATAGTTCAGTACCGTTTTTCCTTTTGCAGCATCTGCTACTGCCGAAATTAGCTCCGACAGTTCGATCGGCTTAGCTAGGTAACTACCAAAGCCGCACCTAAGTGCACGCTCGCGATCTTCTTCGCGAGCATAGGCAGTTATAGCTACTGCCGGAATATTGAATCCTCCGTCGGAGTTCAATGACTTAATCCGAGCCATTAACTCATAACCATCTTCGCCTGGCATCGCTATATCAGATACCAACACATCCGGTATTGACGTCTGAATGGCCTCCAGAGCCTGGCTTGTGGAGGAAACTGCTGTCACTCGAGCTTGCCTTTGCTTAAGTGCGGCAGTGATCAGCTCCAGCGTGTCTTGATCATCATCTACAAGCAACACGTGGAGATCGCTGAGTCGTACATGAGAATCTAAATTGGAAT
The DNA here is from genome assembly GCA_964574785.1 of uncultured Chloracidobacterium sp. GTDB lineage: Bacteria > Acidobacteriota > Blastocatellia > Pyrinomonadales > Pyrinomonadaceae > PSRF01. Next base: position 10,658 of record CAZNPP010000123.1, on the reverse strand, counting down.
CCACTTCGGTCTGCTGTAATTCCTCAGGTATATACGTAGCGCCCACTAGCGGTAGCTTAACTATGAAAGTCGCTCCTTGCTCCTCACCGGCGCTGGAAGCATGAATAGTCCCACCGTGTATCTCAACGAGGTGGCGTGCTATTGCCAACCCTAATCCCAAACCACCGTGCTTCCGAGTTGTCGTGCTGTCCTCCTGACGAAAGCGATCGAAAACGAATGGAAGAAAGTCAGGACTTATGCCCTGGCCTGTATCAGTAACAACGATCTGGACTTGGCCCTCACTATGTTGAAGATTGATCTTCAACCGACCCTTTGCAGGTGTGAATTTGATGGCGTTCGAGAGCAAGTTCCAGATGACTTGTTGCAACCGATTGGCATCACCTGACACTACGCTCGGTTGAGAAACAAAGTCGGTTTCGATTTTGATGCCTTTAGCGTCGGCAGTGGGGCGAACCACGTTTATTGCTGCTTCGATAACCGGCACAAGTTCCAGCGGGTGAAGATCCAGCGACAGATTCCCGGTAATAATCCGAGAGACATCAAGGATATCGTCGATGATCTGGGATTGTGCCTTGGCATTGCGTCTGATTGTCTCAATAGCGCGAGATGCCATCGGATTTTCAAGGGAGCCGGATTCCAGCATCCTTGCCCAGCCAAGAATTGCGGTTAACGGCGTTCTTAGCTCATGTGAGACAGTCGCGAGGAACTCATCCTTCAAACGGTTTGACTCCTCTGCTGCGGCTCGGGCGCTACTCTCACGTTCGAGGAGACGAACGTTTTCGATAGCCACGGCGGTAAGATTTGCCGCCATGCGCATAGCAGTCTCGTGTTCCTCGCGGTAAACACTCGTTTCGTAACTTTGTACTTCTATTGTCCCTACGATCCTGCCCATAACCGCCATCGGAACTGCCATCGACGAGTTTGGACGCATGCCGTTGTCAGGTCCTACGATGACTCCCGGAGAACTCCGAGTCGCCTTCATATAGTTCTCGGTAATAATTATTTGCCCGGTTCTTACTGCTCGACTATTTGGGCCTGTGGCGATCGGCATTGGTGGTAGGTCTGAAACATCGAATTCCTGGCCATCGCCCCAACCGTAGCAAGCTGTGCGCACATCCCGTAGGGGGTCGTAAAGAGAAACAAATAGACCATCAGACGGTACGGAAATAAGAGTGAACTCTCGCAATGCTCGAAAGATGGTGAGCAGGTCGCGAGCCGTTCCTAATGCTTGCGATAAACTCGATATTCTCTCAAGGAGCCTTTCATACTCGGTTAAGGCACGCTGATCCGCCTCTCGCAAAGCCTCCTCAGCGCGACGCCGTGCTGTAATGTCCCGCGCAATACCTTGAACCTCAACAGGCTGGCCATTCTCCAGAACGACCCTGCTGTTCATCTCGAGCGTTAAAAGTTTCCCCTCTTTACCTTTTATATCGATCTCGTAGTTCACTCGTTGCTGTCCAGCCAACTTCCGATTGAGCATATGCTGAACGACATCAGCGGAGCCCGGGGTAAGCAGGTCAGATAACTTACTGTTGAGCAACTCACGTTGTGAATAACCAGTGATGATCTCGCCAGCTTTGTTAAGGGAGGTGATTCGACCTTCGAGATCTAATGTATAGACAATGTCGTTCGCGTTCTCGACCAGTTCACGGTACCTTTCTTCGCTCTCGATGAGGGCGGCTTCCGCGCGCTCTCGTTCCGTGAGCATCTCCCGAGCCCGCGCCTCAGACTCCTGAAGTTCCCCCGCGGCACGTTCAGCAAAATCTCTCGCTCTACTCTGGGAAAAACTGGCAAGAAAGAAGAGTAAACTGATGAATGTGCCGGCCCCAGCGGTGTAAGTTACAAAATCGCGGTTCAGTCCAGGATCGTAATCGGATGTTGCTTCATAATAAATGGTCCATTCAGTGCCCGGTTTTTCCAATGTTTCAATGGCTTCAAAACGGGGAGGGTAGTCTCCTCCGTCTTGCTCCTTCGACGCATACAGGAGACGCTCTGGGCTGGGTGTCGTACCGTCGTACACCTGAAACTCGACATCGTCATAGCTCTTTCTGGCAAGGACTCCGCGCAACAGGTCATCAGCGCGGAAGGGGCTATACATGAAACCGACGAGTGCGGCTCTGCGTTCTTCAACCGTTTCTATGCTGGCGCCATTCTTATAAACAGGGGCGTAGATAAGAAATCCTGCCTGCTTATGGTCTAGATCAATCTCCTGAACCAGGGTTACACGTCCTGACGCTGTCGGCATTCCCGTGTCGCGCGCCCGCTCCATGGCTAGGCGGCGAACTGGGTGCGAAAACATGTCATAGCCAATCGCAACCTGATTACGCCAGTCCAAAGGCTCAAGATAGATGATCGAGTGGTATTCCTCTCGAGGGTTCTCCGGCCAGATCCTGAAGTTCGGGGTTCCTTCTCTCCGCATTTTCGTTTCAAGTGCCCGCTTCTCTTCAGGCCTGATACGAATTGTGAAACCGACTCCCTGGATGCCCGGATATTGGTCGAGAGCGAGACCCTGAACAAAGCGATGAAATTCGTCTTTTTCGACTGCCTCGCTAGCAGCGAACAATCCTGTCCCTGCACGCAGCAGAGCCACATAGGTATCTATTCGATTCTTAATGCCAGCATTGATCTCTTTTACCGTAGCTCGAAAAGTTGCCTCATCCTCAGCATCAGACATCTTGTGCAGGTAAAAAGAAACCAGGAGCGTGAACAACAGACCAGCAACTAAGACTAGATATGGAACTAGGGATCTTGCAGGGTGATAGCGCGGAAATCGTGGGAAATTAAACTTACGTGATTCCATAGTATTCCCAAGGGAGCGAAGAACTTGG
>CAZNPP010000123.1:0-7730 GCA_964574785.1 uncultured Chloracidobacterium sp. | reverse complement strand
TCTTTGGCTTTCGTTCTAAATCAGAGTTGATGGCTCACGTAAAAGGACCCGGGGCGTCAAAACCAAGACCAAAAGCCAAAACCAAAAACCAAACTAATCCAACTAACGAACCCGACTAGTGCGTCTGCGGAGAAAGTCCACCAGGACGAACTGCGACAGGTTGCCGGGATTAGCAAAATAAGCTTTGCCGTTGGTCATGGCAGACACCTGCTTAACGAACTCAACCAGATAATAATCACTGGCGAGCATGAAAGTATTAATCATTATACCCGCCTTTCTACAAGCTTGAACTTCGCGAAATGTTTCAGCCATAACAAATGGATCGCCACCCATCGAGTTTTTATAGAGTTGACGTTTAGGAGTTGCGTTAGCAGAGCGTCGCAATCCAGCTTGGCCCACGGCTGAGTTCAGGAAACATGCAGTCGGTTTTCCATCTGTAACCATCACAATCTGCTTCATTTCCTTTCGCTGTGATTGGAGCAAACGGCGAGAAATCCGCAAGCCCTCGGCGGTATTTGTATGATAAGGACCGACCTGGGTGGCTGCCAGTCTGGCAAGCGGAAGTTCCTCGGCGCTGTCATGAAAAAGCACGAGCTTGAGGGAATCACCCGGGTACTGAGTACGGATAAGGTGCGACAGTGCCAATGCAACTTTCTTTGCGGGCGTGAATCGATCCTCGCCATAGAGAATCATCGAGTGAGAACAGTCCAGCATTACAACCGTTGCACATGAAGATTGATAGTCGCATTGATGAACATACAGATCGCTGTATTCAAGATTTAGCGGAACATTTAGACCTTCACGTTGTATGGCTCGGAACAACGTTGTGTTCACATCAAGATTTATCGTGTCGCCAAACTCGTACTGCTTGCTGGCAGCGGCCGCTTCTATTCCAGTTGAAAGATGTGAAGTGTCGTGGAGCCCCGCAGAGCTTTTGCCTAAGCTACCGAGCAAGTTTCTTAAAGTTTTATACCCAAGGAAATCGAGGCCTTTCTCGGTTACTTCAAAGTGTACATTTCGGGGCACGGGCTCTGACACTTCAGGTGTTCCCATTGATTGGGAGTCTGTATGCTGCACATTAGGAATTTCGTGTAGATTTAAGTAGCCTTCCTCGACCAGACGTTCGATGAGTTGGTTGAGCATCTCTTCGAGAGTCGAGCCTTCGAGCTTACCCTGGTTTTCAGCAAGCATCTCCTGAACATCTTGTTCGCGCACCAATCCCTGATCGATGAGCGCCTGGAGCAAGGCACGGCGCAACGCCGCAAGAGATGTATCCTGAGGTTGCCTGTGCCGGGTCCAGTAATAGTCATCGGTGTAACCAGAATAGAGCAGCGAATCAGAGAGCGACTCCATGAGATCGCCCAAGTTGATGGCAGCTACATCGAACCCTTTGAACTTTGAATAGCGAATGAACCTCATTGATTTGAACTAACTATACTTTCCAGTCTCGGTCAAGTCGTCGTAGATCATGCCTCGTCGGTCCTTTTTTGCTTTAGTGACTGCAGAGTACCCACCTTCCTCGTTACGACTGATTTTGTTGTGTGCATACAAGCCCTCGAGAACGAACTCACAGGCTGATACAGCAGAAGCTGTTTCCGAGGTCTTGATATCAAAAGGTATGAGTGATGTTTCAATCAGCTCCGGTACAGGTTCGAGCAGGCGCAGACATTCATCTCCGTCAGCGGTGTCAGCCAAGCGTATACTGTTTCCCTGTTCAAACCACTGCACGGTCTGTGAAAAGTCTATACCAACAAAGTAGCCTTCGAAGATCTGACCTGCGGCGCGCTTAATCAAGTCTTTGGCGATGCGGAGCGCACCAATCTGTTCTCCTTCGTATTCGAGTTCCACCTTCCCAGTAAGGGAAGGAATGGCAGCATAGACGTCTGAAATACGAGGCACAATCTCCTCCTCGTTGGTCATTATTGCTCGCCGTTCCGCGTTAGAGATGACAGACTCAATTACTGTAATCGGCAGACGTTGAGAAACGCCCGACCTCTTGTCTATTCGCGAGTCGTCGCGAGCTTCAAAAGCAATCTGCTCGATCACTTCTCGAAGGAAGTCCGGAACGCGGAGACGTTCTTTCAGACCATCACGCTCAACCCAGGCTTCTTGTCGGGTGATCTCAACTGCGGTCTGGATCTCCGCCGGATAGTGAGTCATGATTTCTGCGCCTATCCTATCCTTAAGGGGTGTAATTATCTTCCCACGAGCGGTGTAATCTTCAGGATTTGCTGAGAAGATAAGCATCACGTCCAATGGCAGTCTTACAGGAAAGCCTTTAATCTGGACGTCACCCTCTTGCATGATGTTGAAGAGGCCGACCTGGATCTTGCCTGCAAGATCCGGCAGTTCGTTGATAGCAAAGATGCCTCGATTGGCCCGTGGCAAGAGTCCATAGTGAATCGTTAGTTCGTCACTCAGTACATGGCCTCCTTTGGCCGCCTTGATAGGATCAATGTCACCAATGATATCGGCAATCGTTACGTCCGGCGTGGCCAGCTTCTCAACAAATCGCGCGTCACGGTCTACCCAATCGATGGATGTCAGATCGCCATTCTGTTCTATTTTTTGTCTCCCGTACGCTGAAATTGGGCGGAATGGATCGTCATTAACCTCTGAGCCCGCGATGATTGGAATGGATTCATCCAGAAGCTCTGTGAGTTGTCGAATGATGCGGCTTTTGGCCTGTCCTCTCAGGCCGAGGAGGATAGTATTGTGTTTGGCGAGGAGTGCATTAGTTAACTGCGGAATTACCGTTTCGTCGTAGCCGACAATCCCTCGAAAAATCGTCTCGCGATTACTGAGTTTGCTAATGAGATTGGCTCGGATCTCATCCTTGACTGAGCGCCGAGTGTACCTACTAGCCTTCAGTTCTCCCAGCGTTCTTGGTAATGATTTCATTGAAGATTAGTCCGTTCGAAAAATGTGCACCATAGGTGCTGCATATTATTAAGAGTTCGTATCTTAATACTTTAGGAAGAAAGACTCTAAGCGCGGAGACTAATTTCTGTTTTATACCGGTCGCCAACCATCAGCTGCACACTCTACAAGCTTATCTTCTTTCAGCTTCTCGAGGTGGGCTTCTACCGCGCGTTCTGCGAGGGGGTAAGCTTTGGGAGAAACATCTGTGTAAACTCGGTTCACTATTTTTTTCGGGTTACTAATGCCTTTGCGGACTGCATCGAGAATATGTCTTTCGCGTTCCCGCCGGTGAGAGATGTACTCATCAATTTTCTTATAGGGGTTTCCAATTGCCGGCCCATGTCCACCAAACAAAACCGAGAGATTTGGAAGTGATCTCATAAGTTGTAGGGATTCCAAGTAGTCGCGCATGTTGCCTTCCGGCGGGTCAATCAATACCGAACCTAGACCCACGATATTATCTCCGGAGATCAACGTACCTGTCCGTCGTTCATATAAGCAAAGATGACCACGGGCATGGCCTGGCGTATGCAGGACTTGAAGGGCTATTTCAGGAGCATCATGGAGTGTGATCACGTCACCGTGCTCTGCAAATCGATCAACGTTGATGGTGTCGCGGAGTGATTCTGCAGTAAGGCGGTGCGCCGCGACCGTCCTCACATGGCCAGAAGCGAGTAGCGCGTTTACTCCTCCGACGTGATCCGGGTGACGATGTGTCAGCAGAATCTCACGAACGACACGTCCTTCCGCACACATATCATCAATGTACTCCGCAAGAGCCTGTTGTTCGTCCTCGTAAGGAGATCCTGGATCGATAATCAGAATCTCTTTTGATGTGTAGACCAAATAGCAGTTCGTATGCGTAGCTGGGGGCCGAGTTGGGGTGGATACCGGAAAGCAGATGTAATTCGGTCGAAATTCAATACCTCGGAGAGGCTGCCGATGAGCCGCCGGTAACGACAAAAACCTTTCAGTCAGATCCGAGGTTAGTCCGTCGCTGAGTGTTCTCAGAGCGTGAATTACAGGTGGAGCTGCCAAAAGCTGAGATTGTTGCCATCGAGAATAAGCCTCTCTGGATGTAATCCATTCGCCAGAATCCAGTTCACCAGAGATCACACCTGGATGCTGTTTTAAAGGACAGGAGACAAGAAAGAACCATGTATCAAAACGGCGGGGACTGAATGGTGGCGTTACCCAGCGTCCGACGAAGTGGAAATCGTTAGCGTCAAGATAGAGTCCATAATGGGTCAATAGAGTTGGCCAGGAAGTTCGGCCAGAGACCAGATCATCAAGGAGTGAAGCTCGCTGACCTTTTGTAAGCGACTCGCTGCGTTTGGCAATCAATACTCCGAGTTCTTCGAACAGTTCTCGCGCGGCACAACTTATTAGAGTTGCGGTCTCGGGATCATCGCAGTTTCTAACTTCGGTTTCAGCATCCGAAGGGTCTAGTTGACCGCCAGGAAATGCAAAGTACCCGCCCAGGAAGCTTAGCTCTTCGCTTCTTCGTACCAGGAATACCTGAGGGTTGGAAGAGTGCGCCGGCTCTCTTAAAAGAATTACGGCGGCTGCATCCTTCGGAACGACACCACCGGCATAAGGCTTGTGAGGGGTACCTGAATTGCTTTGAATGCTCACAATAATTCAGGAAGTCCAAAGTGGAAAGTCCAAAGTCCAAAGTCCAAAGTCGAAAGTCCAAAGTCCAAAGTCCAATGTTCTGACTTCGGTCTTTGGACATTGGACATTGGACATTGGACTTGCTTTATTTACGATCAGCGAAACCTCTCACCGTCCCCTCCAGTCCAGGGATTGCCACGCATGTGGTAGCCACCTTCCTCCCAGTAGCCGGGCTGATCGTTCTCCAGGAAACGCACACCTTTGATCCACTTGGCCGACTTCCATGCGTAGAGTTGGGGGACAATTAGCCGTACGGGTCCTCCGTGCTCGGGAGGGATAGGTTGTCCATCGTGGGACCATGCAAATAGAGCGTCCTCTTGCAGGAAAAACTCCAGAGGAATGTTGGTGGTCCACCCATAATCATAAGCCAGGGCGAGCACAAACTTTGCTTCCGATTTGATGCCCACCAGGTCGGCTATAGCTCTTGTGCGTACCCCACCCCAAATGTTGTCCAGCCTTGACCATCTCGTGACGCAGTGGAAATCCGCAAAGACTCTGACAGCGGGAAGTTGCAGGAATTCGTCAAGCGACCATGTCTGTGGCCGCTCGACAAGACCATTTACCTCAAAAGACCATTTTTCTAAATCGATATCAGGTGTACCATGAGCGTCAAGAACGGGCCACTTTTTCGTCCGAGATTGACCAGGAGGGATTCGATTAGGAAGCCTGGTATTAGGACTGATGATGACAGCCTCATCTTTGATCTCCTCGGGCTTGCGAGGATCTCCTTGCTGGTACTTTGGGTCTTTTAAAAGATTTCCAATAAAACTCATGATTACTTTTTAGTTTGTCGTTCTGCAAGTTGCATTAATTCTTCTGGCAGCCACTTGCCGATAGCTTTCGATTCGGCCTCTCTGATGCCGACCGATCGATCATGCCATTTGTCTCGGCTGCCCTCACCGCCGCGCTCGCGCTCATAGTTCTCAGTTTGTTCCAGGCTTAGAATTATTCCCTCGGCGACCTCTTTCCATTCCTCGAATTGGATACCACGACGAATAAGAGGAAGACCGGCCGTCCAATCTTCTTCGGGAGCGCGGGCATCCTGCTCAGGAATGGTCAGGTTATGAAGTGGAGGAAAAGGCTTTCCGCTAAACTCTGCCACCAATTTGTCCTTGATCTCTTTGTATGACAACTGGGGATTTTCGCGGCTGAGTGCTTGCGCCCAGCGAAACAGATCGGCAACAGTAACTTGCTCCTGACTCATCAGGCGTTTGGCCCTCCATAATACTTGTCGTTAAGTAGAGAAATACCTTACACGCCCTGTGGTTTAAGTACAAACCTTCGCTGAAAGGATGAAGGATAAAGGCGGAAGGATCATTTTCCATTTGGCATTTTTCATTTTTCATTTTTCATTGTTTTAGCCGAGGCTTCCCAATCTGCGCGAGGCTTTTGAAGTTAAACGGCGAGAAAAGAAAGAAGTGGAAAACGGAAAATGAGAAATACCAAATTATGCCAAATGGAAAATGATCTTTTGTTCACCCTTTCGCCTTCATCCTTTCGCCCGCGGTTGTTAGAATTGCTGGTCGGCATGACAGTGACAAACTTATCTGAGGTCGAAAAAGTATCGTTATCTGCCTGTGACGTTTGCGGTCGTGAAGCGGCGGACGAAACAGTAGCTCTCGACATCTTGCATCAGGATCTACGGGCTCTCGTCGAAGCTAATGCATTGATCCCTGGGGTTACTCAGATATGTCGCCGCTGCATCAATCTTTTCAAGCGCGCATCCTTCCAGTTAAAAACTCATGAAACAATCTTTGAGCAGACGGATCATGTTTTACCAACTCCGCTCCGCCTGGGTGCGGATGAACACTTCACTGGACACGGGGTCACAATCGCATTTCTCGACTCAGGTTTCTATGCTCACCCAGACTTGACGCGACCAATAGATCGAATCGTTGCGTACCACAGCATCTTTGATTCGGACGATGATCCAACGTCACTACGGACAACAGACGTCGCTAGTTGGCACGGTATGATGACCTCTGTTGTAGCGGCTGGTAATGGTTATCTCTCGGGTGGTTTTTATCGCGGGGTGGCGCCGCAGGCCAATCTGGTGTTGGTAAAGATTGGCAGGACTGGGCATATCCCGGAAGAGAATATCGAGAAGGGTTTGGAGTGGGTTCTCGCACATCGCAGAGAGTATGACATTAGCGTAGTGAACATATCCGCGGGAGGCGATTGGGAGCAGTCTTACCTCCAGAACTCCCTTTGTCAGACAGTTGAGAGAGCTGTTAAAGAGGGTTTGATTATTGTTTGCGCTGTGGGAAACGCTGGCCTGGCTCAGGGTCACCCTGTCTTGCCACCAGCTTGTTCCCCTTCAGCGATTTCTGTCGGGGGATTAGACGATCAAAACTCTGTGGATCGCGCCCGCCGGGGAATGTACCGATCATCTTATGGGCCTACAATTGATGGCCTGCAGAAACCCGAGATCATAGCTCCAGGAATCTGGGTTGCAGCGCCGATTTTGCCACACACACCAACTGCTTCCGAGGCAGCCCTTTACTCAAGGCTTAATCGAGCGGCTGACTCTGATCTAAGAGCAATCATACAGTCGCGTTTAGGAGTTGATCGAGATCTAGAGGAGGCGCGTGATCTGCCGATCCCTCTTATTCGACAGTTGGTCACGATCAAGCTGCGTGAAGGAAATGTGATCAACCAACATTATAAGCATGTGGATGGAACCTCCTTTGCGTCTCCGATAGTGGCAGGCACTATTGCTTGCATGCTTGAAGCAAATCCATCATTGAGACCACAGCAAGTAAAGAGAATCCTAATCGACACGGCTGAACGAGTTGCGAATGTCGAGATTGAACGACAGGGTTGGGGAGTCATATCTCCGCGACGAGCAGTGCAGGCTGCCCGCTCCAGGGGTTTTTAACGCAAAGCATCCCAGCTCGTCTTCGACGCTCAGATAAACTTATGAAAAAAATTGTTTCTTAGAAGCCGCAAAGATTGATCTTTGGCGTTTGGCCTGGAAATCGTCTACTCTCGCCTTCAGTTTCGCACTAGCATTCAGTAAGCAACTAACACACGGACTTCAGACTGAACTTCGGCAAATGCAGATACCCTATCCTTTAGCGTTCTAAGATTGGCGCGAAGTATGTGCATCAATAATAGGTAGGGTTTGGATCACT
>CAZNPP010000122.1:8283-12952 GCA_964574785.1 uncultured Chloracidobacterium sp. | reverse complement strand
ATAGCGGTGTGCTTGATAGCCGCTCCGCCCTTGAAGCATCGATCACAGACGGAAAGATATCAGCGCGCAAGCGTTCTGCCAGCGGCGCTCCTATTCTCCAAGTTAGTGCTCCGGCGACTCACGGTAACTCAGGTGGCCCAGTATTGACTGATGCGAGCGAAGTTGTCGGGCTCCTCACCTTCGGTGGAGACCGGGTAGGTGGACAGGAGATCTCTGGTTTCGCTTTCGCCGTTCCAACCAGCACAGTAATGGAGTTCGTTAAAGCTGCTGGAGTTTCAAATCAATTAGGCCCTGCGGATAGAGCCTATCGCGAAGGACTGGAACTCTACTGGCAGGAACGATATTCAGCCGCAATGCCCAAGTTCGAAGAGGTCAAGAGATTATGGCCTCACCATTCGGAAGTTAACCTTCTTGTGCAATCCAGTCAGCAAGCAATCACTGAGGGAAGAGATCGAAGCGGGATCTCGAGTTGGTGGATAATCGGCATCGCGGCGGCAGCCATCGGCTTACTACTTTTTGTAATCATCGTAGCACTGGCAATATTCCTCATTGCCCGAAAGCGTCGTAAGAGCGCAGCGAAGCCAGTTACACCGAGTGCCGCTGGAAAATCGGCAACAGCACCCGCCTCCGGATCGGGTTCTGATGGCAAACAGCCCTCGCCGGTATATTCGCCTTCACCATCTCCAGCCGCAGCACCAGTTTCCTATTCACCTTCACCAATCTCGAGTAAGGCCGTGGCAACCGAATCTCAGTCCCCTCTTGCCACTATGGCAGGGGATAGCGCCCTAACCGTTGATCTCTCACAAACCATAGCGCTTACGCCGGATCCAGATACTGCACCAATCAGTTATGGAGCCATCAAGTTTATTTCGGGCGCTCTTGCGGGTCAGCAGTTTGAAATAAGGACTGAAGGCGCTTGCATTGGGCGCGACAGCTCGCAGTCCCAAATTGTGATAGCCGACCCACGTATCTCAAAACGACATCTATGGATCGGAGTGCGTGAAGGCCATGTCACTATTGCGGATCAGGGATCGCGCAACGGCACGTTTGTGAACGACCCGAAAACACCGAGAGTCACTGAGAGATCGATCCAACCAGGAGATACGGTTATTCTTGGAGAATCGGACGTCGCTCGTTTTGAATATGTGAAGTAGTCCGGCGATCTTACTAACGGATGTTGACAATCCCCACACTTTCCATTGCTAGTGTGGGGATTGTTGTTTTGGTGGCCGCTAGGCAGCGTAAGACGGAAGGCGGGTAGTCGGCCGTATGTTGTGCCTTTTGATCATCCGATCGAGTGTCTTCCGATCGATACCGAGGAGCCGAGCGGCAGCCTGCTTGTTTCCTTTTGTGTGAACCAGAACTCTCCGCACATAACGAGCCTCCACCTCGGCCAGCGTGACTAAATCTTCAGGTTTGCCGACCTCTTTGGTCTCCGCTGGCGGCTCCTGGGAGCTTACTTCCTGGTAGTTTCGTATCCGTTCTGGCAGATCCTGTGGGCGAACTGTTCCGTCACACATCGCAGCCGCTCGCACTACTGCATTTTCCAACTCTCGAATGTTGCCGGGCCAGTAGTAACGCTCGAGAAGAGTCAAAGCCTCAACAGAGAAATTAACCGTCGGATTTAGCGAAAAGACTTTTTCAGCAAAGCTCTTGGCAAGGGGAAGTATGTCCTCTCGTCTTTCTCGCAGTGGAGGAAGCACTATTGAGACTGCATTCAAGCGATAAAAAAGGTCCTGACGAAACCTCCCAGCGGATACCTCAATCTCGACGTCACGATTGCTCGCCGCAATGACGCGGACATCAACTGACTGATTACGGTTCGATCCAACTCGTCTGATTTCACCTTCCTGCAAAGCCCGCAAGAGCTTTACTTGAAAAGCAGGTGAAGTCTCAGTTATCTCATCAAGAAAAACAGTACCGCCGTCGGCCTCCTCCCAGAGCCCGCGGCGATCGCGATCGGCTCCCGTGAATGAACCTTTAACATGGCCGAAAAGCTCTGATTCGATGAGTTCAGCCGGAATCGCTCCGCAATTGACGGCAACAAAGGCTTGCTCGCGGCGTTGACTTCTCCGGTGCAGCGCGGAGGCAACAACTTCCTTTCCCGTTCCGGACTCGCCGGTAAGCAACACAGGGAGATTCGTTGAAGCCACACGACCTACCTGTTTCATTACCTCAATAAAGGCAGCACTGCGCCCAACTAAATGAATGTCCGATTTATATTGGGATTTGGGCGCACCCTGTGATAGGAGGCGATGGTGAGGCTTGGCCACAAGTCGTTCTGACATCGCACGCGAAAGAGAGTGCAATTGATCCGCGGCGAAAGGTTTCAAAAGGTAGTCATAGGCGCCAAACGCAGTGGCATCGAGAGCTCCTGCTGCGGTACCGTGCCCCGTCATTAGGACAACCTTAGTGTGCGGTAACTCTTCCTTAAAACGCCGCAAAACGCTAAAGCCGTCCGCGCCACCGAGCAAAACATCGCAAAAAACGATGGCCCAATCGCGCTCGAACAGCATTTCGATGGCATGTTCCGCAGAATCAGCTTCGCTTACTTGCCAACCTTCGTCCTCTAGCACCGCCCGCACAAAACTCCGGACTTGAGCTTCGTCATCGACCACCAACACTTCCACTCTTAGTTACCCACTTTCTGAGAGATGGTTTGTTCAGTTTCTAATGCCGCTCCGCTAAAGAAGCTAATATTCAAACAAGCAAAAGAGATGGCGAGGTACTACCTTGCCGGGCAAGTAGCTGCGTCAATGCCTCACGATCAAGTGGTTTGCTAAAGAAATATCCCTGTATCTCATCACACTGCAACCGCTGCAAGAGTCTCAACTGTTCTTCGGTCTCAACACCTTCGGCTACCACGTTTAGTCTGAGATTGTGGGCCAGCGTGATGATTGTCATGACCAGCGCCGCATCGTCTGGATCAGCAGGCACGTCACGTATAAAAGACCTGTCGATCTTCAACGTATTAATGGGCAATCGCTTCAGGTAGCTTAGTGAAGAAAAGCCCGTGCCGAAATCGTCGATGGTTATCTTCACTCCCATTGCTTTTAGACCGGTCAGCACATCGATAGCAAAATCGGCATTCATCATCACTGAGCTTTCGGTGAGTTCCAACTCGAGGTATCTTGGCTCCATTCCGGTGTCCGTCAACGCCCTGACAACCGTTCCAAGAATATTCTCTTGCTGGAACTGACGTGCAGAGAGATTTACAGCAATGTGCATAGGCGGCCACCCCTCATCTTGCCACAGCTTATTCTGACGACAGGCTTCGCGTAGAACCCATTCGCCAATGGGAATAATTAATCCAGTATCTTCTGCGAGGGGAATGAACTCAGCCGGTGGAATCCGCCCAAGCTTCGGGTGTTGCCATCTCACAAGGGCCTCGACGCCGGTGATCTTTTGCGACCCGCAAAGTACTCGCGGCTGGTATTGAAGGATAAACTCACTGTTTTCAATAGCGTGCCTGAGACTAGTCTCGAGCGCTAATCTCTTAGCCGCAACGGAATGCATGTCCGCCTTATAGAACTGGCACGTGTTTCCGCCAAGTCTTCGGGCATTATAGAGGGCGGCGCCGGCATTTTGGAGGAGGCTCTGGAAGTTCTTGCCGTCAAGCGGATACAAACTGACTCCTATGCTGGCTGTCGCGTACAGTTCATGACCATTTAGATGGAATGAGGGCTCCAATTGATCGGTTATCGACTTGACAACTTCACTAACCTCGTCGGCCCCACGAACATCACTCAAAAGCACAGCAAACTCGTCGCCGCTAAACCTTGCAACAGTACGATTCTCGCTGATACAGGTCCGCAGGCGACTCGCGATCTCTCGCAGTAGAATGTCACCGGGTTCATGACCAAGGGAATCATTTACTTTTTTCACCTGGTCTACAGCAACGAACAGTACTCCCAGGACTTCTCGATTACGATTCGCCCAGGTGAGCGCCTCGCGCAATCTGTTCTCGAACAGAGTGCGGTTCGGCAACTCAGTAAGTGTGTCGTAATAAGCGAGACGATTTACTTGTGCCGTTCGCTCCTGAAGCAATGACTGGAGTTGCTGCTCGTAACGGCGTTTTTCGACCAATAATCGATGATGATGATGAGCTCGCTCAACCGCAGCCTCTACATGTCTGAGGTCGAGCGGTTTAGTGATGTAATCAAATGCCCCAGCGCGCATCGCCTCAATGGCCGACTCGATTCCCTGCTGTCCACTGATCATCACAACTACAGTATCGGGTGCAATTGAGAGGACTCGAGGAACCAAATCCAACCCACTCATCACACCCATGTTTATGTCGCTGAGGACCAGATCGAAGCTCTCCTTTTCAAGGGCAACTAGCGCTTCTTCAGCCGACTCCGCCTGGCAACACACGTAGCTGCCACCAAGCAGCTCCATGAGAATGAGACGGATTTGCTCCTCGTCATCAATAACCAGGATTCTGGCTTTGGCTGGCTCTAGTGTGGAATGATTCGTACCGGATTGTTTCATCTTGAGACTGCCGTTTAAGGTTCAACGCTACGATCCAGATTGTATAGAGGCGTCTTCTCGTAATAAAAAAAGCCTCGGATTCCAAAAGTAAACTTGCAAGCTCGAAGAAAAACAACTAGTCGTTCCAGAAGGGCGCCGATCTCGCCCCAGAAGCGGCGCCCTTCCCTCCGCGCTGGCG
>CAZNPP010000122.1:4536-8183 GCA_964574785.1 uncultured Chloracidobacterium sp. | reverse complement strand
TCAAGGTCGCGATGAGCGACTTGGGCATCGTCGAGCGCGTAACTCCCATGGATCCGCAATTTCAAAGTGCCTGCGGCTACCATATTAAAGAGTTCACTGGCTCGTTGCTGCAACTCCTCAGGGGTTGCGGTGTAGTGACCCAGAGTTGGGCGGGTAAGATACAACGAACCTTTTTGGGAAAGAATAATCGGGTCAACAGGAGGAACTGGGCCGCTTGCCCCACCGAAAAGAACCAGATAGCCTCGCGGGCGAAGCACGTTAAGGTCCTTGTCGAAGGTGCTCCGGCCAACGCCATCATAAATCACGTCAACGCCACGATTACTTGTGAGACGCAAAGTCTCAGCTTCAAAATCCTGTTCCGAATAAATGATGATCTCATCAGCGCCTGCCTCGCGGGCCAATTGGGCCTTCGCTTCGTTGCCAACTGTGCCGATTACCTGGGCCCCCAAGTTTTTGGCCATTTGCACCAATAGGAGGCCTACGCCACCTGCTGCCGCATGGATCAAGGCAGTCTCTCCGCGCTTTAGCGGGTAAGTACTATGAGATAGATAGTGGGCCGTGAGCCCCTGGAGCATGGCGGTGGCACCTAGCTTAAAGTCGAGTTCCGCCGGAAGCTGAACTAAACGGCCTGCGGGCACCGACGCATACTCTGCATAACTTCCGAGCACGCCCGCATAAGCCACACGATCGCCGGGCTGAACACTAGTTACATCGGAACCTACTGCGGAAACCAAGCCGGCTGCCTCCTGACCGTTAACAAATGGTAGAGGCGCTGAATATCGGCCCTCACGTAAGTAAATATCGATGAAATTAACGCCAGCAGTCTTGATCTCGACCAGAGCCTCCCCCGGTTTGGGTGTGGGAACGGGCAGATGGACGACCTCTAAAACCTCAGGTCCCCCGACCTTTGCAACTTGAATCGCTTTCATCTTCACCCTCAAGTCTAGTTTTAGCAATTATTAAGCGTTGTTTCCGTAATTTACAAGACGTAGGAGTCAGGTACGAGAAGAACGAAGTGCGACACTGCTAACTTAGGCAATTTCAACCGTTCCAATCCCAAGCAACTGCTCGATCCTTTTCGCCAGCCCCAGATGATGTGGTAACTCGTATTCACTTGAGGTGTTTCGACGGAGCAACACGGGCGTGGCATAACGGTGCGAGAGTAATCGGATAAGTGAACACAGATCAGAACTGCTGATTCCACTTACTTTTTGATCGAAGATGAAAAGGTCATAAGCAATGTTGCTTTGGAGAAACAGCCTGGCTTGACAACCATCCGGACAACGTACCACTTGACATCCTTGCGGTTCGAGCTTTTGCTTTAGCAGACATAGCAAAGAATGACTCGCGCCGACGTAAAGAATTCTATAACTCGTGCCTGGCTGTGGGTTCAGTGAGGAATTCATGTGGCCTCCTGTGAGTTCCTAGAGGGCAGTTGAGGATGATCAAGGGACGCACTCTCTGCTATGCTGAGCGCGCCACACTCTTTGAAACAACAGCCAAATGCGTCGCTCTAACTCCAACGTGATCGAGTAATGAGCAGCGTCGTTGGGCATGAGAACTTCATACTCACGGCGAACATTTGGCGAGAGCAGAGTGTATCCCTATTTACGGATACAGACAATAGGCGATCTGAGGTTTCTTTCCCTTCAGGAGATAACTTCTGATGGGAAGAAGGGCCCGCCTGAAACCAGCTCGTCTGGCTGGAAAACTCTTTCAGATACGCAATTCCCTGGGACTCTCGCAGAGTCAACTGCTGCGGCGATTGGGATTTGATGAGGTCATTGACTACCGGCGGATTTCCGAGTTCGAACTGGGCACAACTGAGCCACCCCTACCAGTACTATTGGCTTATGCCAGGCTCGCCGGGATACACGTTGAGGAACTCGTCGATGACTGCCTTGAAGTCTCTTTAGATAGGATCATCCCGGAATCTTCACCGACCGCGAGACGGCCGGCGACGCCAACTCAGATCCGGGGTAAAAGGAAAAAACGTCCCAAACGATGAGACATAACCCCGATTTTATGCACGATATTACATCCTCCCCCTTTGTTTTATCCGTGCACCGTGATATTGTCTGCCAGTTCTTAACAAGGCATCCAGACGCCCGAGCCTCATCACGGGGTGTACTCTACACGGCGAAGCGCCTGGTCTAACATTCAATCTAAGTTGCCGCCGTCGTAACCAATGTGTGCTGACCTCACATGCACAGTCCTGCGAAAAAACCCGCAGTTTACCCGCTTGAGATCAGCCTTCAGCGAACGCGCGCGCGACGCTCACAACCAAAGAAAGGTGATCCAAAATGAGCGAAGTAAGACTAAGCATTGTCGAACAGAACTACGCCATTCAAGGCGACATTCATGGCTCCATAGCTGACGCAATAGTTGCGGCGCTTTCTGCCGAACCTGAAACAATTCCTGAACTAGCCACTGCGCTTGAGCGATATCAGAAATCACGAGAGGAAATCAGTTGCTTCGGGGCTTTTCTGCAATCCGTTCCCGATCAGCTTGATCTCTCACCGTGGGATGCGGGCATCGTGATCGTCGATCTCGCAGCCAGAGTCGTTGTTACGGAGTCAACCTATTCCTCTCCCGCGAAACAAGGCGAGGTACGCTATCACGACGGTTCAAAAGGAACAGAAGTTCCGATCTATTATCGCGTACCCGATGACTGGCTTTTCCTGAGCTCAGTTGCGGAATATGAGGGTGTGCGCCAAGAGAGGTTAAGGGAAAGACTCGCGCATCCTCCTATCGACATTCGGGCCGTCATCTATGGACGGGCTTTGTCGGAGTTCATCGTTACCGAGTCTTTCGCCGCCTATCATAGGTTGCCGCAACTGTCTGTGGCCGCTGACAGCGACTGCGCAAATCAGAATCTTGTTGAACCACCTTTTGCGAAAACCATCGCCGCGATACATGCGCGATGGCTGACGGAACCGCGTGAGGATCTTGGTGGTCTATCACCTCGCGAGGCCATGCTTGCAAAAAGGGAGTTCATTGATTTCGACCTGCATACACGAATGCTGCAATGGAGTTTCCTGGGTGAAGGCCCCCCGGGGCTTAGTCACGATTCATATGCTTACCGTTACGCGGGCTGCGGCACACATGAGTGCGTTGTCTATTACGATCTGGTGCGGTACCTACTGGTCCAATGCTGGCACCGGATCATGCAGGCGAGCGTCATCGATATCCTTTCCGAGATAGCCTGGATCGAGAAAACCAAGGCCCGCTGGCTCGAACTGCCTCAACTTGAGCTTGATGGTCGAGTTCCGGCATTGATTATCGAGAATGAGCGTAGAAGGCTGCCAATCGTAGTCAGCTCTCATGAGGTGCTGGATGAAGATTGTCCATTGTGCCAGATGATTGCTGCTGAAGGCGAACTGGGCTTTGGCCCAACCTTTTGGCATCTGGACGGTTGCAATATGGACAGCGACTTTGCTTTCTCGTTATGTCGAACTCGTGAAGAGTGGGAGGCCCAAAAACGGGAATGGGAGAGTATTGGAATTGGCCCTGATTCAGAGCCGAGGAACTGGCAGAACAAGCCGGACCCTTCGAATCTGGAAACGCCCGGTGAATCTGAACTCCAAACCGCGGAGGAGTCTACAGTTCAGTAGCTGGGCTATTTCTAACATGCGATGATGGGTAAC
>CAZNPP010000122.1:0-4436 GCA_964574785.1 uncultured Chloracidobacterium sp. | reverse complement strand
GGAGGAGTCTACAGTTCAGTAGCTGGGCTATTTCTAACATGCGATGATGGGTAACCAGCACGGCTACCCAAACAGCAAACTAATGCAGCCGGCGCCAAGGCGTCGGCTGCGCTAATCACAGTCCGCCTATGAACTTGCGACTTCTAGGGGAACTTTCCACGGAAATGGGTATGATGAACGGTTTAAGTCGGCCGAGCACGCAAGAAATACTTACTTTAACTCATGGAGCAATGGTATTTTTTCCCTATTGCCTGACTTTCCCGATCCGTGTAGTCTATAACCCTCACCACCGTAAAGGCCCCTTTCACAATCTGGCTTCTAAGGAGACTCGCAATGAAACGATGTCCAGAGTGCGAATTTGTCTATGAGGACGAGCAACATACCTGTGATATGGATGGAGCTGAGCTGATTTTTGACCTTAGCTTTGGTTCTCAACAGGCCGCGGTCCAAACTGGGCTACAGAACAATAAAGCGATAGAAGTTTCGTTGCTAGTGGTTGATAGTGTGGAGAAACGGCGATCAAACTGGCTTTGGCGGGCGGGCGTGGCTATGCTTGTTTGCCTATTAAGCGGAGCCGCATCTTTTTTATTATTTGACGTGGTGAACAGAGGGGAACGATCTAAAATCGTTCAGACCAACACACCGAGTCGCATCAACCCGCACACCGCATCGCCCGACAATACTGATTCAGTCATGACTGCTTCCCTGGTGGACGACGCGGATAAGTCAACAGACATCGCAGTTGAAAACAAAGAATTCGACATCGAAGCCAGAGGCCAGTTTTCCCCTAAAATCGTGCCGATGACTGAGGCTGACAAAAGTAAGCGAGGTGGCCGTCGCCATCTTAATCATATCGCCAGAAGCGAAAAGCGCGCAGAGTCAGAACCTAATCCAAAGATCATCGGCCCCACCACGACGGTAAAAACGGAGAAACTGAGCAACAATGGGGCAGCGATCACTACCCGCGCTGATGGACCACGGCGATCAGTTCTCAGATCCGCATCAAGCTGGGAAACGGAAAAGAAGGAATCGCGCTTCGGCTCATTTATCAAAACAACCGGGCGCATGATTAAGAGGCCATTCAAGTTCTAAAACCAAACAAGACTATTTGGAGAGATAGTATCTGGGGACTCTGCGACTTAGACCACAGGTCACCTCGTACGAGAGAGTCCCTGAGATTCTGGCAAGATCCTCCGCAGTAACTTGCAATGCTTTGCCCTCGACCTCGCCTTGTTCGGCAGTTCCCAACAACGTTACTTCGTCTCCTAACTCTACCGAGGGCAATCCGGTAACGTCGATTAGCGTCAGATCCATTGAGATTCTGCCAATTACAGGAGCAAACTTTCCGCCAACGATCACATGGGCGCGATTCGATAGTCCGCGCATGTATCCGTCATGGTAACCAATGGGGAGTGTGGCCACGAGGGTCTGACGCGACGCTTCAAATGTGCATCCATAGCCAATGGTCTCACCCTGGGTTACCCACTTGAGCAGAGTAATTCGCGACCGGATTGTCATCACCGGTTTCAGTTCTGGCTCTTCGTTGGTTGGCATCAAAATGTCCCGCCAAAGGCCATACAGAATGCCTCCGGGCCTGATCATGTTTCCCCACGCAGCAGGCCGTGCGTAGATGGCCGCCGAATTGGCTAAGTGTTTGAGCTCAGGATCGATTCCATAATTTCGAAATACTGATACCACCTCATTGAAACGCTCAATTTGATTTATCGTGAGCTCCTGGCAGGCAGGATCATCAGCGGCCGCAAAGTGGGTCATTAGACCTGCCACGCGAAGATGTTTGAAGTTCGCCATCATCGCTGCCACGTCCCGGGCCTCCTCAAAACGAAAGCCCAGACGGCCCATTCCTGTATCCACTTTGACGTGAACCGTGGCACTGACCCCAGCATCACTGGCGGCGCGGTTGAGTGCTGCTGCTGTCTCCTCACAAGTTATAACGGGAACTAGATTGTGTTTTATACATGCCCCTTCCTGTCCTTCCCAAAAACCTGTCAGACAGAGAATCGGACTCGAGATCCCGGCTTTACGCAACTCGATTCCTTCTTCGGGCAGTGCCACGCCAAACCAGTCGGCCCCCTCTTTCTCAAGTCGTCGGGCGCATTCCACTGCACCGTGGCCGTAGGCATCCGCTTTGACCACAGCCATCACCTTCAAGCCCGGTGTGACATAACTCTTAATTGAGTGATAATTGGAAGCCAAAACATCCAGATCAATCTCTGCCCAGGTGGGACGGTGAGCGTTTATCTTGAAATCGTTATGCATCGGAAAAGTCATCAGTATAATGCACCAACCTGCGAATCGTACGAAGGCAGAGACCATTCAGCGGGAACCAACTTCATTGTCACTTGATTTGCCGCGGAAGACGATACGCAGAAGCACCCCAGTTACCAAGACTCCGCACCCGACAAAAATAACGCGGAGCGGGAGCGACAAAGCCAGCAGACCACACATAGCCAAACCGATCGCCCCTACGAAATACGGATATAATTTCGCCTCTCGAGTTAAGCGAATGGCTGCCAGATTAGCAATCCCGTAGTAGATGAGAATTGTAAATGCAGCCGCAGTTGCCACACCCTTTAAAGTTCCGGTAGCCGCCACTATGGCGGCAATAGCTCCAATAAGCAAAATAGCCCTACCCGGTACTCCAAACCGCGGATGAACATGAGCGAGAAATGCCGGTAGATCGTGGCGCCGGGACATTGCAAAAGCCATGCGGCTTAAACCCAGAAGTTGGGACAATATAACTCCCAGCATTGCCGTAACCCCGCCAACAGCAACTACAAGTGAAACCCACGGCCAGGAAAAACTTTGCGCCGCAATGCTGAGGGGCGCTAAGCCGTTCGATAACGCTGTGGCGCCGACTGAGCCTATAGCGACCACTGCAACTGCGAAGTAGAGAAATGCCGAAGCCGCAAGAGTGAAGATGATCGCTTTTGGAATTGCGGACTTGGGATCGCGAACCTCTTCACCCAGAGTGGCGATTCGGGCATAGCCTGTATAAGCAAAAAAAAGGATCGCTGAAGCTTCTAGAACACCGCGCCAGCCCGCAGGAGCGAAAGGGTGAAAGTTTTCTGATCTGATCGATGGCACCCCGCTGACAATAAATAGGAGTAAAGATAAGAGCGAAACTGAAACGATTACCAAATTAACGCGGCTCGAGCGACGAATTCCGAAATAGTTAGTGACGGTGAAAACAAGGATTCCGCTCACCGCGATAAAGCGTGGGGGCACACCAGGAAACAAGATCTCAAGATAACCCGCCAATCCCAAAGCTACCGTCCCGGCGGCGGCAATCTTGCTCGCAAGAAACATCCATCCCGCAATGAATCCCAGCCATGGATTCAATACTCGATAACCGTATTCGTAGGTACCACCAGATTTCGGGAAGTTAGCTGCAAGTTCTGCGGAACTTAGGGCATTGGCTGTCGCAACGATTGCCGCGATTAACAAAGCGAGCAGGATTGATGGTCCTGCTACGCCGGCCGCTACGCCCGTTACGACAAAGATTCCTGCTCCGATAATGGCACCAAAGCCTATGCCAACGGCGTCAAGAAGTTCCAGCTCGCGATGCAGTGAGGAAGGTTCAGCTAAATCTTTCGTCATGGCCTTCGCGTCACGCTCTTATGCGGGAAGTCCCTGATCATTTTTCAGCTTCTTCTGGCCTTCAAGAGGAAAGCATCCACCGAAAGGGAACCTGAACCAACAATGAAAAGGAACAAGGACCCTAATAACATAGACCAGTCTGTACGTGCTTCATGGGCCATTCCCAAGAAACCGTAATAAGGTACTTTGCGCAAGCTAAAGCCCCAAAAGCCTTCGCCAAGGAGGACTGGTATTTTTGTCGAGACGATTGCTACAAGCATAATTACAATGAGAGGAATAACAGCGACTCTAGTGAAGAGCCCCACAAGAACTAAGGCTCCACAGACCGTTTCGAACACGGCCACAAGAGGACCAAGCGTATCCGGATTGGGGAACCCAATACGCGCCAACCTCCCTGCTCCCACTTCTGAAGGATAAAGAAACTTCTGGATACCTTCAAAAAAAAAGACCGCTCCTACCATAAGGCGAATGAGGATTACGGAAGTGGGGGCATGCGTGGCAATGATCCTTCGAGAGAGTGTCATAGTTGTCCTTTCAGTGAGTTGTCTTGAGCGTACAATAGAAAGTTCATTAACCAGCTTCGGATTTGATTCTATCCACAACAGATCGGAAAAATGGCACCTTCTCAGCTCTATGGCAGGTCACGCAAGAGTTATGCAGACGCCCCAATGCGTCATCAAGAGCCTCAGTGTTTTTGCTTTGTATAGCTTGTCGTACAGCAGGCAAGTCCTCAGTAAGAAATCGTTGCGCGGAAGGACCCCGCTTCGGGCGTCGCTCCAGTGCTAGTTTCAAAGCCAGATCGATCTTGTCCACTTGAT
>CAZNPP010000121.1:0-12985 GCA_964574785.1 uncultured Chloracidobacterium sp. | reverse complement strand
TGTAGGCAGAGGGTATCCGTCAATCTTATCTTTCATGATAATTTACGTGTCCACGATGCATCCGGAGGTTTATTAAAGAGTCGAGGCAACGACGTTTGACGAAATTCTTCCCGGACTTACCTGCTGCGATGGACCAAAGAGTGCGAGAGTTCAAGCGACGCACTGAGTTTGGCGATACCCTTCTTGTATTCTACCTAATCGTACTTACTCGCCAATGGTTTTGGTGGGTTGATAATACGGCCGCGTGGTTGGTGACTATTCCAGTAGCCATAGTCTGCTGGTTTTTCTATGTCTCAACAAAAGACGCCGCAGTTAACAAATCAAGCCCATCCTTTTGGATCATAGTTGTGCTGCCGTTGGTCTTTGTCTATTTGATTCGCGTTCCTTTTCCGGATACGTCTTTCGATGTTTGGGGATTACGTCTCTTTCACGGGGAACGCGGCTTGACAGGCCATATCTACTTGCCCGGCGAGTTCTTTCCAACGGCCGCTCCTTTTAATCCGACTCCCGACATGCTGACTGGCATTTTTCGCCACCTCCTCGGATACCGGCTGGGAACAATTATCAACCTGTTAGTCCTGGTCTGGGCTGGCACGATTTTAGACAGTCTGCTTCGACCTCATATAGAAGGCCCAAAGCTGCGAGCCGCATTGGTACTCGCGTGCTTATGGGTTGAGCATGTGCTCTTTGAGATAAACAATTACATGCCAGATTTGTTGGCATTACCGCTACTGTTGGAGGCTACGCGTCTCGTAGTGAGCCCGCCAACGGACAAACGCCAGCAGCATACTTGCGTCCGGGTTGCATTCCTCATAGGGGCCGCTGTAGCAATCAAACTTTCCAATGCTGCGGTGGCCCTGCCAATTATTGTTCTTTGCGCTCTGCAGAGGCGGCCTCGCGGTTTACAGCCGCTTGCAGCCGAAACTTTTACATCGCTTGCAGTGTTCGCGGCGCCTCTCATCCCATTCATGGTCTGGGTTTACAACCTGACAGGAAATCCAATCTTTCCTCTCTACAATTTTATTTTTAAGTCGGCTTTCCACCCGCCTACTATCGGATGGGACTCACGTTGGGGAGGCTTCGGCGCCTACGAGATACTGGCTTGGCCAATACTCATCTTCTTTGAGCCCCATAGGACAGCAGAGTTGGTGGCCTATTCTGGCAGACTTTCATTAGGTTTTATCATCGCGCTGGTTTGCGTACTCTTTTTTTGGCGGGTTAATGTTCAGATTCGAAAGCTCGTATTTATTCTTTTAACAGGTACGTTACTGTGGAGCCTGACGATGGGCTACATCAGATACGGACTTTACCTCGAATTACTGTCGGGACTGCTAAGTGTCGCCGTTATCTGTGTTTTAGTTAAACGCCGAGCAGCCTCATTATGGTTAAGGGGCCTCGCCGTATGCTTGTGTGTCCTGTTAGGAGCGCAATTTGCCCTTGCATCTTCATATGTTCTGCGCCTCGAGTGGAGTTTACGCCCAACGGTTTTCGATCAACCGGCCGCCTTCGTTAAAGGAATGTCATATCTCCTCCGAGACCGTTCAATTAGAGTGCTGCTCAACCCACGAGAGCGGGAGCTCATCGATGCTGTGGACGTGTGGGTTGTCAGCGGTGCGAAGACTGCCGGGCTGATGCCGCTCCTGAACAAACACGCTCCCGTTGTCGGCGTACGTTGGTCAGGAATCTATGAGATGGAGGCCTCACGAAGGGTTCTGGAAAGCACGCTTGACAGCTTTAGTGGTAGACGTATGTTTTCCATTGCTTTAGGCGAAGACCTGAATGACGCTCTTAGGAGCCTTCGTAAAGTGGGCTTGAAAGCTGGCAAATTCGAACGCATTGTAATCCCATTTTACGGACCGGAAACGCTTGTTTATGTTTATTTCTTCGAGGTGCATCGTCTAATTGGGAGGGCGTCATTGGCAGTGCGGACTGAAAATACCTCGCAACTACCCGATGACGCTTTCCAACAGTTCGTCTCGGCACAAAACCTTCCACCTTCTGCGAAGCCCGGCGACATGCTCGTGGTTTTTATCGAAGTAACTAATGCTAGCTCAACAGCCTGGCCTTCACTGCCATTTGGAGACGGTAAATATGCGTTGTTCCTCAGGGCACGCTGGATAGATTCTGATGTTCAGAGCGCACGCGCAGTGCTTCCTTATGACCTTCAAGCCGGTGAGACGGTTGTGCTTCCTTTGACTTTGCGAGCACCGGGAGTGCCTGGCCCACATCTTCTGGAAGTTGGAATGGTTCAGGAAGGTGTCGCAGCCTTCGGCGAAAAAGGCTCCGCCGCGCTCTTACTGAAGCTTCAAATTGACCCGTGATGTCGTTTGGTATCCTGGGAGAACCAAAGGTTTAGGATATCCGCGTGTGGTGCTTTGACTCGCATACGCGACGTTGTAATTGCATTCAGCAAAATGTTACGTTCATCGCCTGCAATGGGTGACCTCATTTTGTTCGTGATAAATATTGGGTGCTGGCGCAGTACACTCTGATTTGGACCAGAGGCATCATCAGTACACGGTTGAGTGTAGCCCCACGGATTGTGCGTGAGCTCACCTCAGCCGTTAATTCCCGATAACACACTTACTATGTACAAGAATAAAAGAATCGCAGTGGTCGTGCCGTGTTTCAATGAAGCGCGCCACGTCGACGGTGTTCTTCGAAATGTACCTGAATTTGTCGATCATATAGTTGCAATCGATGACTGTAGTGAGGACAACACGCAAGCTCTGATCGAAGCCTCAAATGACAGCCGGGTCGTTGCCTTACGTACTCCTGAAAACCAGGGAGTTGGAGGCGCCACAATACTGGGCTACAAGAAGGTTCTTGAAGTCGGATGCGATGTAGTTGTGAAAATGGATGGCGACGGCCAAATGTCGCCAGCTTACCTATCGGCATTGCTGGATGGGATCGTTGATCAGGGATACGACTATACCAAAGGCAATCGCTTTTTGGCGCGCGAATCTCTCGCGTTGATGCCGCGGCACCGCCTTTTGGGGAATATCATTCTTACATTCCTTAACAAGCTCGCTTCAGGCTATTGGCATATCTTTGATCCCCAAAATGGATTCACGGCCATCAAGTGTGAAACGCTACGCCGTCTCGATTTGAATACAATTCACCCGCGCTACTTCTTTGAAAATGACATGCTGATCGCGTTGAACTTCCACAACGCGCGGGTACTAGACGTACCCATTCCGGCCCAGTACGGGGACGAGATATCAAACTTGAATCCCTTCAAGGTGGGCCTAACTTTTCCGCTCCTCCTTCTTCCGAGGTTCTGGCGTCGCATCTATCAGAAATACGTGCTACGTGATTTTTCTCCCATAGCCCTATTCCTCTTTTCCGGCCTACTGCTTCTTGCTTGGGGGGTAGTGTTCGGAACTTATCACTGGACCCTGAGTTTGATCACCGATCGGCCAGCTACAACTGGAACAGTTATGCTGTCTGTCCTCCCGCTGATTCTTGGATTTCAACTAATCCTACAGGCTATTGTCCTTGACATACAGGAGACACCGAAGTGATGGTCCTCGGGTTGAGGCGTAAGCTCGAATACGGGGACCTTCTATTACCTTTCTATATTCTGGTTTTCATTCGTCAGTATCTTTGGGCCCTCGAAAGCCAGATCTTCGCCTGGGGCCTGAGTTGCATCCTTACGGTCGTGTTGTGGTTTGTGCACTTGCGCTACAAGCCAGACACTGGTGAAAAGACACCCGCAAGTTTTTGGCTACTTGTAGCGCTGCCACTTCTTGTTATATACGGCATGCGCGCAGCCATTCCGGATCTCTCATATGACGTACTTAATCATCGGTTAATTCAAGCTGAGCGAGCGCTCAGGGGCCCACAGTTGCTGCCCGGCGACTTCTTTCCGACGATCTTTCCATTCAATCCATCTGCCGATATGTTGACAGGTATTTCTCGTTACCTGCTTGGCTATCGGCTTGGCACAATTGTTAACTACCTCGCCTTTGTCTGGGTGGGTCTTATTGTCGAGAAGATTGTGCGACCGATCTTACCAAGCCCTAGGTTGCGGGCTATGGCTGTGCTCCTAATACTCTTCACTGAGCATTCGCTGTTCCAGATTAACAATTACATGGTGGACATATTGGCTCTGCCGCTAATGCTTGAAGCTTTACGTCTGGCACTCCTTTATGACGAATCAAAACACAAAAGACGCGACGTTCTGTTCTCAGCGTTGTTGGCGGGAGGGGCGGCAGCACTCAAGTTTACTAACGTTACGAGTCTCATTCCAATCGCTGTCATATTTGCTTCACGGATTCTCTCCGGGGGCATTAATCGAGCGAAGGCTGCGTTAATCCTGCTTGCGTGTTTGTGCTTTGCCGTACCCTTGCTACCGCATGGCTACTACATCTTCGGCGAAACCGGTAGCCCTGTATTTCCTCTTTACAACAACCTGATCAAGTCTCCGTTTTGGCCGGACCTTAGCCCTTACGATGCGAGATGGGGACCGCATAATCTTATAGAGACACTCCTGTGGCCCTTGATTAGCGTATTAGTTCCGCAACGTTTATCCGAACTCGGTGTCTATGCAGGGCGATTGACAATTGGTTTTTTTGCTGCGGCTCTTTCTGTGTTTCTGCCTCGGGTAAACACTCAGGTGCGCTTATTAGGGTTTTTCGTCTTGTCCGGTTCGCTGATTTGGAGCATTACGAGTGGTTACATTAGATACGCACTCATGTTCGAGATTCTGGGTGGCGTGCTTCTCCTTTATCTAGCATACTATCTTTCTAGAAATCTAAATGCGAATTCCCGTCTAAAGACAGTCGGGATAGCAGTACCTTTGTGTTTACTGTTAGCGCAATGCCTTGTCTCTGCAAAATACGTTTGGAAGACTGAGTGGAGCCAGCGTCCGAACATCTTCGTTGACCACAAAGCAACAGCCACTGAAATTCGATGGCTCTTTCGTGATCGCAATCTGATGAAGTTTCAGCCCCGAGACAGTCAATTGCTCCTTGGTCAGCTAGATGCCTGGATCGTTAGTGGCGTAAAAAGTAATGGCGTTCAGGCATTGCTGCACCCCAATGTACCAGCGCTCGCCGTTAACAATCTGGAGTACTTTGATAAGCCAGCATCCCGTGAACGTTTTGCCCGTGCGGTCGAATCACTGAAAAATCGTCGCGTATACTCGTTGACCTTAATTGATGAACTCGAGTCATCGCTGGAATTTCTCAAGCGGCGCCGGCTAAATGTCGGGGAAATGAAACCGGTGGTCTTAAGATTTTTTTCAGACCGCACTCGTCTACACATGATGCTCATCGAGACTATCCCCGCAGAACCCAAGCAACCTACGCGTAAGAAACCAGGAGACCCTCTAATCACGTCGGCTCACGAAGCGCTTGACGACGATGGCTTTCGCGCGCAGCTTTCTGTTGCTGAGTTTCCGACTTCCATGAAACGAGGCGAAACTGCAACTATTCGGGTAGTTATTAAAAATTTGAGTAACTACGTCTGGCCCTCGCGTGGCGATGAAGATTCGCGCTATCTAATAAATGTCGCGAACACGTGGTTAACCGCCGATCGGGAGTCGCTTGTCAACAACATGGATGGCAGGGCCAGCTTGCCCGTAGATCTTTGGCCAGAAGAGAGTATCCAAGTTCTGCTGGAAATAACGGCACCTCAACGGACTGGTGAATTCCTACTTGAAGTTGATCTTGTGCAGGAGGGTGTCGCCTTCTTCAAAGACAAGGGCTCATCAACATGGCGCACAAGAATAAGAGTAGAGTGACGCAGCGTTCAAAAGTGGAGGACTGAAGAATGAGACTAGGTATTGCTTTGAGCATTCTGTGTCTGGGCTTGCTTGCTATCGGTTGTAAAGAGGAAATTACCGAGCCGAAAGCGCTCGACCAAATTCGGCCGACAGCGGGTAATGAGGCGGCCGCTTTACCTAATGGCGGTTTCAAGGCTGAAGTCACTTTGCCAGATCCCCCAGTCAAGCTCCGGGCCGGACAGAAAGAGACCATACAGGTGAGAATCAAGAATTTGAGTGAGGTTATTTGGTATCCGCGCGGTGGTGAAATCAATCGGCATCTGGATAACAAATTCTATATGGCGGCGGGCAATCGTTGGCTGAAAGCGGACGACTCTTCTCTCGTCACAAATATGGATGGACGCCACGGCCTTCGCGAACGTGTGGAGCCTGGGCAAGAAACTGAAGTAGCGCTCCAGATTACTGCGCCAAAAGAGCCAGGCGAGTATTTTCTGGAGGTTGATGTTATCCAGGAACAGGTTGCCTGGTTTAGCGACAAGGGTTCGGTCCCTGCACGAGCCAAGATCTCAGTAGTTAAATAGCTTTCCCTTAATAGAACTGCGGCTAATGAAACTCGCCTATTTCAGTCCACTCAATCCACAAAGGTCGGGTATTTCTGACTACAGCGAAGAGATTCTTCCTCATTTAGCGAAAGAAGCAGAGATAACGCTTTTCGTTGATGGCTTCCGTCCAACCAATGAAGAAATACTGGAGCAGTTTCCTCACGAAGACTACAAACGCCATCCATCGCATCTGGCCACGCTGAGAGAGTTTGATGCCATTATTTATCACATGGGAAATGATCACCGGTACCATGCCGGCATGCTTGAGGTGATGCGAAGTTTTCCGGGAATCGTCGTGTTTCATGACTTTGCTTTACAGGATTTCTTTCTGGGGCTGGCTCGCTTGAAAGCAAAACCGGAAATTTACCTCGATGAGGTTGCCGCTTGTCATGGTGAGGAAGTGCGAAGATCGGCAGCGGAATCGCTTGAACGCAACGCTCTGCCGGCCATCCTAGCTCAGCCAACGATCTTCCCTTTAAACCGTAGGCTAGCCACTACAGCTGAAGGAATCATTGTTCATTCCGAGTGGAGTCGCGCCCGGTTCGAGATGATCGCACCAGGAGTGCCAATAGCACGCATCAATATGCCGGTTAAGCCAGCAGCGAACTCAAGTAAACCGTTTCTAAAAGCTATCAAGGACGGAGTTCGTATAGCCAACTTCGGATTGATAACTCCTGGTAAAGGTATTGCGCAGGCACTGAAAGCACTCGGCAGGCTTAAGGGCACGCACTCTTTTCACTACTTTCTTGTGGGCGAACCTAACTCATTTTTTCCGGTCAAAGATCTTATACACCGTTACCAGATGACCGACCGAGTGACGATTACAGGACATCTACCTCTCGCGGAATTCGAACAATACATGCTCGAGACAGATATTGCGCTGAATATGCGAGAGCGCACAGTAGGCGAAACTTCCGCAAGCCTATGCCGTCTCATGAGGGCAGGTGTTCCGAGCATTGTTTGTAACGTTGGCTGGTATGCTGAGCTACCGGATGACTGCGTTGTTAAAGTTGACTCGGGAGCGACATCTGACGCATTACTCCTCGCCTATCTTGAAAGGTTAATCGAGGATGAACCGCTGCGGCTGCGTATTGGTGAGAACGCTCGTCGCTATGCTCAAGAGGCTCATCCGTTCGAGTCAAATGTCACCGCTTATCTTGAATTCATCTCGAACGTAATCAGTCACCGCCCGCGTCGCAAACTGATCTCATCTGTAGCCAGCGAAGTCGTCCAACTCGGAATGAAGTCTTCGGACAACTCCTGTCTGATTGATCTAGCCAGTGAACTCGCTGCTTTAGGTACATCAACTACTAATTCTCGAAATAAGGCAAAACTGGAAAAGACCGGAGAAAAACGCACTGATTCGCAGGATAGGGTGACCACTTCATTGTATGGGCGCCTCCCCAAAATTGATGGAGTCGATTACAAGCGAGCGGCTATTGAATACCCGAGTCGGCTAGATGCTGAGCGCCAGCATTATCTTTTCACTAAACCCTTCTATAACCTGGCCAACAAGCCGCCAAAGCATAAGGGTGAAGGAATGGACGCAGAAACGTTCCGCCATTTTTGTGATTTCGCAAACATGGCCGTAGCTCTTGCGCTTCCCGCTGGCGCAAAGATTCTAGATGTTGGGTGTGGCTCCGGGTGGCTCAGCGAATACCTGGTCCGCCTGGGCTACGATGTTACAGGAATCGACATTAGTGAAGACTTGATTCGCATAGCCAATAAGCGCCTTTCGAGTATTCCGTATGGCGTAGATCACGAGCTGCCTTTGCGCTACCGGTTTCTTGTTCACGATATAGAAGACGAGCCGCTATCAGAAACATTCGACGCGGTGATCTGCTATGACGCGCTCCATCACTTCGAAAACGAACGCTCAGTGATGCGCCACTTCGCTCAGGTTCTTCCCAAGGGTGGGCTGTTGTTCGTAACGGAGGGTGAACGCCCGGAACCTAACTCGTCTACCGAGCATGAACTTCTCGGCGTGATGCGCCAATTCGGAACTCTCGAGTCACCGTTTGACTATGGCTACTTGCGTGCTTTGCTCGACGAAAATGGTTTTGCGGTCGTTGGCGATTATGTGAGCATTAACGGCTTCTTCGAACGGGAAATGTTTGAGAATAACAGTTTGCCCCTGAATGCTCTCCCTACGACGTACCACTACTTGAATTGCAGGAAGGTCTCTGATGTCGCACCTGCTTCAGAGGTACCCGATAGTCGTAATCCCGGGCTTCTGCGAGCCCGGATTAGTTTGCGTGGGCCGGCGCCAGCAGAAGTGAAACCAGGCGAGAACTTATCGCTGACTTTGAATCTAGAAAATTCAGGTGACACGACTTGGCTCACGGGACAGACGACTAAAAAAGGCGTCGTTATGCCCGCCACACGGCTCTTTGATGAGGGAGGTTCTTTACTTGATGAGGTTCATGGTCCAACGTTACTCCCTCGCGCCGTTGTTCCCGGTGAAACTGTTTCTCTCAAGATCGATTGTTTTGCTCCATTTCGTCCTGGCAAATATGTATTGAAGATCGATCTGGTCGACCAGCATGTCTGCTGGTTTGAAGAGCAAGGATCTGAGCCGCTTTTCGTCGAAATTAAGGTTGTAGGCTGAAACAATTATCATGCTTACGCGAGAAGAAATATTCTCTGAAATTCAAAAGCTTCAACCCTGGTTTCACTGCATAGACCTTGGTAACGGTATTACTACAAAGACACAGAGTCTGATGGGAGAGCCAGTAAACCACCCGCAGGATCTATGGCAAACAATTAAGAACTTTCTCCCCGCAGAACTCGAAGGAAAGAGCGTACTCGATGTCGGCTGTAATGCAGGCTACAACAGCTTTGAGGTGAAGCGTTCGGGTGCCGCCAGGGTGCTCGGGATCGATGGTCAACGACAGCATGTCCGGCAAGCGCTTTTCGCCCGTAAGATTCTCGGATTAGACGTCGAGTTTCGCCGTCTTAATGTTTACGAGTTAAGTGCGAGAGAGATTGGCCAGTTTGATATCACTCTGGCGCTCGGCCTCATTTATCACCTTAAGCATCTCGTACTGGCACTTGAAAAGCTCTACGAGGTAACGCGAGAGTTGTTATTAGTGGAGACTGCAATTCTACCTTCACAATCTGCTCTCGCGTCGTTCGCACAACCTTTAGAGGTCGATGAGATGCTCTTGCATCCCCTTGCGTATGTGGAGAATCCAGCCGGCGCGAAGGAACAGGTCTTCAACTGGTTTTTACCAGGAGTGGGCGCATTATTGGCGCTAGTCAAAAACGTTGGTTTCGACAAGGCAGAGTTACTTGAGATCAAAAATGATCGAGCAGTCGTTGTGTGTCATAAAACAACGACGCAGTTAAGACCTGAAGTAAGACACCATTATCTAGCCTCCCTGGCTATCGAGCGAGAACCTGTTTGCTGCAGCTCTGGGTCTGAACTTACATTCGAGCTGAAAGTCGAAAACTCAGGCCTTGCACCATGGAGTGCAACAGGAACCGGAGCTGAAGAGATCGGTGCAGTACATCTGGGCGCGCATCTCCTACGCAAAAATGAGGAAGAGATTGAGTGGGATTATGGAAGGGCCGAACTGCCTGGTGATTTGCAGCCAGGGGAAACCGTTGTGGTGGCTATTACTTTGCGTGCCCCGGACATACCAGGAAGATACATGGTGGAGTTCGATATGGTTGCTGAGCACATCAGTTGGTTCGAAGATTATGGCTCCGGCACGACGCGATACGAGCTTCTTGTTGATTAAGGTGATCTGCTCTTGGACAAACCGTGTTGTCGAGAGTTTGACTTTACGAATTTGATGGGCGAGAAGCGATGCAGTAATCCGACAGACCAAAGGCCCACGCCGATTCCCGCCACGAGTGATAGAAGTAAGCCGGCCAAGACTGAGCTGGGACGATAAATAAACTGCACATTGTGACTGCCTGGCTCAAGCGCAACGCCCCGCTGATTGTAATTGACTCGTAAAAGCGGAGCGGATTGTCCATCAACCGCGACATGCCATCCGGGATAATGGTTTTCAGCCAGGACTAAAACCGAAGGTACATCAGCACTTGTAACCACCTCGATGCTATTCGGTTCGTACCTGGTAATCTCCGCCTGTAAAATTGTCCCGACTTCTGACATCTTCATCGATATCGGGTTTTCCAACAGTACGGTGCGTCGGGGATCCCATGAACCTCCATCGGGTAGACTGCCAGTGCGTACCACATTCAGTATCATCTCCTCGCTAGTCACCACGGTTGCGGTGGCGAGCCATACACGGGGTAAAGCACGTGTATTCTGATGGACCACTACCTGATTATTTGCTAAGTACTGCCATCGCTCACCCTTGTTTTCTGTGGAATCAGAATCCTTCTCGACAGGGACAAGGGATACCCAGCCGTTTTGCAATGGAAAGGTTTGACCCTCTTGCGAGTCATAAATGGAGAGACGCAACAACCTGAGCTCGAGATCGTTGGTTTGGCTCGTAGCAACCAAAGATATACTTCCGCCAGTGACTTGAACTCGCTTGGGCAGTTTGAAGGATGCCACATAGGTATGTCCCAGGTACTGACCTTGAGCATCTTCCACAGGAAAACTACTTGCCACGTTTGCTCGGCTGTGCTTAATTTCTCGATTAATGTCAGGTCGAGAATGAGCCCACTCTGCTGATTCCTCTCCAGCCCGAATGTTGAACTCGAATGTGCTCCCATCAGCGGCCACTATCTGCATTACTCCCACAGTTTGGCCGTTCGGTATGTCCACAGACCACGAAAGATAAGTGACAAACGCTACAAGATCCGTTGTAGTTGGTGGCACTTGAAACAGTAGTCGTTGGCTTTTGTCAACCGAGCCAACTGAGAAGTCCTGGTCTGCAAACAGGTAGTCGCCGTACTTCTGCACAGGTTGAAGGAAGGCAGAGCGTAACTCTCGAGTAGGTTCGGCATTGCCTGGTCTAGTCAGCAGATAGCGCACATTTAGGATATCAAGCTCACGACTATTACTCAGCAAAACCCTATCGGGATTCTCGAACTCACCCCACAGCTTCATATCACCAGCAAGTCGACTGTAACGCTGAAGACCGAAACCATCGTAACCCGCAGCGTTTTGAAATCCGTGCATCATATAAAAGTTTGGCTGCAGACTTAGCGCAAATTTTGTTGGAGCCTCAGATAATCTCCCTCCATCTGAATCAAACACCTGATCAACGGTTGCAATTCGATACTCATGCGGCTGCAATCCCTGTTTCCGCAGAACATCAGCCACGGGCGGCTCACTCCATAATTCATGGGCGGATGAAGGACTTGATACTCTCCAGCCGCTTGACTGCCCCCATAAATTGAGATCAAACGCGATCACCACCAGCAGCAATACGAACGCTCTTCTCCCGGGCTTGAAAGCAAAAAACCAGATTGCGCAAACTGTTAGTGCTGCCATCAAGACGGGAAGAAAGAGCTCAGGAGCTCGCAGGAAAGTGACAGGTGCTTCACGGCCCAGACGAAAGTCAATGGGCCGACCCACTGTTATAGCCATTAAAGTCAATGAGAAAATGATTGAAGCAACAATCAGCGTAAGCCGTCTCACACGGCTGCGATTCAGCTCCTGACGCAGGGCCATTACTCCCCGGCCGGCAAGGACCGCCAGCGCAAAGTCAACTAACAGAAGGTGTCGGGCTGGCACTCGAAACAGGTTAAGTACTGGAACGTAATAGACTACTTTGTAGAGGTCGAAGGGAAGGTTGGCTCCGAGTGCTAGCGCCAAAGCAATAATTAAAACTATTGACCAAAACTTCGTCAGCATATCTCGCCTCAACACGAGGGCAAGACCAGCAAGAACCAAGGCTCCCAAGCTTGCATAAGCAATATATTCACCATAAAACGCAGGTCCAACGTAGGGGACCCGGAATAGTCGTCCATCACCACCACCTAAAATGTAGGGAGCAAAGAATGTCCACAAAAACTCTGAAGGCAGGCTAAATGAAGTAATGAACTCATAAGTGGTAATTGACCGCAGGCTGTTGCGCAACAATTCTACTGTGGGTAAGATTTGCACCGCTCCTAACGCTAAGCCAGCAGTCACCAACACTAACGACTTTAGATATTGCATTCTGGCTCGGCCGGATGAGTGATGCGCCATCACGAGCCCGTAAGCAAAGGCAACAAGAAGCGAGTAGATAAGCGTCTGCTGATGACCCGCAAACGTCTGTAATGCCACAAATCCCGCTATTACTGCTCCGGTCCGACGACTACCGGTGGCGCCATAGCCATCAATGGACCAGAGCACCCAGGGTAAAAGGGCTACCGTCTGGACAATATTCGTGTGACCGATCTGCGCAACGAGAAAACCACTCCATTGCCAAACAAGGCTCGTGACGATTGCTCCACAAATTCCAGTACCGATCCTGCGAGCATAGAAATAGGCGCCCAGCGCAGCGACTATATAAGCTGAAAGCATCATGAGGTTTGTTGCTACTGGTGGTGAGAAGATCAAGTAGAACCAATTAAGTGGAAAGAGCACGCCACCTTGGGCGACGCCGTGGAGTGGCATCCCTGCAAAGATATATGGGTTCCAAAGGGGCAAATAACCTGACGTAACCAGATTGGCAGCCGCAACTCGCAACGGAACATTGAAAAGCAGACCGTCATCTGGAGCAAGGATCAACTCACCTCGAGTCGC
>CAZNPP010000120.1:0-12993 GCA_964574785.1 uncultured Chloracidobacterium sp. | reverse complement strand
CTGGACTATATCTTGGACATCGCAGTCCCGACCCGTATAGTCTCTGAGGAACCCCCGCTCCTACCGAGGTTTCCTGCGGATTACCCAATCAACTGGATTATTACTGCACGTTACAGTGAAGTACCAGTAGCTCTAAGGGCGTTCCCGCATATGGGGTCGTTCACTTGATGAGTTCTTTAGAAAGTCCTTCCTCACCAAGGCTCCTACAAGGCAGATGCTCTATCCACTGAGCTACAGGGGCTCATTGTTTTCCTTAACGGCGGGATGTTATCACGCATAAGGCATGAACGGTCAACCTTCCCAAAATGCTATGGATTTCTCGATGTAAAAAGAGACCGCCGAACTTCGGCGGTCTCCTGGTGTGAAGTACTGTGCGCTATCTCACGCCGCTCTTGGGTGCTCAGTCGTTTCAGCAAACACGCGCCGTCCATTTAATGCATCATCGATGATCTCACGAACAGCTGATGTGTCTGGATTGACATCCATGCGGTCGCACGCACGTAGATGCCTTAGAATACCCTCAGTGGCAATCTCTAGAGCCAAACCGCTGAGTTTTGAGTACCTGCGCGCTTGAATATGGTCAATCCTCTGAAGTCGATCATTCAGGGGTAGATGTTTATCAAAAGTCACGATTGCGTATGCTCCTCCAACTTGTCCCACACTCTGGATTTCGTTTCGGTTGTTGTTAGATGCTTTGATGAACTCTCAGGATGCGTTTCGATTAGGGTTAAATAACACAACACACGCACAAGACCCTCAAGAACCTTTGGTGGTCCGTCCTATTATTAAGCACTCAGGAGTATCAGCAAAACAACGGATTATAATCGAGATGTCAAGGGAAATCCATAACTTTTTGCCAGGATCGTGATCAACATCAATCAACAGCTGCGTAACGCTGAGGCCTCGCCTTTTGGCTCTTCTGTCTCCGCAGCAAAGAAGCGGTAAGAGTTGTGGCGATTTAACGTAGCCTCGCCACGATGGAATGCTCCCAAAAGTGAGCGCCGCCTCAGTTCATCCAGCAGCATGAACCACTAGGCGGCACTTCCAAGGTTTTATGGCTAGGAAGAAGTGTCTATCTATTTTTTCGGTAGGACAGTGTCCTTCATAGACTTTCCAACCCGAAACTTCAATGTTGTTTTGGCTGGTATTTGAATAGTTTCTCCAGTTGCTGGATTTCGTCCTTCGCGAGCCTTTCTCTCTGACTTAACGAGTTTTCCAAATCCAGGGAGCACAAACTCACCGTTGGATTTGACTTCAGTTGCGGCCAAATTCGATAGTTCCTCAAAGAACTCTTTTACTTGGGCCCGCTTTAAGCCTGTCTTCTCGGCGAAATGATTGACGACTTCGGATTGGGTCATTCGCTTCTTGCCTGTCGCGGCTCTGGTAGCCATGGTCTGGTGTGACACCTCCAAGAAAACTTTTTAATTCAAAAAGCTGGTGGACACTCATATATCACACTCAGCGAGCAAAGTCTCGAAAAAAGTCGATTTTTCGCGGTATTTTGCTGAAAAAGTTCCGTGTAGTACTTTCCAACTCGATACTCCCCGTTTCCGTAGCCGAAAGGATGACAAGGGGGCCTGTCTGAGGAGGAAGGCGGCGGGGTTCTCGCTGCCATGGATTCACAAAGGGGTTAAGCTGTAGCAACTCATACTCTTCGTCAGCTTCGTCAGCGAATCGGTTCACTTACCATTATAAAGCGTGATAACCTATGGCCTTCTTCTCGACGTCTTGGAGATTTTAGAGTCGGTTTTGGTCTTTTGTTAGCTAATGCGAAGAGCCTCGACCCTCATTTGATCGCGACTCCGGCGCGACTAACCCTCCATGGCACAAATTCGAAGCTGCAAAGTGAACGTTCTTCACTCTGCTAGTTCACATTTGATGTATGGCTAAACAAAACCTAGTAGATGCAGTACGCAATGGCGACTCCAACGCAGTCAATGGCCTTCTCGCAAGTGGCGTTGATGCTAATTCAAGAGACGCGAGTGGAATGACCGCTCTGATGCAGGCAGCTTTCTTTGGTTGGGAAGATGTTACCCGTCTTCTGTTGGCGAATGGAGCTGATGCACACTCTAAAGACAGATTGGGTCTTACAGCTATGGACTGGGCCTTTCGCCGTGGCCATAGCGAAGTTGCTGCGCTATTAAATCGCAAAACTGCCAACGATGGATGCCAAAGCGATCGAGCGGAAGAGTCGCGATCAAACGGAGCAGCTACTGGAACATCCTCAAACAAGCTACCAGGAGCGCTTCGGTTGCCGGTATCCCACTTCCCTGAGCCGCACAGCGATATGGAACGGGACAGTCTCACCTTTCATCCCAGTCTTCCACCGAACCATATCGAGAAAATCGAAGAAGAGAGAGCACAGGAAGTTGAGCATTTAAGAGCACAGCTTGCCGATGCGAAAGATAAAATTGAGAGGCTCGCGGACGAGAGAACTGCTGAGGTCTCGAGTCTAGCACTGAGTCTTAAAGACGCTCGAAATCAGCTCGATGAATTTCAACGAGACAGAGCACTCCAAGCTGAGCGCCTAACTACAGAGCTTAGGAAATCGCAGCAGGATGCTCTAAGACTCGAAGAAGAAAGAAAGAATGAGATCGCTGCTTTACAACTGAGTCTTAATAATGCTCGAAAACAACTGACTGAAAACGAACAAGAAAGAGCGAGCGAAGTCAATCATCTAAAGACCGAGCTCAGCGCAGCTAACCTCCAAATTAGTCAGTTCGTAAAAAAGGAAGGCGCCGGAATCGCAAGCCTAAAGGTCAATCTCGAAGAAACTCAGAATCAGATAAAACAAGTTGAGCAAGAGAGAGCGCTCGAGGTTGAGCAATTAAGGACAGAGCTTGAAGAAACTCACAGAGAATCTGAAAAGATTAAGAAAGATAGAGCAACGGAGATTGAGCGTCTAGCGCTTGAGCTAAATCAGGCGCGAACCAAACTGGAGATTCTTGAACAGGAGAAAGCATCTGAAGTTGAGCTCCTTGCCCGGGAGCTTAGCAAAGCTCGTAGAGAAGTAGATGAAGTCAATAGACAAAAAACAGAAGCTGTTAAACTACTAGAATTAAGGGTAAGCGAGGCGCAAAGGAATGCCGACCTTGTTAACCAGAAACATGGCGCTGAGATTGAAGCATTAAGACTTGAACTAGACCAACTTCAAGAGCAGGTAACGAAAGGTAAGGACGAAAACGGTGTTGAGGTATTGCGCTCAAGCTCTTTGGAGAATGGTGAGAAGGGCGACCTACCTAAAACAAGCGCCACTCAAGAGATCAAGGAACTTGAGCGACAACTTGTGGATGCGCTTAAGCGGATTGAGGAGGCGGAGCAGAAGGCCACAGATACTGGTCGCCTGAATTGGGAGCTTGGTGAGGCTCTCAGAAGAGCTGAGCAGCAGTCACAGCAAAATGCTAAGGAGGCCGCGCGCCTAAAACTTGAGCTTGTTCATGTGTCTGGCAAGCTTTCAACCGCAACTGAGCAGGAAGTTAAGGAGGAAAGTCCTTTTGAGCAAAGGACCCGACCCACTGTTCAGCACGTTGTAGGACGGGTCTTCAGCACCGAGCCGCCCATTCGGGAAAACAGATTGGTACCGGCACTAATAATTGTTGGATTGTTACTGGGAGTAGTGATTGGCATTGTTGTTAATTACCAACTCTTTACACCAGGCTTAAGGACTCTGAACGTCTCACCTAAGCCTGCGATCACCGAACCGACTCCTGAACTGAAGCGTGTAACCACTGGAGGGATGCTTCAGGGTAAGGAGATTAGTCTCATAGTTCCTGAATATCCTCGGGCCGCTATGACTGTTGGAGCGTCGGGCACAGTAACAGTCCAAGTTGAGATTGACCGAAGGGGAAATGTTATTTCCGCTCGAGTTCTGGACGGACCCTCAATATTTCGTTCAGTGGCAGTCCTGGCTGCTCGAAAATCAAAATTCATGGCCATTGAGGGAACCAGTAGACAAAGGAAACTTGGGGGGACAATTATCTATAATTTTCCTTCGCAGGTAACAGATGCACAGAACGACACCGGACCGACTGGACAGTATAGCGATCCGACAAATTAGACAATCAACTGATTGCTTTTGTTTGGAGATTTAAGAGGGGAGTTTGCCCGGAAGGCGTGGAATGGCCGACCAAGAATCTGAAGTTATTGGTCGGGGCGAGAGGATTTGAACCTCCGACCTCTCGGTCCCAAACCGAGCGCACTACCAGGCTGTGCTACGCCCCGAATTCTTGAAGGACTACAAGCCGAGCATTTTAAGAGTCGCCTGTCGGACGGTCAAGCGTACACCAGCCCCATAGAAAATGACGAGCCTGCGAAAGCGCTCTTGCGCGATGACTAATCAGGTTCTTCACTTCAAAGGACAA
This sequence comes from uncultured Chloracidobacterium sp., assembly GCA_964574785.1. Taxonomy (GTDB): domain Bacteria; phylum Acidobacteriota; class Blastocatellia; order Pyrinomonadales; family Pyrinomonadaceae; genus PSRF01. Next base: position 8,632 of record CAZNPP010000120.1, on the reverse strand, counting down.
TTCAGCAAATGTGTTTACAAAACCATCGGGAATGAAGACCGAATCGTATCCAAAACCCCCACTGCCGATGCGCTTTTTAGAAATAGTGCCTGAACATTCCCCATGAAAGCTTCTCACGACCCCTAATCCGGGTTCAGCAATCGAGAGCGCGCAAATAAAGCGAGCTTTCCGATTCGGGTTTGATGACAACTTGGTGAGCAGAAGATTAATCCTCTCCTCATCAGATGTCGCATCTCCAAAACGGGCAGATCTAATTCCGGGTAAATTTCCGATTGACTGAACCTCCAAACCTGAATCGTCAGCTAGCGAACATTTTCCAGTTATTGTCGAGTAGTGGATTGATTTAATGGCAGCGTTCTCGGCATATGTGGTCCCACTTTCCTCAGCGTGCGGCAATTCTGGAAAGTCTCTCAACGAGAGTAGACTTAGCGGCAGGCCGGTATACGCACTTTCAATTTCTTTGAGCTTACCTTTGTTGTTGGTCGCAATCAGCAGGTCTTTGAGACCGGTGGCTTTCACAGACCCTCCTGGTTTCTTACGGATCCTATTTGGGGCGTGACGTCGGACGAGTACGGCATGAGAAGTGGTAGCAGATTGCTGAATTGTCCGAAAGATGAACGCGTTCTTCTTTCAATACCCGGCTCACCAATAGTTGTTTCGGTTGCTGAAAAGGGCAGTTGGGCAATCTTACTCTCTAGATCCTGAGTCTTGATTGACAGCGGCTGAGTGCCGCTGATCACAGCGACTGCTTGGATGAAATTACGAATACGCTGGCTTTCATCAGTATACGTCACCACACCTGCTAACTGAGGCTCTTGCGAATAGTGGGCGATTTGGGAAAGCTTCCCACCATTAGAAATATTGGCTTTTTCATTGAAAGCTTTGAGGCATTGGGCCACATCGCCTGAAGAACCTAATAATATATATTCGCCCGCGAATGCTGTTGAGATGTCCTGAGTGCTTACCGGACCAGTTTCTAACAGCAAGGACTCACCAATCATGTTCTTGTCGCGAACACGTGCTATTAACAAAGAGCGTTCTCCAATTGGTGAAAGGCGAGCAGTTAAGAGTTCGGGCTGAACGTGTCGGAGAAACTGATGAGGATCTCTTATTCCATATTCGATTAACGAAGCTTTAATAATGGAATTGACCAGGATGGCTGACAATGCGTCAAGCTGTGTCGAGAGCGCGGTTTCAATGTTCGCCCAAACCACTCCTGGATCCTGATAATTATAAAAGGTTATAGAATGAACTTCAGTCGGCAACACAGACCACACGTTGGCATTGGTTCTTGCGGCTGCTAAAGGAATCCGAAGCCTTGAAGCGAAATCCGGATTAAGTATACAGAGGTAACGATCCTCAATACCACCATCGTTTGCGTGCGAGCTCCAGCCAAATCCTGCTATGAGTTTTGACGCACTTGTAGCAAGAACTCGCTCCACCTGCATATCTCCGGACCCCATTCCTACGAGTAGTGGTCCAATTTGTGTCAGAAGTTGAGGACCACTGGATTTGGGTACAAAGCCAAATGCGAGAGCATTTTCTGCTTGCAATCGTTCGCGGATCTGTTTCAGTTCTTCGTTTTGCGAGAGGCTCCGTTGATGTCCACGTCGAACGGCTAAGCAACTCCAAAGCGTAGCTTCGTCGTTTGCAATGATAATGAGACTTCCATCTATGGCTGAAAGTATCTGACGGTTACTTACTGGAGCGTTCCACTCGAGAATTTCTACGTCATCATGAATTCTTGTTCTAAATTCGGCGTTTTGATAAATCCTCGGAACAAACTCACGGAGTATCTCTTCGACAATTGGCCGTATCCTGCTGGCCGATGAATGCGTTTCGACCAGCAAGGCGGCAGCCGGTGTTACATTGAGGATCTCACCTTCTTCGGAAGAGCCCAATTCCAGAACTACTACCGCAACTTGCGACCGTGCCAGAAGTACGTGTCTGACCGGACCAATTCCAGTCAAACCCATGATCTTTGTAAGGAGATTGCTAGGCCATATTTCTGGTTTTAGACCTATCGCTGGAACAAGAGCTTTCCAGGCCTCTGTTTGTGACACCTGCTCCAAAACATCTGGAAGGCTGTTTGACTCGAGATAGGCAAGAGAGTTATTCGGGGCGTACCCTGCCATATCCACGTTCTGCGGCCAATTCCAAAAAAATGTTATCGCTGTGATAAGAGCCAGAATGCTTATCAGCAAGAGTGGCTTTGTGAATCGTTTCATCGTGGAGAATGCTAAACTTCACCCTCGGTTGGTGCAAGTTTCCGGGAAATAGCCCCTCAAATTCTCCCAAGAAAAGACGCTCTTTATTGACCTGCGATTTCCTGGAAGAGCTGCAAATCGGTTCCGGGAACGTCTCTCGGTGGTCGTTCAAAATCCACTCATCAAGTGCAGTAATTCCCTGATAATACAGAGGTTAAACGGAGCAAAATAGCGGTTGACATTGTTTGGTCCGTGATGTACTCTGACTCGCGACGGTTGGGAGACCGGAGGTGCTCACCTGAATTCCTCAGCAGGTAGATCTAAAAAGCTGCTTCAACGGAAAAGATTCGCACACCCGCCGCGTAACTAATCTGACGTTTTTCGTCCCATCGCAGCCTCTTCGAGCCCGAGATTTCCAGCCGAACTCTAAGACCTCCGCACGCCGACACTCAATCTTGAAGCTCAACATTCCTAAACAAAAAAATGCAAGTGAAGAATACTGAAGGATTTTGCCGAACGACCTTTATTGGCAGTGGCCTGATGAGGGCTCGGAAAGCGCGTGTCCGTCTACGGCAACAGCACAGAATGCGCGTAATAACTCTTGTGAGGAATAAACAAAGATGTTCAAAAGAGGAGTAGGAAAAAAGAATCTAGTCGGCCTCGACATTGGCTCAAGCTCGGTGAAGGCTGTCGAACTTCAGCGAAAGAGTGGCACCCTTCAGCTCACCAATCTCGGCTATGAGGTTCTCCAGCCGGACACAATCGTCGACGGTCAAATTATGGAGCTCAACAGTGTTTCAAATGTAATAGCCGATATTTTTAGCGAACATCAGATTAAGACATCGAGGATTGCGGCTGGCGTGAGCGGTCATTCGGTAATCGTTAAGAATATTGTTCTCCCACAGATGAGTGAGGAAGAGCTGCAGGAGTCTTTTAGCTGGCACGCCGAGGAACACATCTCTTTTGACATTGGGGATGTCAACCTTGATTACCAAGTGGTTGGAAATTCAAACGATACGATGCGCATATTAATGGCCGCTTGCAAGAGCGACAAGATCGCGAACGTGAAACAAGCCATTCAGCTTGCCGGAAAACAGCCGGTAGTAATTGACGTTGATGCCTTTGCCCTTCAGAACTGTTACGAAATGAATTACCAGCCACAACTTGGAGAGGTTGTTGCACTGCTTAACATCGGTGCCTCAACTATGAATATCAATATCTTGAATGGCGTGCGATCGGTTTTCGCGCGTGACGCTTCGGTTGGTGGTAGCCAATACACAAGTCTCTTACAAAGGGAACTTGGCCTCACGTTTGAGCAAGCAGAGTCATTGAAACGCGGTTTTCCTTTACCGGATGGAATCGAACCACGTCCAATTCAACCGATTATTGAAACAGTTTCTGACGTGCTCGCTCTGGAAGTTCGCAAGACGATGGATTTTTATCGAGCGACAGCCGAAGAAGGGGATGGCGCTATTCAGAAGATCCTAATTTCTGGAGGAGGATCAAAACTCCCGGCTTTGGCTGACTACCTATCAAGACGCTTTGAAATACCGGTCGAGGTTTTTGATCCTTTTCGTCAAATACAGGTTGACTCCAGAAAATTTGACCCGGATTTCATGAAAGAAATTGTTCCGGAAATGGCCGTTGCAGTTGGTCTGGCTTTGAGAGGAGTTGACGCGGCATGATTAAGATAAATCTACTGGAGTCTGTGACAGATCGGCCCACTGGGGCTGCTATGGTCGAAGACCGAGTGGCGAACCCAAGAATGCAGACATTGCTGCTCGCATTGACGGTCTTTGGCCTGCTAGTGCTTGGAGCAGGCTACGATTTCATAAGTACCAACTCAGCCTACCAAGCTGCTCAACAGGAACTAGAGAACCAACGTCGTATCAATCTACAGATGCTGGCGGTTCACAAGGAACAGGCAGACCTTGAGAAGAAAACGCAGGACATTCAAACCAGAATAGATGCCATAGTTAAGCTGCGCGAATCACAGCAAGGACCAGGCTCAGTTCTGCGCGAAATCAAGGAGCGCTTCGACAGTATTCCTGGACTCTACCTCAAGAGCATTGAGAACAATAATGGAGAGCTTACGATTAGAGGTGAGTCACCTAACGAAAGTTCGGTGACTCGGTTTGGACAAAGTCTTGAATTCTCTTCTGGGTTATTTAGTAACTTGAATATCGAAACCCAACGAGAAGTAGTTCAGGTGCAGGTGAATACTGCAACCAATGATCCTGCAGTTGATCCAGATGCACCGAGGCCCGAGGTCGTAACCTTCACAGTCAAGTGCAACTTCAGCTCAACTAAACCTCAGGCTCAAGCTACTTCTAAATCTGCGCCCGCAGAAGTTGCAATGAAACACTAGGTTCGCTGGAATTTGAAAGCGCCCAAAAAACTTGGGAAGGATGGAATAGATGACAATCGGTAGAATTCAGACATTGCCCTGGTACTTACGGCTGATGGTCTTCCTAGCAGTCGCTGGTGTCTCTTATGCGGGCTTCTGGTACCTCGTGACGCGAGACACTCAAAGCCAGACAGAGGAAATGAAGAATGAAATAGCACTGCTTTTGCCTCGTAATGCTCAAGCACAAATAGCCTCTCAGCGTCTAAATGAGTTCCGCGCAATCTATAAGGCCAGGCAGGAGGAGTACGATGAATTAAAGGCTTTGCTACCTGAGCAACGTGAGCTAACCATGGTATTGCAAGGAGTCCAGGACCGAGCACGTAATAATGGCCTAACGTTAACTAAGTTCTTTCCTAAGGAAGATCTTCAGCAAGACAACTACAATGGCAAGAAGATTGAGGTTACTGTGACCAGTTCGTTTGCTGCTTTGAGAGCGTTCTTCGATCAGCTGGCCCAATACCAGAGAATTGTTTCTGTTACTAACTTCGAGCTCAGGCAATTAGAAAAGCAATCGCCGACGAAAACTGTTGACGCAAAGTTCGATCTTACAGCCTATTATGTATCGGCCGAAAAGCTTCAGGAACAGAGCCCTCAGTCGGTGACAGCAGCAGCGAGCAATAACTAGCAGCAACACTGGTCAATTTGAGGAAATCAACTATGACGTATCACATCGGAGAAATTAAAAAACTTGTATCTATGAGCTTACTGGTGGGCTCAATTCTTGCGGTTAGCGCGACAGATGTTTTTGCACAAGAGAACTCTGCGACCAATCGGACTTTAGTCAAACCCGAAGCCAAATCCGGGGGGCGCGATCCTTTCCGGAAATACGAGCCGCCAAAGACTGCTGAAAGGCGGACTGGTGAAGTGACTCCTCCTTCGATTCAGGAACGAATTGCACATTATAGAGCTCAGAAGCTTGCAGCAATGAAAGCCAGAACCCATGCTCCCAAACCTACGACAGCTCTCCTACTAAGCGAGTTGCAAGTTGTGGGTATCTCACGAACGCCAAGAGGCTATGCGGCGATTGTTGAGGCAACACCAATAAAACTGTCTTATGTCATCTATCCAGGGGAGAAATTCTACGACGGTCAGTTGGTTGCAGTTGAAGACAATCGTCTTGTATTTAGAAAAGAGACAGTATTTTCCGATGGTCGTCGAGACCTTTCAGTGGAGATGAAATCGCTCCGCCAACCTAACAGTGTCGATGTCATGTCGACCGCATCAGCAACGGTCCCTTCCAGTTCCTCTGTGGAAAAATCCTCAACACAAAAATCGACCGTTACTAATCAACCATAGCTGGTCAACTAAAGAACTCGTCTGAACCATCGACGGGTTCATTTAATACGCAGTCCGTCCAAAAGAAACTAATCGTACGGTCACGATGCGTATTTGATAATTAACCCGGACGGTGCCGAGTTGTGCGGCGCGCGCTTTGGTTTTGAAGAAAACGAGCGTAGTGCGTGACGGTGGCGTCCAGCACTTCCCTAAGGAGGGGAAAATGCCTTCTAAGTCTCAAATCTTTGCAGCCGCAAAAAGGACCGCGCTCGTCCTGCTGCTATTATCTGTTTCTAATGTTTCCAGCTTGGCTGCAATCAGGAACACAAACTTTGCAACTGAACCTTCTCCGGCTAACGAGTCATTAAACAAAAGCCCAATGGCAGAACTGTTGATACCTGCCATCTCCAGTATGCACACCAAAAGCTTAGCCGAGGCAACACAACCAAACATCGGTGAATCAAATGAGGGCTACTCCTCTACAACTCCACAAGGTGCTCCTGCACAAACTCCTACCCCTACACCGGCGTTGAGTCAGTCAGAACAGGGTCGCCAATATGGTCAAGCAGGCTTTGTCGGAGAGCCGATAAACCTTAATGTCGTGAACGCGGACATCCGTGACATACTGAATTACATAACTGAACAGTATGGAGTTAATTTCGTGATTGACTCATCTGTTGCGGCTGTCCCCGTCACCGTTAATGTCCAGGATGTGCCTTGGAACATAGCCCTTGATGCCATTCTGCGAGCCAATCGATTAGGCGTGGAGGTTAATGGGAACATTCTTCGAGTTGCGACAACGGAGGTCCTTGCAAAAGAAGCTGAGATACAGAAGGTTATCAATGAGTCTCGCCTCGACGCATCGCCTTTAGTAACAGAATTTATTCGTCTGAATTATGCTCGAGCCTCAGGCACTTTGGCGCAAGCAGCCGGATCTACCGGAGCGTTTTCCGGAGGTGCGACTAACCTAAGTTTCAGTGGCGGTGCAGGGGGTGACGTAACCGGGGGTAGTGGGGACCAGGGCTTACTTCCAATAATCTCCCGACGCCTTTCCCGTCGCGGTTCGATTGAGGTCGATGGAAGAAGCAACACCCTGATTATTACTGATGTGCCCGAAAACATTGAGGCGATCCGCCAACTAGTAACAATACTGGACCAACCAGAACCTCAAGTTGAGATCGAAACAAGAATAGTGATTGCTCAACGCAACTTCAGTCGCGATCTCGGTGCACAACTTTCAGCAGGCGTGGTGAATCTTAGACGTGGAGGGCTCGGCAATATCTCTACACTACCGTCAACCTCAGGAACTCAGGATGGATCAAATGGAGGCGGCGGCGGTTCAGGTAGCGAAAATGCTGTACGCAGTGGACCAAACCCATTTGGAGTGTTTGGTGGTCTTGATGGTACTACTCAGCCACTACCATCCCTTGCGGCGGCGGCGGCGAGTACTGTTATTGGGCTCACCACAGGCCTTTTTGGTACAGCTCAAATAAGCGCACTGATCAGTCTTGCAGAGTCTAGAGGTCAGGCCAAAACAGTTGCAACGCCGCGTGTGACAGCCTTGAACAATCGGCCGGCGCAAATAGAGAGTGGTTCGCAGATACCTGTACAAACAACTCAGGCTGCAAGCGGTACGGCAGTTGTCACTACTACTTTCGTCTCGGTTCCGCTGCGTCTTTCGATCACACCTCAAATAACTGATGTAGGTACCGTTATTCTTCGAGTCACAATTGAGAACAATACGATCAATACTGGTATAGCTGTTGGTGGCGTACCTGGAATCGACACGCAGCGTATGCAGTCTGAAGTGCTTGTTCCGGATGGTGGTACGACGGTTATGGGTGGGGTGTTAGCAGATACCGAGGGTGATGCTCAACAGCGCACCCCAGGGTTAGCATCAATTCCCATTGTCGGGAATCTCTTCAAGCGTAAGATCACAACGCGGTCAAGCAGCGAGATACTTTTCTTTATAACACCGCACATCTTTCGGCCTGATTACATGGGTCGCCCCACTCCAGGCGCAGTTACAACAGGACCAAGGTCCATCACGATTCCTCAACCTGTGCCCCTTGGAAACCCTCCGACGAACACTCCAACGCCAACTCAACTGCAACAACCGCAACCACAGGTACTTCCTCAGTTGAGTGCTCCGGTGCCAACTGCTCCTCCCGCGACAAGTCCGAATGCTCGACCCGGCGCGCTTGAAGGAACTCGTCCCTAATGGAGGTGCATGATGTTCAAAGGACTACTTGAATCCATAGTTGAGCGTACAGAGGGCAGCCTGGGTGCGCTCATTATGGGAACCGACGGAATAGCAGTTGAAAAGTTTTTCGGCGAAGCTGGTAAGGACGCAAATCTCGATATTGCGGCGGCTGAATTTACTTCGCTTGTGCGGAGTGCGCAACGCAGCGGGAGCGATACCGGACTCGGAAATCTTCGAGAGCTTGTTGTGTCGCTTGAGAGTGCCGTCGTAGTGATGCGCCTGTTGAGTCGAGATTATTTTGTAGTGCTCGCCTTGAAGCCAGACGGTAACCTGGGCCGCGGGCGGTTCGAACTGCGCAAAGCTGAATTGCAAATGGCAGGTGAGTTTGCAGTTTGATCCTAAACTCGCGATTGAGATCCGAACGGCCGCTCTTTTCGAGCGGCCGTTTCCGTTGTGCGCCCGGCAGGGCGCTCTTACTATGGAGGGAAAGTCTCCTACGAACCCGACAGGGGGAATCGTTAGCCGGACGGCAAGGGTGTC
>CAZNPP010000119.1:8242-13019 GCA_964574785.1 uncultured Chloracidobacterium sp. | reverse complement strand
AACAGGAAAGAGCGACGAATCTGAATCCGTCGCTCTCGCGGAATTGGCCAGACTCCGGACTTGCCCGCAACACACGCTGCCGTTGCTACCGTTGCTCCGTTCCCGGCCTGGCGGGGTTCGCAAGGCAAGCGTTGTGCGGAGCCCGAAGTCTGATAAGTTGTCAAATGCTCTAAGTCCGAAGCACTATATTCGTGTTTTCCGATGTGCGGCCATTCGCAAGAGTCCGATTATAGCCAAATGCAACATCACGTAAGCAATAATGGCAATTACAATCGGAAGCATTAAGGTGTGGCCCCCCTCTATTGAAGGAGCAGCCACGATACCTTTAAACGGCGCGTAGAATGGCTCGGTAACAGCAACAATGAATCTAACAAATCCCGCGCTGCTGCGAGCCGCAAGTAACGCCAGCAGGAATCTCATGGCCAGCAAGCCGTAGATTACGAAGAAAATGTAATCTACGATCTGCGAAACCCGAGCCAGACCTCTGGATCGCCCGACCTCGCGCTCAGTTTCAACGACCTCATCGACAGCCTTCGAGCGAAACTCGCTCGCCACGTGCTCAATCTGTCTTTCCTGACGCGTGTCAGCCTTTTGATTTGCGCGCGTCGCTATCTCAGAGTTGACGTCCTGCTCTACCTGAGATTTAACAGACTCGTGTTGGATGCTGCGACGAGCCTCCTCGGCTGCCAACTTCTCGTCATCCATTCCCTTGCCCCCTTCGAAATGCGGATTGTGGATTGTGGATTTTGAATTGCGAATTGCGAATTTTCCTCGTTAATGAGATTTCCACAAAGTTCACAATTCGAAATTCGCAATTCAGAATTTTTTGGCGGAGAGGGTGGGATTCGAACCCACGGTACGGTTCCCCGTACACAGCATTTCCAGTGCTGCCAGTTCAACCACTCCTGCACCTCTCCAGAATTGCGAATTTGGTATTTTGAATTTTCGAAATTCCAAATTCGAAATTCGAATTTTTTGTGGCGGAGAGGGTGGGATTCGAACCCACGGTGGGCGTTAACCCACTCCGGTTTTCGAGACCGGTGCACTAATCCACTATGCGACCTCTCCCAATTAAAGGATGAAGGATGAAGGCGAAAGGATGAAGAGGCCGATGAAACTACGTCATCCTTTCGCCTCATCCTTTATCCTTTCACCACCTTCATCCTTCATCCTTCCCCGTCGGTGGCGAAAGAACTCCTGCATTATCTCTCGACACTCTTCCTCAAGAACACCTGATCTCACTTCAATATGATGATTCAGAAAATCTGTGGCGCAGATTCCAAAGTGGGAATCTACCGCCCCAGCGCGTTCATCACGGGCGCCATAAACCAGCCTCTGTACACGTGCCTGTATTAAAGCTCCAGCACACATCGCACAAGGCTCGATTGTGGAATAAACAACCGCTTCAGGTAGCCGGTAATTACCAACCATGCGCGCAGCCGTTCGCAATGCGATTATTTCAGCATGCGCCGTCGGATCATTATCCGTTCGTGTGCGATTACCAGCAACAGCGAGCACCGTATTCGAACTGACGATGCAAGTACCGACTGGCACCTCACCGCGTTCACGCACCTCAATAGCCGCGGCAAGAGCCTGCCGCATATAGCGAACATCAAGCTCTGTTTCTGCGGCACTGAACTGCATAGATGGCTTTTGGTCAAACAACGGAACTCGTCACTATAGGTAGGCTCCTAAAGGGTGTCAAGCAGACGCTGCTTGCAGACACTGCTTGTGGTCTTCGGTCTTCGGTCTTTCGCTTTGGTCTTTGGTCTTTGCGTTGAAGTGAACTGCTCTCCTCTCAGAAGCACCCTTTAGCTCTAGAGGAAAAGCAAAGTGAAGTCCCTAAAACATCAGGGTAGCTACAAAAAACCGAAGTCCAAAGACCAAAAGCCAAAAACCAGAGACCAAAGGCCAAATACCTAAGGCCAAAGGCCTAGCCTAACCATCAATCGAACTCCACGACACAGCATGCTATTATAAGTTCCCGGGGTTCCGGATGCTCCAATCTACCCGCCGGTGCTCCATGCAGCTTCTGAATCACGTTCGATGGCAACTGAAACGCAGCAAAAAGGACCCGTCCCAACATCGACAGATCGGGTGACTGGTAGACTGAGACCACCCGCTACACCTGAAACACCTCCTGCAGATAAGAGCGTTGCCACACCAACAGCTCTTATGCGGCGAATGACAACCGGAGAATTCAACACTGCGATGATCCATTTCTATCGCGGTGAGGTTCAGCGGTCCAATACTTGGCGTAACCGCCTCGATACCACTACCAACTGGGCCGTAATAACAGCCGGCGCCACTCTTTCGTTTGTTTTCAGTTCGGCGGCAAATCCACACTTCGTTATTCCTATTAACTCGATTCTTGTCGCAATTTTTTTGGTGATGGAGGCGCGACGGTATCGCTACTACGAGATCTGGTCAAGCCGAGTGAGAGTGCTTGAGACCGGGTACTTTGCGCAGTTACTTGCACCTGAGCGTGTGCCTCCCGATGAAGCCTGGGCCGAGCATCTGGCAGCCGACTTAATAACGCCCCACTTTACAATCAGTGAGTGGGAAGCCGTCGGCCGTCGACTACGCCGAAACTATCTATGGATCTTTGCGCTGCTCGCACTTAGTTGGAATCTAAAGGTCTATTTACACCCACTACCAGCTCGCGATTTCGAGGCTTTCATTGACCGCGCAACAGTTGGGATTGTTCCCGGTTGGATAGTTTTTGTTGTAGGAGTTCTCTTCAATGCCGCTATTGCGATCTTTGCTATAGGTACAGTCCGTTTGCGTGAAGCAACGGGTGAGGTGTTGCCACAGCACCAGTTCTCACTACGGCCACTCAAGAGAATGACCAGTTGGACCAAAGCGACGGCATCGCGTCGAACAACGGTACGCGCGAGACGCGCTCGACAGCGAGTCCGTAGCGGCGCTGCAACTGGCGAGTTTAAGAAACTTGATATTTCCGAAACTCCAGAGCGATCGGGTAGCCGCGAGAGCTCGGATCCTGATAGGACTGAGGCTCCGGAAGAGACACTCGCAAGGCATTAAGATCAATTTGAGATTGGTTTCTGTCGTGTGAGTTCGGGGTTTTGTATTTCAACCTCGGAAGAACACCACTGAGCTATTGTGTCCGGAAGGTACTCGTATGCTCGAAATCAAGGGACAAAGCTTAACACTGGAACAGATAACTGCTGTAGCACAAGGCGCTGAAACCGCAACTCTGAGCACCGAAGCACGCGAGCGAGTTGGGAAATCTCGCCAGATTGTCGAGCAGATCATCGCGGCGGGGCGGACAGTCTATGGAGTGAATACCGGCTTTGGAAGATTATCTGACGTCCGGATAGAGTCCTCGCAGCTCCGCGAACTCCAGCTCAATCTGGTCCGCAGCCATGCGTGCGGCCTGGGGTTACCGTTGTCAATTGCAGAAGCACGAGCAATGCTTCTATTGCGTGCGAACGTTTTGGCGTGTGGTTATAGCGGCGCGCGACCAGAACTGATAGATCTGCTGTTACTGATGCTCGAGAGAGGAGTTACACCAGTAATTCCTGAGAAAGGTTCAGTAGGGGCTAGCGGTGATCTTGCTCCACTTTCTCATTTGGCCCAAGTGGTAATTGGCGAAGGAGAAGCGTATTACGAAGGTGCGCGTCTTCCGAGCAACGAGGCGCTGAAGCTGGCTGGTATTGAACCACTTGGCTTGGAAGCAAAAGAGGGTCTTGCGTTATTGAATGGGACCCAAGCTATGGCTGCGGTAGGCGCGCTGGCCGTCACTCGAGCTGAAAGAGTCTGCCGCATCGCTGATGTCGCAGGTGCGATGACACTGGAAGCATTGCGAGGCACGCCTGTAGCCTTCGACGAGCGTATTCAAGCGGTACGACCTCATGCTGGACAAGTCGAAGTAGCTCGTCACTTGCGTGTTCTTCTGCGCGACAGTGAGATTAGAACTTCCCATATTGAGAACGATCCGCGCGTTCAGGATGCTTATAGTCTTCGTTGTATGCCCCAGGTACACGGGGCAGTTCGAGATGCGCTAATTCATGCACGTGAGATAGTTGAGAAAGAGACTGGCAGTGCCACTGACAACCCATTGGTCTTTGCGGACACCGGCGAAGTATTGTCCGGTGGAAACTTTCACGGCGCCCCTCTCGCTCTGTGCTTTGACTATGCAGCGATAGCGCTTACTGATCTCATGAGCATCAGTGAACGACGTATCGATCGACTAGTTAATCCCGATCTAAATGAGGATCTGCCGCCGTTCCTGACATCACAAGCTGGACTTGCTTCAGGCTTTATGATGCTTCAGATCACAGCAGCGGCACTCTTAAACGAGGCGAAGGTGTGGGCCCATCCGGCAAGTATCGATAACGTTCCCACGGATGGTGGTAAGGAGGATCATGTCTCCATGGGCATGACTGGCGCGACAAAGCTCCGGTCAATTGTTGAGAACGCAGAACGGATTGCAGCTATTGAATTGATAACGGCTGCTGAGGGACTTGAACACCGCAAGCCGCTTCTTCCGGGTGTCGGCGTTCGAGATGCCTATAAGACTGTGCGTTCACATGTGGCCAAGCTTGAAAACGACCGCTCGATGGCCGCTGAAATTGAGAACCTGGCGCGAGTCATCGGTGCAGGTGAATTCGATGAACTGCTTTAGGCCCAATAACCTCTTATCCCAAAGCAAAGGGGCAAAGTGAAACACACATGTCAGGAGACAGGAGTCAGGAGTCAGTAGACAGAAGTCAGGAGACAGGAGTCAGACCTCGCTGGCATCTTCTGACTCCTG
>CAZNPP010000119.1:5088-8142 GCA_964574785.1 uncultured Chloracidobacterium sp. | reverse complement strand
GTTTCTGTGTCGCGTCTTTGCCACTTTGATGCGGCTTTGCGTAAAAGATCGTCCATCTCCTCAATGATGAATCACTGCTAGCATTTGATCATGAATTAGACCATTGCTGGCAATTACCTTTGGAGTGTAGATGTCGAGTGGTCCATTAGAGTAATCTGAGACCCGACCGCCTGCTTCTTCAATTAACAAGACTCCTGCCGCAACATCCCAAGGGTTCAGCCCATCTTCCCAAAAACCATCAAACCTTCCGCAAGCTACATAGGCCAGATCGAGTGCCGCTGAACCATCGCGGCGAACAGCCTGGGCCTTCATAATGAAACTCGCGAAATGGCGGGCGAATTCAGGACGTTCCCGGACGTCGTAAGGGAATCCGGTGCATAGCATCGCCTGATTAAGATCCTCGACTGAAGACACACGTATACGGCGTTCGTTCAAAGTAGCTCCCTGACCGCGTTCGGCGGCAAACATCTCATCTCGCGTAGGATCGTACACGACTCCGATCTCAATTCTGCCAGCTCGTTCCAGAGCTATCGAAACACAGAAGCATGGATACTTATGGGCATAATTCGTCGTGCCATCGAGTGGGTCGACAATCCATTTCCATTCACTTTTTCCTTCAATGGTTATCGCGCCTTCAGACGCTCCGGATTCTTCGGCCAGGATTGCATGTCGTGGATAGCGTGATTTAATTCTCTCGATTATCAGTTTTTCAGCTGCCAGATCAGCTTCCGTAACCAAATCAATATCGCCCTTGTTAGAGATCTGGATTGCTCGTCCGAGACGATCCGCAAGAATGCAGCCAGCCTCGCGAGCAGTTTGTGTAGCAAAGTTGAGCAAAGGAGTTGTCGTTGTCAGTAGTCAGTAGTCAGTTGGGGTCTGTGAGGGTTTTGGTCATTTGAGCATGGGGATCTTGAGTCCTTTCACTCGCGCAGTGGACTCGGCTTCTTCATAGCCAGCGTCGACATGACGAGCCACACCTATTCCTGGATCGTTAGTCAGCACTCTATTCAGCCGTCTTGAAGCTTCAGGTGTGCCATCCGCAACGGAAACCTGCCCGGCATGTAGCGAATACCCGATGCCGACACCTCCGCCGTGGTGAAAAGAAACCCAACTGGCGCCACTTGCGGTATTGAGTAACGCATTAAGGATGGGCCAGTCTGCAATTGCGTCCGATCCATCCTTCATCCCCTCCGTCTCGCGAAACGGAGAAGCAACTGATCCGGTGTCGAGATGATCTCGTCCGATTGCAACGGGAGCATCGAGATCGCCACGCTTGACCAGCTCATTTATGGCTTCACCCATCTCCGCTCGTTCGCCATAACCAAGCCAGCAGATGCGAGCTGGCAAACCTTGAAATTGGACCCGGTCTCGAGCGAGCCGCAGCCAACGATTGAGTGTCGCGTCGTCTGGAAATAACTCGAGCGCTAGATCATCAGTCTTCTGAATGTCAGCCGGATTACCAGAGAGCGCTACCCAACGAAAAGGCCCTTTGCCCTCACAAAATAGCGGGCGTATGTACTCAGGGACAAAGCCAGGGATGTCGAAAGCGTCTTTACAGCCAGCATCAAAAGCCTGCTTTCGGATGTTATTGCCATAATCGAAGGCCACAGCCCCAGCCTTTTTTAGAGCTAGCATTGCTTCCACATGCTGAGCCATCGACTGCATTGCCCGTGCGATGTACTCATCCGGTTTGGCAGCTCGAAGATCTGCAGCAAGGGTGAGCGGCAGGCCAGCCGGTACATAACCATTTAGAGGATCGTGCGCACTCGTTTGGTCTGTAACGACGTCCACCGTAACTCGTCGACGTACTAGTTCCGGAAGAATTTCCGCACAGTTGCCAACTAGACCAACTGAAACAGCACGCTTCTGTTCACGAGCGTCTTCACAAATCGTAAGCGCCTCATCGAGGTTTTGTGCCAATCGATCGCAATAGCCTGTGCGTAATCGCCGTTCGATGCGTGTCTCATCGACGTCGATTCCCAGGAAAACCGCACCATTAAGTGTTGCTGCAAGCGGTTGGGCGCCACCCATACCGCCCATGCCGCCTGACACAACCAGCTTTCCTGAAAGATCACCACGAAAATGTCTATCAGCCAGGGACGCGAATGTTTCAAAGGTCCCTTGTACGATGCCCTGAGTACCAATGTAGATCCAACTCCCGGCTGTCATTTGGCCGTACATTATCAAGCCTTTACGTTCGAGTTCGTGAAAGTGGGTCCAGTTGGCCCAGGCGCCAACAAGGTTGGAATTAGCAATCAGGACACGCGGAGAGTATTCATGGGTACGAAAGATTCCTACAGGCTTACCGGATTGGACCAGTAGTGTCTCGTCCTCTTCAAGCTGCCGCAGGGCTCTGATAATCGCTTCGTAGGATTGCCAGTCGCGCGCTGCTTTCCCTGCCCCGCCATAGACGATCAGATCCTCGGGTCGCTCGGCAACCTCAGGATCAAGGTTGTTCATCAGGCAGCGTAACGCGGCTTCCTGATGCCACCCTTTACAAGTTAGAGTTGAACCACGGGGAGCACGTATCATTCTCTACTACTCGCTGTTCCGCTTCCATAGTCGACCAAACCACCCGCTCTCACGTTTCGTCAACTGCTCCAATTCCCCAGAATCAAGCCATACGCCGCCACACTTATCGCATATATCGATGGTCACTTCCTCGAATTTGGATTCTTTCAGCGTGCCATCGCATCTCGGACACTGCATTGAAGAAGTGCCGGCAGCTTTTGCTTCTTCAGCCACAGACATCTTCTGGCGCATCTTTTCGATTGCCTCTTTGTTTTTGCGATGGAAGTACTCCTCTTCCAAGCCCTTCCTACGGTCGTCAAAGATGTCGGACATCTATCCACCTCCTGAGTTATTGAATGTCTTTTGTGTTTTGGCTATTAGACTAACAGATCAACGGGCGTCAAGAGAATCTGAACTCAGGAATCAGAAGTGAAGAGTCAGGAGTCAGGAGGCAGAAGCAGGAGGCAGGAGCAGGAGGCAGAAGGCAGCAGTCTTGAGAGAAGTCAAGAACCCAAGTTGATATTTATATATCCTGCCTCCTGC
>CAZNPP010000119.1:0-4988 GCA_964574785.1 uncultured Chloracidobacterium sp. | reverse complement strand
GCTCCTGTCAAAGTGCAGATTTAATGATGGCGGCAAGGCGATCAGTCTCACGGCGAGCGCAGGCACGAGTTTCCTCACCCGCCAGCTGTTCGATGAAGATTGGCTCGTGGTAAACCACCTCGATGCGACCAAACCTGGGCAACCAACGTCCTACAGGCCAGGCCAGGTTAGCTCCTTTTATGGTAACTGGCAGAATTGGAACGCGAGCCTCAAGAGCAATGCGAACGGCGCCATTCTTGAACCTCACCATTGTTCCATCCGGCCGACCTCTTCCACCTTCCGGAAAGATCATCACAGCGCCACCATTGCGAAGCCACTGTAATGCTCGCCGAATAGGGGCAGGAGCGCTTCCTTCCAATTGCAAAGGCCACGCGCCAAGTAAACTCATCAGTGTCCCTATCACCGGCCAATCTAACACGATGTTCCACGCCAGGTAGCGAATCGGCCTCCTTATCGGAATTGAGATTAAGAACGGATCCAAATACGCCTGATGATTGCAAGCGATTACCACTCCACCCGCCACCGGAATGTTATCAACGCCAAGATAGCTCGGACGCCACATCAACCGCGCAAATAAGCGGACGATCGGTCGCACCAGTTCGAGGGCCCACTGAGGTAGGACTATCTCGCCCGAGCCGCGTCGAAACGTAGATTGGTCGCGCAAGAATGTTTGGGAGTCGCTCAAGTGATCCTAAAGGTTCTTAATTGCAGAGTCACCAAACTGCATCCAAGTTGCCTGACTAGATCAGAGTGGCCATTCCTTATCAATAAACTCAACGTGAATTCTGGGTACACCACCGGCTCCAGTGCTTACGGAACGAACTGCCGCATGAGCAACTATCTGGCCGCTAGACAGGCGGACAAATCGTCCGACAGACAGGTGGAGCGTGGTAAATACCGTTGCACCTTTGCGACTGATGTTCTCAGTAACTGTGTTCTCGCTGAAGGCTACGTCACCCTTTTTGTCCAGGAGCTGCAGCAAAACATCAACCGGGATGTTGTGCCGAGTATGGGCTCGCTGATCACTCGTGGGGGGAGGCTTGACTAAGTCATCGATGTTTCCAACCGCTACGAGCGCTTCAGCCGACGATCCAGCGATCTGGTAACGTCTGGTTGGATCCTCATCGTAGGATTTGGGTGCGCGCTTACCTATAAAGGCAACTCCCACATCAAACAGCGGTTCCCCGTGTTCACCTGTTGAAGACCTTACATACCGCACCACCGCCCAAATCTTGTATTGATCTTCGACGTGATCGAAGACACGCAATTGTCGCGGCATTGGAATAGTCAAGTGAAGGAGCCGGCCTTCTTCGGTAGGATGTTTCAGCTTGAAACCTGCCCCATATGGGGTCACATCAATCAAGCGTGTTACTTCCACCCATTCGAAATCAGCGGTTTCGCGACAGCTAACTCGAACGGGAAGCTTAAGAGCAAGTCGCTCGCGAATACGCTTCCGATTGCGCTGTTCACTCATATTAGCTTCTCGCCTCCGCGCTCCGATTACCCATTTTTGAGTTTCAATCGGAGCCTGTGAAACGGCTTCGTTGTGCCCGTCTGTTCCAGTCGCGAAGCTGTTGATTTTATTGGGTTTTTTATGGTTAAGGTGGTTGCATTAAAAGTGTCGGGCGCGTAAAATATCGTGTACGTCGAAGCTGGTTGTTGCCCGTCTTATATGTGTCAAACAAAAGCTTGAAATCTGCCCACGGGAAATACTCAAAAGCAGCCAAAGAAAGAAGAAACTCCTTCTGCATTTGTGTGCCTGAAGATCCTGCAGAAGGTCGCCGTGAAAAAGACGTGCGGATTTTACTGGAAAGGTCTCTGGGATGGAAACAACTTCTGAACGCAACCATATAAACATAGAAGACGAGATGCGCCGGTCGTATCTCGATTACGCGATGTCGGTCATCATCGGCCGGGCTCTGCCTGATGTACGGGATGGCTTGAA
Organism: uncultured Chloracidobacterium sp.; assembly: GCA_964574785.1. GTDB lineage: Bacteria > Acidobacteriota > Blastocatellia > Pyrinomonadales > Pyrinomonadaceae > PSRF01. The sequence goes on along the minus strand of CAZNPP010000119.1, from coordinate 3,043 downwards.
ACCGGTGCATCGTCGCGTCCTTTGGGCAATGCATGAGCTAGGTAATACGTATAACAAACCATACAAGAAGAGCGCCCGTGTTGTCGGTGATGTTATTGGTAAGTACCACCCGCACGGCGATACCGCCGTTTATGACACCATTGTAAGACTCGCGCAAAACTTCTCAATGCGTTATCCCCTGATAGATGGTCAGGGGAATTTTGGTTCTGTGGACGGAGATGCAGCGGCTGCGATGCGTTATACCGAGGTACGCATGGCCCGGATCACGAACGAGGTACTGGCCGACATTGAGAAGGAGACAGTCGACTTCCAACCTAACTACGATGAAACGCTAAGCGAACCTAAAGTGGTGCCAACACGAATCCCGAACCTCCTGGTTAACGGATCAGACGGCATTGCTGTTGGCATGGCAACCAAAATTCCTCCTCATAACTTGACAGAGATCGTGGATGCGACTTTGGCACTATTACGTGACCCGAACATTTCACTAGATTCGCTGATCAAGATCGTTACAGGTCCGGATTTTCCTACTGGTGGTTTTATTTATGGTCGCGAGGAGATCCGCAAATCGTATCGCGACGGTAGAGGTGTGCTGCAGCTTAGAGCCAGGGCAGGCATTGATCGAATTGGCCGAGGTTCACAGGAACGCGATGCGATCGTCATCACCGAAATACCATTCCAAGTCAATAAAGCTCGTCTCATCGAACGAATTGCGGAACTGATCAATGACAAGAAGCTCGATGGAATTTCTGATCTTCGCGACGAATCTGACCGCTCCGGTATGAGAATCGTTGTCGAACTAAAGCGAGATGGTGTTCCCCAAGTCATCCTGAATAAACTTTATAAACTTACACCGATGCAGTCTTCCTTTGGCGTAATCAATCTTGCCATAGTCAATGGACAACCCCGCATTCTGAATTTAAAGCAGATGCTCGAGTGCTTCGTAGACTTCCGCCGCGAAGTAGTGCGCCGGCGTACGGAATATGATCTTCGCAAGGCCAAAGCACGCGCACACATCCTGGAAGGCTTAACCAAGGCAATCGATGCGCTGGATTACATCGTTACCCTAATTAGAAATTCACGATCTGTCGACGAAGCGCGGCTGTGGTTGACGGGCCAGATGAAGACCATGGCTGAGGTAAAGACATGGAAAGGGGTTCCCAGCGACGTTCAGTTGAAGACCTACATTGGCAAACTCCAGAAGACGGTCGAGCGCCTGGGCTTCTCAGAGTTACAGGCACAGGCAATTCTCGACCTTCAACTACGTCGCCTCTCAGGCCTCGAACGGCAAAAGATCACGGAGGAATACGAAGGCGTTATTAAACTTATTGCCGAGTTAGAAGAAATCCTGGCGAACGAAAGCTCCCTTCGCCGCGTAATTGCGCGGGAGTTGGAAGCAGTGAAAAAAGATTTCGGTGACGCAAGAAGAACTGAGATTATCGATGCGGGCCTTGAGTTCTCAATTGAGGATCTTATCGCCGACGAGGATGTTGCGATTACTGTAACAAATAGCGGCTATATCAAACGAACCCCGATTACAACATATCAACGTCAGGGTCGAGGTGGAAAAGGCCGTTTTGGCGCGGCAGCCAAGGGTGGCGATTACGTAGAGCACCTTTTTATCGCCTCGACTCATGCATACCTGATGATCTTCACCGACGACGGCATGGTCTACAAACTGAAGGTCCACCAGGTTCCTGATGCAGCTGCGTCAGCACGCGGAAAGGCCGTAGTAAACCTAATCAATATCCCTTCCGATCGAAAATTAGCCGGTGTCGTTCCGGTGCGCGATTTTTCTGCGAATCGCCATGTCGTAATGGTCACCAGAAAGGGCGTTATCAAAAAGACCTCACTTGCCGACTTTCAGAATATTCGTACCAACGGAATCATCGCTATCAATATTGATGATGGTGATCGATTGCTGGACGTAGTCTTGACCGACGGCAACAAGCGGATATTTATTGCTACCCACAATGGTATGGCGATTCGCTTCGATGAAGAGAACGTCAGACCAATGGGAAGAGCTACCCGAGGCGTAAGAGGAATTGATCTACGCCCCGATGATTATGTTGTTTCGCTTTGCGCGGTTTCTGCTGATGATACTGAACGGATGCTCTCGGTATCAGAGCAAGGCTATGGTAAGCAAACCTCAATCACTACTTATCGTTTGCAATCTCGTGGTGGCAGGGGTGTGATCAACATGAAGACAACCGAGAAGACAGGCAAAGTTGTTGCAGTGTTTCCGGTGGATGACGAATCAGAGATTATGATCATTACCCAGCAAGGTAAGTTGATCCGCCTTGAGGCAGGACACATTCGTAAGACAGGCCGCAGTGCTCAGGGCGTAAGACTGATCAAGACTGAAGCCGGGGATAAAGTCACCAGCGCTTCAATGGTTGAAGCCGAGGAAACGTTGGAGGAAGCACCTGCAGAGTAGGCTCATCCCAGGGGTTATACGAGGAGGTTTGGGACATTTGCCATGTGCCCGCCACACCTCTAAAAAATCCACCGATTACGCCGATTACATGGTTGTTCGGCCCAGAACGAAGCTATCCTCGAAAGGCACGAAACAACCCCATATGATTTGGTGTTTGTTCGTGTGTCTTCGTGGATCCGGCTTTGAAAAGTTTCGGGCCAACAGGGCCAACATTATAATGCGGCCTCGAACTCGCACCCTGTCGCTTGGCTTCTCAGAGTCCTCTTCAGACTGCCTGTTGAGCAAAGAGCCCTCGCAATCTTAAAGAAATCGATCCAGAGGTTGGAGAGTTGGCGACATTCAGTTTCTTGCATGGATCATCATGTGCAAGAATGGTGCTCTTCACGTTCGCAGAATTGGCGATCTCGGAAACCGGACGAATTCGCGTTGCTGCACCACTGCGCCTTAATGATGAGGCAGTGCGGCTCGCGGTTATCTCACGCTTGGGATGGATTCATCGTCAGCGGGCCAACTTCAATCAACAAGAGCGGCAATCCCAGACCGAGTTCGCGACGGTGAAAGCCATTACTTCCAGGGACGCCGGTTCCGTTTGAATGTCATCGAGCA
>CAZNPP010000118.1:0-13264 GCA_964574785.1 uncultured Chloracidobacterium sp. | reverse complement strand
CGGACCACAAAAGCAAATCGCCAACGAACATTTCCGTATTCTTTACCCACAAAAGGTTTCCGAACGCGAAGTCGAAAATCTTCTCAAGCTCCTCGAGTCGAACCGCCAAGACCTCCTCGCTCGTCTCTCACGAGCTGGAATCACTGTTCCCTTACCGAAAATTGAACTGATGGTAAACGGCACAACTGGTGATTTTGTCGGAAGAACAGGGCAGCCGTGGTGGTCAGCAGGCGCAACTAGAAACAATCGTATTGAAGTTCAGCCTATTGAAGTTTTAAGACAACGGAGGATCCTTGAAACCACACTACGTCATGAACTCGTACATGTTGTCATAGACATTGTGGGCCGCGGCCGCGCTCCTCGCTGGCTTTCAGAGGGCTTGGCTATTCATCTAGCTGGTGAAGGACCGATGTTTGCACAGTACCACTCGCTCAAGAACATCTCAACCGATGAGCTGGAGAAAAAGCTTTCGCAATCCGGTTCGGTAGATGAAATGCGCGCCGCCTATGCAGCAGCCTATTTTGCAGTTAACAGGCTGATAAAAACTGAAGGTGAAGCAAAAATCTGGCGGCAAGTTCAGAAGTCGAGACCGTAGAAAAGGAGCAGGTTTATGAAGTTCTCCGCCCTACTCGTGCGCTTTACTCTGGTGTTAGCAGTCCTCTCGCTTTCTTTTTATCCATTGGGCGCACAGCAGCGGCGACCTGCTCCGCAAAGAACGCCTGCTCAAACCACTTCCCCACCCGAACCCGTTGCAACTTTTGATGGGCTTCTGGCTGCCGATATTTACAGAGTTTATGGGGAGGTGAGAGGTGTTGGACAGTTGATACAGTCTGTAGACATCATCGATGTCATAGGTCCCTTGTTGAAATTCACAAATCCGCCAAAAGAGTTTACGACAATGTTTAATTGGGTGAGCGGGCACGCAGACGATTTAGCAACCGCACGAATGCTTTTTGCCGCTTGGCCCAGCAAGCCCAAACTCCCAGAGGTGCTAGTGGCAATCGAGCTGTCCTCGCCAGAGGAGGCCCGCAGATTTGAACCCCAACTCCGAACCTTTCTTGGTGAGCTATTAGCCCCACCAACAACAGAATCTCCGAGCGCGCAGACGAGAAGACCTGCGCGGACTGCGCCTACCACCACTCGCTTTCAGGTTAGGCGATCGGGCTCTTTGATCATCCTCAGTGACTCGCCAATAAATTTGCGGAACTTGAAACCCGAGGGAAGTCAGCTATTAGCTGAGGATCAGAATTTCCGAATCGCAAGGGATCGGTTTGCCTCTGACTCGATCTTTTTTTACTTCGATATTGCGCCAGAAGACTTGATGGTTACCAGACCTGTTCCCCCAGGTTCATCCGAGCCTGCCGTAAACGTTATTAGTAATCCCCCTCAAGAGGAGGCACCGGAGACTGATTTTACGCCTCCACCTCCACCTGCGCCGATCGTCGTGGACTCAGTACAGGAACCAAGTCCTGCACCATCTCCTACTCCTCAACAGCCTCTAAACCTTCCCTTAGTAACTTTGTTCGGCGGGGTTTTTGGTGGCCCACCTCATTGGCCTGAAGCCGTCGGGGCTACGATAACATTCGACGGAGCCTCGTATGTTCTTAAGGCTTTATTGGTGAATGGCGTCAACTCCAAGATCCGTGTAATTCCTTTCATACCAGGATTAATAGCTGGTCCTGCACAAACATTCGAATCACCTTCGATAATGCCTGCAGACATAGAACTGCTAGTAGCCACCTCGGTCGAATACAAAGAGATATATGAAGCAGCGATAAACTTCTCAGTTCTGAACAGACAACAAGTACGTTCTGCTGAGCCTGATACTCCTTTTGCCTCCTTCGAAAAAGAATTTGGGATCAGCATTAAAGATGAACTCCTTCCGCTTCTTGGTAATGAAATAGCGGTGAGTGTCCCTATTAAGTCGGTACTTGGGACGCCTCCGCGTGCGCTAAACCAAAAAGACGATGAAAAAGCGGAAACCCTTGGCTCAACCAGTGCTGAACCGATAGTTGCGCTCGCAATAAATGATCGTGAAGCAATGAAAGCTCTGCTAACGAGGATGATGAACAATGCAGGTTTGAAAGGTGCTGGCCTGCTGGCGCAGATTGACAAACGCGATGATACGGAGCTTGTTTCCTATGGAGATTTATTCTCCTATGCATTTATCGGCAACTTTCTCGTTGGTTCTCCAGATCCGGCAAGCGTCAGGCGCGTGGTCGAATCTTATCGCAATCACCAAACTCTGGCTTCAGATAGCAGTTTTAGAAACTATTCTCGGTGGCAACCACGTCAAGTTCTGGGTCAGATATACGTGTCGCCAGCATTAATGGAGAGCTATAGTTCGCTTGCGATCAGCCTATCAGGAAATGAAAAGGTTACTGACTTTCTTAACCGGGTAAGCTTGATTCCCGAGCCTGTTACCTATGCCGTTTCAAGCGAGAGTATGGGGCCTCTCCATGAGTTACACATTCCGAAGAGTCTGGTGATGTTAGCGATAGCAACCATAATCGCCAAATAAATTCAAAGCATTGAGTAGTATTGAGTAAAGACTTAAAACGGCTTTGCCGCCCGATGTAAGGACGGCAAAGCCGTTGAACAAAGACTCGTTTTGGTCACCTCCGCTGCTCTGTGGTATTAACGATCTCTAATCTCTACTATAAACTGCGCGCCTTAAATCTCACGAAAGGAACTTTTCACATGGGCAACAAAATCCTTATACCCATGGACCGAATTGAAAAGGCTATTAACTTGATTCGTGGCATGCTGGATCGCTGGGCGCCGCTGCAAGGAGCGGAAACCAAGATTATCAACCGCGCAGTCAAGAAGAAACCCTGGCTGCAAAAGATCTTCACACCTAACACAGAACTCTCGGCCCGTTGCACGAACTATAAACGCTTTGCCGAATTACGACGCTGTTAAGGCCATCCCAACGCCCTCGAAGCAACGACGAAGAAAAGTAAAGAATGCAAAACGAAGGTAAGGCTCGACCATGGTGCGAACGGGCTGCTGCGCGATTTTATTGTTAAGGAGTGAGTGTCGGATCAACATTGTCGGGGGTTCCTAAAGGACCGCGGAACGCGCTGATTGCGTCGTATGGGGAAATAGTTCGAAACTTCAGGGAGGCCGCTGGGAGCCGTCAGAATTAAATGGCGGCAAGTTATGCGAAGTAGTTTACTCGATTCTTAAAGGACATGTGGACGATAGAATGCCATCGCGACCGCAAAAGCTGCGCAATATGGTTAATGCTTGCCGCGGTTTAGAAACTGCCGATGATTCTGTCTTCCCTCGTTCCGTGCGAATCCAGATTCCACGAATGCTTATCGCGCTTAATGAAATACGAAACAACCGTGGAGCGGGTCACGTCGGGGGCGATGTCAATCCAAATGAGATGGACTCAAGAGTCGTTCTTGAAATGTCCAAGTGGATAATGGCGGAATTGGTCCGGATGTTTCACAACGTCACCACCGAAGAAGCCTCGACAGTCGTCGAGAGTCTTGTTGAGCGCACCATTCCAGTCGTCTGGGTCACCGACGGGCGAAGTCGAGTTCTCAAACTTGGTTGCGGAAAAAGGATGAGGTTCTGTTATTGCTGTACTCAACTCCCGGCACCATCAAGGAGCAGGCTCTATTCGAATGGGTTGAGCATTCCAATTCGTCTATTTTTCGAGACAAGGTTCTCAGACGTTTACATAAAGATCGTCTGATCGAGTTCGATGAAGCCAAGGGGGAGGCTCATATTTCACCCAGCGGTATTGCGTATGTCGAGCAGAACTTACCACTCGATTTTTCCACTCTCAAAACTAAATAACTAGCGAGTTGCGCATGGCGCGCTGAATGAGGCCACACACAGGTTGGTACCGATTCCCAAGCCCTAAAAGTCCTGCGTAATTTCGGACGCGAGAACGGCACTGGGAATCGAGTTATTATCTGCAGGTGCTTCAGGATTTACGCTGTCGCGTACTCCGCACGCGTTCCTTAAAGAACCGCAGAGTGAACGTCTCCGTACTTGCCTAAAGCCAGAACTATGCCGAGTCGTGCTAGCGTCGGTATTCGCTTGGAGTCAGGCCGGTTCCTCTCTAGGGAGAGTTGGCGAAAGAAACGGGGTTTTTTGTAACCAACATCGAGCGCAACATCCACTAAGCTCTTCCTCTTTCGCGGACAAGTCGTCGCGCGATTCTTCATCCGCAAGTCACTAATTAGAATACTGGTCGCTCTATCATCCGGTGCCAAATTCTTGCCGAACGCGTTCCTCGATCCATTTCTTTACCATGGTCTGATATTCGGTCTTCCCTTTTCTCTCAGCTAGCGTCTTCAACTTTTCCACAAGTCGGCTCGGCAGACGGACGGCGTTTGGAGTGTGACTGGTGGCATCCGACATTACTTCATCGAAGTCCGCCGGCCTCATTTGGTGATATTGGGCCTCGGCTTTAGCTTGTTCCCGTTTTGATAGCGTTGAAAATTTTCTCTTCATGACTTTCGCCTTCTTTTCCTTTTCAGTTCCCAACCAGTAAACACCCGAGCGACTCCATCGCCTTTATCCTGGAAGACAAGCCTTAAGTTTCTGCCTCGATCGGTTTTTCCATCAATAATATACACATCGTCAAAACGTCTGTCGTCGCGTGCGAGCCAATAGTCGTGGAAAAAGCACTCTTCCGCCTCGTGCGGCTCGATATCATGGTCACGCAGATGCTGAACATTGCCGTTCTTCTAATTCTCGTCATCCCATTCGAATAGATGCCAGCCGTATTCCGCCACTAGCGCCCCCCAATAAACAAATTAATCTCCGGCACACATTATTAGTCTTTCAGATAACTCATCCAGCGATTTCTAATTGTAGATGGGCTCTTCGGTAGGTCCGCGTAGAGGAAAGGTATCAACACTGGCAGCACTATCCGCTCGGGGACAAACCGGTTTCTCTGTGGAAAAGTTGCGCGCGAAGTGACTCGGGCTTGTGTAACCGACATCAAGCGCAACATCCACCACGTATCGTGATCGAGTCAACCGCTGTCAAATCTCAATTGGTCTATAGATTCTCTATATCAACTGGTTCCACCTCGTCGGCTAATTCGAAGCCAAATACTCGCGAATAGAAATACATCTCACCATCGAGCGAGCGCTTAATGTTTTTCGCTTGCCGGAATCCATGCTGCTCGCCCGCGAATGCAACGTAAGCAACCGGTAATCTCTTTTTTCGCAGAGCCTCAACCATCATCTCCGCTTGGTTTGGCGGAACAACCTTGTCATCCAAACCTTGAAAGAAAATTACCGGACAAGATAATCGATCAGTGAAGTTGACCGGCGAGCGGGCAAAATAGATGTCACGCCTTTCCGGATACGAACCGAAGAGTCCATCCAAATAACGCGACTCGAACTTGTGAGTCTCTTTTGCTAATGCTTCAGCATCGCTGACGCCATAGTGGCTGGCCCCAGCATGAAAACTCTCCCGAAAAGTCAGGGCGCAAAGAGTCGTATAACCTCCCGCACTGCCTCCGCTGATCATTAGCCGGTTGCTGTCAACTTCACCGCGCCCCACCAGGAACTTAGCTCCGTTCACACAGTCGTCAACGTCGGCAACACCCCAATTACCTTTGAGTTGTCCACGATAGGCCCGTCCGTAGCCCGTGCTTCCACGGTAGTTCACATCAAGCACAGCAATGCCCCTGCTCGTCCAGTATTGAATAGTCAGACTCAGAGCGGTTGCAGCCGACGAGGTCGGACCACCATGACTTTTAACAAGCAGTGGAGGCAGTTCACCCTCAGGTGCCTGATAATCTCGGTTCTTGGGCCGATAGAAGAATGCGTGTGCTGTGAATCCATCCGCCGTCGGAAACTCAATTGCTTGAGGAACCGAGATATAACCTTCAGCAAGCACCACGTTGTTTGAGCGCCGGAGCAACTCAAATTTTGAGTTAGTCAGATCCAGCCGCACTATAGAAGGAGGCTCAGTTGGTGATCCAGCACGCATAAGAGCCTCCCCCCTCTTCGCTTTCACAAACATAATGTCTGTGTAAACTGACTCTAGTTCATTAAACTTCCCATTGCCTGCATCGATAGTGACAAGCCGGCTCTGGCCGCGCTCCTGGTAACTGCAGACGATTCGCTGAGGAGATTCGAAAGCATATGATGATAGGCCAAAGATCCATTGCGGAGAGCCAAAATCCGCCTCGCGTTCGCAAACTGCTTCAACCCCATCAGCTTTGCGCCGGTATAAGTTCCACCAACCGGTGCGATCAGAGATGAAATAAAGAGTGCCATCCTGAGACCACTCAGGTTGAAATATCGATTCCTCCCTTCCACCAGCTATTCGTTGGGCACTTATGATGCTTCCATCGGCTGAAAGCTCTCCAATCCATAACTCTGTGCCGTCCCAGGGCATGTTGGGATGGTTCCATGTGAGCCATGCCAGATACTTCCCATCAGCACTAAGACGAGGAGACGAATAGAAGTCGTTCCCACCTAGAAGCACGCGGCCGCCATCCTCGTTCTGCTCGAGGTCGAGGTCTACAATCGTGTTTACGGGTTCGCCGCCGGCCCGATGGTCCTCGCGAATGCAGATGAGTCGCTTGCGTAAACCATCAACCAAGGCATCCGCATAACGGAGCGCGGCAGAAGGCGTAATTGCGCGCGGCGATCTACCCGGAGATACTTCATAGAGACGCTGATCGGCAAAGTTCGAAAATACGACTACTCCGTTGTGGACCACATAATCACCACCACCATATTCGTGAACGCGTGTCCTCGCGTTGAAGGGCGGCGGAACAATGTCAGTCAATATGCCCGAAGCGTCACGCCGGACGATCACGTTTCTTCCTCCTTCGCCCGGCCTCATCTCAACCCAATAGGTATCGCCGTTGTCGAAGTGGGGCTGGCTTAGTCCAACAGATTCTCCGACAATGAGATCCGAGGTCACTGGCGATCTCCAGGATCCATAGGGAGCTACTAACGTATCGGTCATAGTTGGTAGAATCCTTTATTCTTTTGGTCTGTTTCTGGTCTACGTACAGCCGAGATCACTTGAGCACACGATTTCGCGAAACTTTCGTTACAGGCCTGCAAATTCTTTATAACACTGCCGCAACCTTTTTTGGTCCGTCCCAGATTAGGATGCCGCATCGTTAATTCTCCATGGGAGAACTGAGATAAAGGCAAGGGTGCTGGTCTTGGGGGAGATCAGTACCCTTTTTTAGCATTGCGCAACGACTCTCCAAAGCTGTGCACCATGCCACTTTTGCGTCATAACAGCCTATAATAGCCTCGCTCTACCAAATCAACTCCCAGCATCATCTACGGATGAAGTTTCTCTCAACACAGATCACATACTTTTTTGGTCAGCAGCAGATTCGGCAAAACATTCGTGCGCTCCTTAAGTACCTCACCTTTGTAGTTGGAGTAATTGCTCTTTTCTCAATTCTATTCCACGTGATCATGTTGTTCCTCGAGGGTCGCCAGTTCTCATGGATTACTGGCCTCTACTGGACCTTGACAGTAATGAGCACGCTCGGATTTGGAGATATCACCTTCAACAGCGATCTTGGACGCGTCTTCAGTATTGTCGTTCTCATGTCAGGGATTGTCTTGCTTTTAATCATGCTCCCGTTTGCTTTTATACGGTACTTTTACGCTCCCTGGCTTGAGGCGCAAATTCACTTTCAATCCCCACGCGCTGCTGCGCCTGGAATAACAGGACACGTAATCATCTGTAACTACGACACGATTGCACCTGGCCTCATTCGTAGGTTGAAAATAAATCAGATCCCTTACTACGTTATCGAGCCCAACCCATCAGTTGCAGCGCAGTTCTACGCGGACGGGATAGCAGTGGTCCAAGGTGAAATCGATGATCGACTAACCTACGAACGTCTTCGCGTTAACCATGCGCGCATGGTTTTTGCCAATGATGAAGATACGACGAACTCCAATATTATCTTGACAATTCGTGAATTCGCACCAGACGTTCCAATCGCCGCAGTTGCCACCAGTGAAGACTCGGTTGATATCCTCGAGCTGAGCGGCGCCACTTACGTACTACCACTCAAACAAAGGCTTGGGGAGCATTTGGCCAATCGTATCAATGTTGGGCGTGAGCGTGCCCATTTAATCGGTAACTTTAAAGACTGGCGGGTAGTTGAGTTCACAATCCACGACACTCCAGTCAGCGGTTTGAAGATCAATGAAACACGATTGCGTGAGCTGACGGGCGTTAACATCATCGGCGTCTGGGAGCGTGGACGACTACTCCCTGCCGACCCAGAAAGGGTACTCACAGATTTCAGTGTTCCCGTGGCCATTGGTACCTCTGAGCAGATAACAGCCCTGGAGGGACTGCTTGCCACGAGTGACTCCGGTTCAAATACGGTTTTGATAATAGGAGGAGGCAAAGTTGGCCGAGCTGCTGGTCGTGCTCTCAGGCAAAAAAGTATTAAGGTCAACATGATCGACAGGAAAGAAGGGCTGCGAGAGCGTATTGGCACAATCCCAGACCACTTAATTATCGGAGATGCTGCAGACCGCAGTACATTGATGAAAGCTGGCCTGAAAGACGCGGAATTAGTGATCCTCTCAACCAACGATGATGCTGTTAATATCTATCTTTCAATCTATTGCCGTCGATTGAATCCAGAATTGCGCATAGTCAGCCGTATCACGCACGAGCGAAATCTTGAGGCTATTCACCGTGCGGGCGCCGATTTTGTTCTCAGTTATGCGCAATTGGGAGCCGAATCGGTCATCTCTCTGATTCAGGGACGTGAACCTGTGATCATGGGTGAAGGAGTGGATCTTTTTGCGATTACTCTGCCTTCGAAGCTGGTAGGCAAGACTCTGGCGAATAGTGAGATTGGTGCTTTAACAGGTCTCATTGTTCTGGCAATCCAAACTAATGAGGGGTCAATTACGAATCCTTCTCCACAGACTATGCTGCCAGCAAACAGTCAATTATTGATGCTGGGAACAACTGAGCAGCGTCACATTTTTGAAAGGGTATTCCAGTAAGTCTTTCTCTCCGTTATCTACCAAGCGAGTGCGTAGCGGCCGCGACGAGGATCGGCGCCTCCGGATGAGACTCCGCTTTCGAGATTGAAAACTACTACCGTCGGCGCGGACCCACTCCCCCAGTCTGATTGCACCTTAACCTTGTGCCCACGCTCCTTCAGTAAAGTTATAGTTTTCTCGCTAACTCGCCCTTCGATATTAAGCGTACCGGGAAGAAACTCATGAGCGTCGAATGAACTTACATAGTGTTGTGTGTCAAATCGAGGTCCTTCGACGGCTTCCTGAGGATTCATGCCAAACTCGATGATATTGAGCAGCACTTGGAGCAAAGCCTGATCCTGATTGTCTCCGCCGGGAGTGCTCAGTACCATGAACGGCTCACCTTTTCGCAAAACGATTGTTGGAGTAAGCGTTATCCGCGGTCGCTTACCAGGCGCGACGACATTGGGGTGGTTCTCTTCAGTCAACGCCGCCTGGAGTCTTTGAGTCATTAACACCCCTGTATCGCCAGCAACTACTGCTGGCAGCCAAGCGCCGCTCGGGGTGGCGCTAAAGAGATTCCCATCCTTGTCAATAATGTTCACGCAAGTAGTGTCATTGGCCCGTTCGATTTCTGGGATACTTGAGGTCTTACTTTGCCGTTGTGTCGCTGTGGCCAGCGTGGCTTTCATATTCAGCGGATCACCAGGTTGGTGAACAAGTGAGGCATTCGCGGAATCGATTAACTGCCGGCGCACCGTTGCGTACTCCTTTGAAAGCAGTTCGTTCGGCACCTTCACAAAGTCTGGATCTCCGTAGTAACGATCGCGGTCAGCAAGACCGAGCTTTAAAGATTCGATTATTGTATGGATGTAATCGGGCGAGTTATGGCCCAAAACTTTTAAATCATAGCCTTCAAGGATGTTTAGTGTCTGAACGAGGGCTGGCCCTGCAGTCCAAAAGCCGGCTTTATATACTTGATAGCCTCGGTAGTCCGTGAAGACGGGCTTGCCCACCTTTGCTCGAAAACGGGACAGGTCCTCGGCTGTTAGTAACCCGCCAACATTCTGCATGTAGTCGCCGATCTGTTTACCAATAGGACCCTTGTAAAAGTAGTCTCGCGCTGCCATCAATCCAGCATGACGCCCTTCTTTTGAGGCTTCTCGTTCAGCGTTAACAATCGCACGCAAAGTCCTCGCAAGATCAGTTTGCACAAAAATATCTCCTACCTTCGGAATCTCACCGCCAGGTAGAAATACAAGTTTCGCCTCGGGCCACCGCGAAAATACTGGTGAGCGAGTCGTTATGTACTGCACTCGTAGTTCGTCCAGCGGGAACCCATCGGCAAGCTCGATTGCTGGTTGCATGACTTCTCCCAGGGACTTTGTTCCAAACTGATCGAGTGCAAGTACACAGGCGTCTAACACAGCGGGCACTGTTGCCGACAAGGGCCCAGTCGAGGGAATCACCCCAGATTTGGCTCCCGGCATTGTTGGCCGGTCTGCCTCGATACCTTCAGATGCCGCTTTGGACGCTCGATTGAGAAAGAACTCACGCGTCGCCGTCATTGGCGCGGTGCCCATGCCTTCGATGACGGCGACCTCTCTCCCTTTGAGCTTGATCAGGATTGGGACTTCGCCACCAAAGCCAAAGTGAGAGAACTCTATAACTGAAGCTGCGAGTATTGTGGCCACACCAGCATCGACCGCGTTGCCTCCTTTTTGCAGAATGCGCATTCCGGCTTCGACTGATAGAGGATGACCGCCAGCAACAACCCCACGCTTACCACGAACGACTGGTCGAAACGTATCAGCTCTGGAAACGTAATAGGGGAAGCTTGCGGCAATCAGAAGGACCACGACAAATAAGGCGAGGTTGCGCTGAGCAGATAATCGCATGATGGTTTACCTTTCAGTCGGTGCTTCTTGGCAGAACTGTTTTTGCTGAGGGATTGTGGTTTGATTGGTACACCTTAGTCAATGTAGATACGCCTTACTTCAGGCGGCTGTGTCAAAAACCAAAGACCACCAATGGCAGTTGGTGGCGCCTTCGACCCAGCCTACACCAGCGCAACGAGGATAGCCCTAAGACGACCAACGGCACATTGGTGGTCTTTACTACTTACACCTCCTCTTGAAGCATGAAGTATCTCAGTGCGTGGTTTGTGCAGGCAGGACCGTGGCGACATGGGTGGGTTCAGTTACCCGAGAATGGACGAGCACGCCATCGATAAACTCAGCTCTAAGAACACGGCCCTCACTGCGCCGAAACTCGTAGACTGTCATAGATCCACTAATGCTCTCGCTTTTGAACATCGTCAACGGTTGTCCCAAAAGTCTCAGCACTTCAGACTCACTCAGCCCTTCCTTAATAAACGTGGTAGGGGGGCCGACTCGGATAACACGCGAACCGATGCTGGTTAAGGGAACAGTTTCAGTTCGATTTCCAGACCGACCTGTTTCTTCCTCGGAAAAGTCTACATACCTGCGTAAAGCATAAATCACGGCTTCCGGCGTTAAGTTCCAACTGTCTATGCGTTGGAAGTGAATATTAAAGCGGGACCCTCCTTGTAATGCCTTCCGCTCAATTCGCTCCCGACGGATCTCGTCTGCCTCAGCCGCAACCGCAGCCTTGCGAACGTCCTCGCGAGATCGTTCCTGCCTCAACTCCGCAAGTTCATTCTTCAATCTTCTCCGCCGCTCAGGATCGGTTTCTCGTTTGAGTTCATCTGCAAGCCTCTTTTCACGCCGGCTCTTCGGCGTACTCGACACACTGGCTGATGTCACCGTCTCGTCACCAAAAGTACCGTACCCGCCACCACCAAGTTGAAACTCAAGGTGCTTCCCTTTCACCTTAATCTTAGTGATCATAACGGCCTCGCCACGCCTGATAGCTGAGCCAAACTGTTTTAACCTGGCGCCATACTCCCCGTAATTCAACGGTTCCTGCCGTTCCGGATAGATGCTAACTCCATGCTTGGTCGCAGGCATATCTATCTTGAGAGTAACAAACCGTCCTTCAAAATACTCTTTTAGCTGAATTTCGCTCTGTGCTGCGGCATCAAATCCCAACAATAGAATCGTTGCCGCCAGCGTCAGGAACTTTCTCATGTAACAATCTCCCTCGAGGTAATGATTCTCCCTAACTCCTAACGCGTAAATTCGTCCACTTCCGAATCAGGCTTTGAGTCAGGTAGGAAGATTGAGCTGTACTAAGTTAGAGGCTCGACTTCAATTCGGGAAGCGTGCTGAGTTCCGTCCCCCGCAAAGATCACATTACCATCCGCATCAAACCATTCGAACTGAAATTGCGACGTCCACACAGCGCCGCTTGAGTCCATGGTCGCGACATTCCGAATCTTCGCACCACCCTGAAAGTCACCGTCAGCGTCATAGAATATCTGTCTAAAGGTGAAGCTATACTCATGCGGTCCCGTCCGAGCCCATGAACCATGCCCGGCAGTGGCGACCGCCGCAACACCTGGAGGCGCGTTAAGCAAAATATCTCCTTGTGCAGAAGCAATCACACCACCACCATCCGTGAACGTTAGGAGACCCTGAAAAGTGAACGGCGCGCCAGTCGGGCTTACCGTGACCATCCAGGAACCAGTGATCTTTTTTGCGTTAATGGCCCCTTGATCACCGTGCACCATGAAGGTTCCAGCCTGAATAGCCACAAGGGCGGTTATCAACAATCCGGCCCATAATCTTTTAGAATTCATGCTCTTTCTCCTTAAGCTTTTCAGAAGAGTTCTTTCGTTGAGTTGCTAATTAGAAGCCTCTAATTGTTGTGGCGAAAAATGACCGGCATTTCCATCATGCGGTGTGTGCGAGCTATTGTAAGATGGTCAGGTGGTATAATCTCCGCCACGACAGACCAGCGCATGGGATCACGTTTGTCCCGGAATCCACTGATGCACCAACTTTTTGTACATTATTAACGGGCTCTTCCGTGCTCGCCCCCGGTAAATTGCGAACCCACTGAAATGAAAGATCAAGAGTCAAAGCTTGCTAAGGAGAACATCACCGACCTCCTTCTTGACTGGGGCAGCGGGCAGAAAGCTGCGCTCGACAAGCTGATGCCTCTTGTGTATGAGGAACTTCGACGGTTAGCTCATCGTCAAATGCGACGGGAACGTATTGATAACACTTTGCAGACTACCGCGCTCGTCAATGAGGCCTACATCAGGTTGATCGACTATAAGAGGATTCGTCCGCAGAACCGTTCACATTTTTTCGCGATAGCGGCTCAAGCAATGAGACGAATACTCATCGAACGTGCGCGAAGCCGAA
>CAZNPP010000117.1:4631-13458 GCA_964574785.1 uncultured Chloracidobacterium sp. | reverse complement strand
ACCAAGACCGAGTAGGCGTCTGCTGTTCGCATCAGCATCCTTGGTCTTGGCAGCACGCGAGTAAATCTCGACCTCTTTTGCCACAACATAGATCGAGGCGACCAAAATTGCGGTTAAGAAAACCAAGGACATTGGTCAACCTCCCATACAATCTGACTGAAATCCTAGTGCACACTGAACCCAACCAGAGGATTCCCATAGAACGAATCAGTCTTCCATGTAGTGGCATTCCATTTGTCGAGCGTACCCATCACCTTAACAGGCAGAATCACACCGGTTGTCGCAATCTTACTCTGTCGACCAATGCCGTTGTCTCCAAAGGTACCATCAGCAATCGTGAACTTGGTCTCACGTACCTGCTCACCTTTGTAAAAAACTTTTACGACATACTCTCCTGGCATTTGGTTAATGTAAATCTTGTCTTGATTTCTTGTCTGATTTCTCGCGACATCGTCGGAGATAAACAGCAGCTTATGTGCCCAATTGAACTCGAACTGATTCCAAAATAGCGCCGGATCGTTCCCTCTGCGTTTCGGAAACCTCCGCTCGCCGGATTGAACACCTCCAGCCCAATCATCAGTTGTCGCAAGTTCTTTTCCGTTGTGGAAGATACGGGCTTCAAAATCCTTGCTGTTGAGATCGCCTTTGAACCACATCTTTACCGACGGTGTTACAGAGCCAAGTGATTCCCGGTCCACAGCCGTGTAACCTATCGGTAAGTTCCAGTCTTGGTCAACGTAGAAATCAACCCAGTTCTTATACCGAGCATCGGTATTCTCTGGCTTGTATCTGACAACTTTGAACTTGCCTTGAAAGGCCACTGAGTTGTCGCGCATGTTCGTAATCTTCACACCAAAAGTGCCGGGTACCACGACAGTCTTTTTGTCATCTTCCGAGCCCCATTGGCTCTCCATAGTCGATTTGCCTTCACGTTCCTGGATGTTCTTCTGTTCAAGCGTCTCACTGAACCAAAGCTGGCCGTCAGGTGAGAAATACTCTGCCTTGTAGCGCAACCGAGTAGAACCTGAGTAACTTACATCAAAACGCACTCGCGGCACCCAACTGGTGTAGTTGCTTTGACCTGGCGCTTTCCAGTAGTAGTCCCATGTGTCGGTTCTAATTTCCATAGTATCCACCAGAACTGCCGGTGTGTCTGGCGGTGCAGGCCTTCTGAAGTAGGGCCCAGCACTACCGACGGCTGTCGCCGGTCTTTCGGCTCTTCGTTCTTCGGGTGCGGGTTGAGTGGGTTGATCGCTTGTTGCCGTAGGCTGAGTTGTCTCTGTCGGAGTTGGCTGAGGCTTCGGCTTTGGAATCTTCGGAACTCTAACGGTGATCTGGGCTGAGACCGTCAGGAAACTGAATGCCACAATAGTTAAAACCGAAAGAGCAAGCAACGAAATCCTTCTCATCTTTCTTCTCCTCACTTCAAGCATTTTTTGACGACAGGCCGAGTTTCTAATCGGCTTTTCTGTGAAAGGTGCATTGGGAAAAACGTTTAGCTATCCACTCAGATAAGACGGAGAAGAAAAAACATTTCAAACTACTGTTTGTTAATATTGACGGGCTAGAGAATGCCTTAAATCCGGGGACCTTGAACGGTAGGTGGCTAACTGTCAGCAAACTCCGTGAGCCTTACTGTAGTCTTTTGAACTTAGCGTCTCGATCGTCGGTGACCTCAATCCAAAGAACGCGAGTTTGGGGATTGTTTATTTAATTTAGGTGATTCCAATCGCCGGATTGAATAAAGCTGGCCCAATAAAACGGATGCTGTCTACCGCTCCGTTTAAATGTATCTAATTGCACCTTTCGCAACGATTCACTACGCCCGTGTCCCAGCTTCAGCATCTTGTAATAGGACGTCATCAGCTCACGTGTGATGTAGTCGCTGACAGGCCAAAGGCTCATGATTAATGAATCGGCGCCGGCAAGCATGAACGAGCGGCGCAAACCGTAAACACCTTCACCAGTGCGCACCTCTCCGAGGCCGGTGTCACATGCTGAGAGCACAACGAGCTTTGTACCCCACAGATCCAAACCCGATGCTTCAAGAGCAGTTAGAATTCCGTCATCGCCACCGCCAACCCGGATATTTGCACCTGCCAAAGCAAGCCCTGAACGTAGCAGAGGGTTTTCAATTCGTTTGTTTTCCCAAGTTCCCGTTCGCGGTTCCTTAGTACTGGTGGCAACCACTCCCGTGTCCTCGAGGAAAAACCCATGGGTGGCTATGTGCAAGATGCTTGGAGCCGAGAGGCTTTTAACGGCAGATTCCGTTGCCTTTGGTCCGATCAAAAGCCGTACTCCTGGAAAGATATTTTGGATCGAGGTGGCCTCCTGGGCCGTACCACCTAGCGGCGCAAAGTAAACCTCAGACAGATTACGGGCCGTCGTGACGCTTCGTCGCATGTTACGAGGTGCGGCGGCCTTCTCATGTGTTTTGGCAATCTGCTCTGTTGAAGGTTCTCCAAATGATGGCGCCGCAACGATCACTGGTCCTGCTTTGCTCTTGCGCGCCACCTGCATCCGAAGAAGATCGCGTCCACTACTCAGATAGCTGAAGGAATAGCGTTCAATCAAATAGTGCCCTTGCTCATTAATCAAAGCTCCAAAAGGAATCAGATTAAGTTCGCCCTCAGGGGAAACAAGCAATTGTGTGGCATCGCCTATCAAACCGCGTACGGGTTGCATGACTTTCTCGTCAACTACACGGGCGAGTTGCCGCACATCTTTGCGCTGTGGGTCCCGCAAAGCTAGACGGAAGGCTTCGACGTGGCTGTCGATTTCTTTTACTGGACCGAGTTCTGTCCACTGTACCGCGCCTTGATTCCGGATCACATACGTAACATAGCGTGGTTCACCGAAGATTGTTTTGCTCTCCGCAGCCTTCGCATCGAAAGGACGGTAAACAGCAACCTCTATCAGTGCAGCATTAGTTGGAACTAAACTTTGAACAGCTTCAAGCGTGAGCGGTTGGGCACTCTGGTAAAAGCCTGCGCTCAACCGGCTGAGTTGGACTTCGAGTTTTTCTTTCTGCTCTTGGACAGCCGCGATCTGTTTTTGATATTCATCCAGCGTCATGCCTCTCGATGGCACGTTCAGTGTGAGTTCAGCAAGACGTGCGTTCGCGTCATTTAGACGGTCAAATAGGTCGCCAGCTTTTAACTCCAGGCGTTCACGCAGCGCCGCCATGCTCGCTGTCATCGCATCCAAAACGCGACCCTTGCGCTGAAGAATTGCGGTTACAGCTTCCACTCGAGCGATCTCATCCCTTCGAGCGAGGCTGGCATGAAGAGCGATCGTCTGATTCAGGTCTTCCGCAATTAGAGACATGTACGCCAATTTTTGATGTTCAGAGCCGACCGCTAGATTCGATGCGATGTTGCTTTCGATGATCTGATTTGCGCGTGTCTGAAAGCTCACCGCCTGTGGTACGTCGCCCGTCAAGGCGAAAAGCCGAGCTAATGCGCTATACGACCGGCCAACATCAAAATGGTTGGCGCCTAACAATTGCTCTCGAATCTTCAAGGCACGGGTGAGAAGCGGTTCCGCTTTAGTATATTCACCTTTGAGGAGATAGAGACCGCCCAAATTGAAGACGTACAGCGCCACGTTGGTGTGCTCAGCGCCCAAATTCTTTTCGACAGCTTGCAAACAGCGGTTTAGATACGACTCTGCTTTGTCATATTCACCACGTTGCTGATAGAGTTTGGCAAGATTGTTAAGTGCCGTCACCGACTCAATGTGGTCTCGTCCGAAATTCTTCTCATAAATTTCCAACGCGCGATAGTAGAGAGGCTCCGCCTTTTCAGGCACACCGCTGTCTGCGTAAACAATAGCGAGATTAGTCAAAGCATCTGCGATTCGGGGATGTCCTTCTTTTAAGTTTTTCTCCTGAATATCCAAGATTCGACGATCCAACATAAGCGCTCGGGTGTAATCACCCTTGTAATAGTTCAGCGCAGCCAGATTGGTTAGCACGGGAACTAGATCGGCATGGTCTGATCCGACGCTTCTTTCACGGATATCCAGTGAGCGCTCGTACATGAGTTCGGCCTTCGCATTGTCTCCACGTCTTCGGTAAAGTATTCCCAAATTACTCAGCGTAACAGCTACGAACGGGTGATCTGGCCCTAACGCTTTTTCCCGAACCGCCAGAGTACGCCGTAACATTGCTTCTGCTTCAGCAAATTCTCCTCTATTTCTATAAAATACCGATAGATTATTCAGGGGTTCTGTGACGATTACATCATCTGGTCCCAGACGTTTCTCGAAGATATCCAGCGCGCGCCGGAAGAGCGGTTCAGCTTTGGAGAACTCGCCCAAACTGAAGTTGAGGATTCCGATTCTGTTGAGGAGTATCGCAACCTGAGGGTGTTCTGCGCCCAGTGTCCTTTGACGAATTTCGAGGGACCGTCCTGCAGGCAAAAGCGCCTCTTTGTATTTGCCCGCACGACTCAAGCTGAGGGACTCTGTAAGAAGAACGCGAGCATGATGTAACGAGCGATCGTCTTCAGTTGCGGAGCGCAGTTCCACAATCCGTATCTGATAGAGACCTTCAGGAGCGTGTCTATACTTGGCTTCTACTTCCAGAAGGTAATTGCCGGCGTTCAATGCTACGAGCTCAACCTTTTCAGTACCCTGATTTCTGATTTCCAAATCGAATTCAAAAATTGGTTTTTTTTCTACATCAAACACGCGAACAATTACATCTATCCCACGCTGTTCAACAACGAGATTCGCGTATTGGCCCTCTCTTAACGAAATTTCAAATGAGTGTTTTTGCCCACCGGAAAGTTCACGCTCGACAGGTAAGTCCGTTTGGAGCTTTGGTATCTGCTGATCTTTCTGGGCTGCGGTGTTTGGTTCTGACAACACGCCCAACTGAGCTGATACTCTTGCTTTTCTTACGAGGGTAAATTCAGCTGAGGATAGAACTAGAAGTAAGAGTAAGAGAAGTACTGTATTTCTCACTGGAGTTTTTCGGCGACCTAGTAGCAGCCCTAACATCAGCTCCACCTCGCCACCGTACTGGGTTGTAGTCCCTTTAGGTGTTAATGGGGAGGCATTATTTCACAACTCTGACTGGATAGTCACCAATAATCTCAGACCTATTCGAGGAAATGCCGCTGAGTCGAAGGATATAGGTTCCTTCCTTCAGTTGCTGGGTGCTGACTGATACCCTCAAAGATTGAGTGCTGTCTCTGATGCTTGATTTGAGAGTTGCGCTTTGCCATAAGGATTGTTCGTTAACTAGAAGTGCAACTCGATAAGCGGAATAATCGTTAGGTTCGAGTTCTAATCGAAACGTTATGTGAGTCGCATTGTCTGGAATGGAGATTGTGGGGATTTGACCGGTGCTGCGCAGCTGAGGTTTTAGGACAAAGGTGGCAACGCTTAGTCCGCCATTCGGGACTCCCGGCTGTTTCTTGGGCGGTTCGGAGCCTTTTGTTATTCCATCAGCCTCTGCTTCCTTCTGACTGAGCAGCCCTTCAAGCTTGTCGCGCTCTTCGCGAATCTGCGCCAGCTCTTTCTCAAGCCTAACCCGTTCATCATTGCCTTGGGCCGCTAACGTTTGGGAAAGTTCCCGACGCAGCCGTAGATTTTCAAAAATCAGCCAGCCCGCCAGAATCATCACGATCAAGGCAGTCAAGGCGCCAACCAAGCGCAGCGATGGGAGTCGCACTCCGGAGAAACCAAACGCAGATAACCAGGTCGAATCACTTTCTTTTTTTTTAGGAATTTTTTTCTCTTGCACGAAAGGGGTAGCTTCACCCAAAGCTTGAAACGCTGACGCGATTTGGACCTTTTTTCGTCTCAGAGGTGAAGCCAGATAGAACGATTCAAACCGCTCCAGATTTGAACCACTCAACTCTCCCTGGACGTAAGCATCCACAAGATCCTTCTCCGCCGCTCTTAGAGCCTCGGAGAATTCATCATCGCTAAGGCTAAGCTCGTCGAAACGTTCAGCCTTCGCCTCAGGCAAGGAGCCAAGGAGATATTCAGTGATAGCCAAGTTGTCGGGTTGCTTATCTATTTCGAACAAAGTACCAATACACTCCCAAACACATTAGACAATCTGCCAAAAGCATTTCAGCT
This sequence comes from uncultured Chloracidobacterium sp., assembly GCA_964574785.1. Taxonomy (GTDB): domain Bacteria; phylum Acidobacteriota; class Blastocatellia; order Pyrinomonadales; family Pyrinomonadaceae; genus PSRF01. Next base: position 7,365 of record CAZNPP010000117.1, on the reverse strand, counting down.
TTTCAGACATTGATTAACACATAATTCGAGTTTATCGCGAATTCTGCAGGCGCGAATGCTGAGAGCGTTCATTGTTATTCCTAAGTTCTCTGCAAGTGCACGGCGATTGTTTATCTTTGCGCGAGCTTCTCCGATGTAGTAACTGGTTATGATTTCCTGGTCGAACAAATCCAGTTTTTGTGTACAGTGTGTGAGGCAGTTCAGCATCTTCTCCTTGTTCTGTTTGTCGTCTTCGGGCACCGACCACTTCAAAGCAGCAATATTAGACTGCCGCCGCAGATCATCCTGGAGACTATTCTCCCGTTTTGATTCGCGGACAGACTCCATAAAAACAAAGCGGGCCATGATGTAACAGTACCGAGCCGGCGCTTGGTCCTCTACGATTCCCTCCTCTTCAAGCCTTCGGGCCAGACGGTTCAAAGTCTCATCAGCCAGGTCTTCTGGTAACTGACAGTTCTTCCGGTCAAAGTATGCGATCAGGCGCCGTCGCATTTCGAGATAATTAAAGCCATCCGAATTTTTGCCTCCATCAAGCCAGTTAAGGAGGCGCTGAAAAGCCGATGGGGTAAGTATCCAATCCTTTTTCTGACTGAGCTGTTGCACGGAAGGCCTGTTTAAGTTGGCGTTTGGTTCCGGCAAAGGATAAGTGAAATGGCGTTCCGCAGCAACAATCGACGGACAAAATTCAGAAGGCAGAAGACAGGAGCCAGAAGTCAGGAGCCAGAAGTAAGCGTCGGACCACCTGAAGGTGATTGCGAGACCAGAAGGAAGAGTTCGGACTCCTGCCTTCTGACTCCTGTCTTTTGGCTCCTGACTTCTGGCTCCTGTCTTCTGACTTCTAACAAGCCCCTCTAACGTCTTGGTAGGTTGCGCAAAAAGTCTCTGATTGCCTCACGTGGCTCGCGCGCTACCACTCGATTCTTCTTCTTAATCGTCTCCCAGTCCACGTTCATCGAATTAATCTCATCCGCAAGTTCAGTGTTCTCAAATTTCTGTCTGTGAATCACGGCTGGAAGGCTGAGGTCCACAAGGTGGATCTCACACTCGGAAATATAAGCAGGAATCTCCTTCTTTTCTTCGTCCTTCGTTACGTAGCTACCTCTTCGGACTATAAAGCAATCCGACTGAACAACCATACCCACCTCATCTGCCGTACTAGCGTGGAGATCTCCGAGCCCGACGACATCACCCTCGAGCACCTCATTGATGCCTCCGTCTCGTCGATAAACGATCACGAGTTTCTCTTTTATATAGGGCTCCTTTACCAGCTTCACTTGTGGAGCCAATTTAGCCCAGGAATCTAAGTTCGGGTCTAGCGTCTTTATCACATCAGCCGTTTTCTGTTTCTGATCTGCTTTCTGTTGACGCTCAGCAGCACGCTGCTGCTGCCGTTCCTTCTCTTCTGCGGTTTTACAACCCAGGATACAGAGAAACAGAATCAGGAATACCAACGACAAATTTAACCGGTTTGTGTGACGCATACCGACGCTCCAAAATAATTTCCGAACAGCAACAACTCCGACAAACGACTATGTGGCAACATCAGTTCCTACATTATCTCTCATCACTCATCACTCATTACTCGTACTTTAAGCTTTCGATCAAGAGCACTGATTCCCAGACATCCACAACTTTTGCTTTTCCAAAACGAATTATATAGAGGTCAACTGAGTCGCCCTGCTTAAGCTGTTCGCTAAATAACGGTAGATGTCGCTGTTGCACGGCAATCCAGTATTTCACCTCGCTTTCTTCAAAAAGGACCTCTGTCTCGTAAGGCTTGGTGTAATGCTCAGGGGCTCCAGCGTATAACCGGGCCCATTGGCGGATCACCTCCTTCTTGAGTTCTGGTATAGGACGGGTCGAGCCGGTATAGATCACTGTCACACGGGACGGAAGGATGTCACCCTGCACAAGCATTCTCTCCTGTTTGTCACCAAGGTCTGCCTCAGAAGTGACCGCTTCGATCTCCTTTAGCATGCGAGGCGTGTAATCCTCCAAAGTTCGAGGCTTCTTAGGGCCCGGCTGAAGGGCGCCTTGTCCGAGGCCCAAGAAGCCGGAAAAAGCGATCAGAATGAACAGAACAAAGAACGACGTGCCGGTTTTCATCTCTCTTTCTCCTAAATCTAGAAATCGAAGGGTTCCTACATAAGATCTCTTAAATGTGCTCAACCTAAGGGTTTCAAGTCGCAGGAATATTATCGAGCAGCCTGGCTATCAGCCACCTGACTCGTTTGCGAAGTCTCTTTCCTCCGCAATATTGCGGCAGAGATTAATGTAATTAGCAATCCCACCGGAAATGGCTCAGTGAAGGTAATTGCAGCATTGAACAATGGGTTATCGTATAACTGTTTGAACTGGTTCATCTCCTGGATTTTGGCCTCAATTGCTGCCTCCCCAGCGCCAGATGCCCTTAACTGCTCAACCTGATGAGCCGCAAACTTATCGGCAAAGTCAGGCATAAAATTGAAATAGACAATCTGCCAAGTGACAACATAGAAGAGGCACGAGATAAGCGTAATCAGAATCCCAACTTTAAAAGCTCTTCCGAAGGTTATCTTTCCCTCCCCAACGTTTTCACGGTAAGAATAGATGCCAAAGAACACCAGCAGAAACGAAAGAACAATCGCCGTGTAACCAAGTACGACACCCTTATCAAAACCAATCTTGTCCACGAAAGGTATCGTGGACAACATCATCAAAGAGGAAATCGCACCTGAAATGATCCCGAAGGTAA
>CAZNPP010000117.1:0-4531 GCA_964574785.1 uncultured Chloracidobacterium sp. | reverse complement strand
ACTCACGGGATCAGCCCCAATTCCTTGCCAATCTGAATAGCTTGTGTTCGTCGCTTTGCGTTCAGCTTGTCGAATAATCGGCTCGAGTGCGTCTTGACTGTGTTTTCACTAACGAAGAGCTTTTCAGCAATCTCCTTATTACTCATCCCGCTGGCAATAAGTCCAAGTATCTCCAATTCGCGTTTAGTAACTCCCAGCTCTGATACCTTCCTATCGTTTAGCGTGAAGGGCTTATCTGCCGAAACGCGTACTTCTCGCACCACAACTACTTCTTTCTTTCTCCTTGTTAGAGTTAGGCCGAGCCAGATGCCGACACCCGCAAAAACAATCGCAACGAGTCCCCCATAGATCTCGATCAAATGTTCTTTGACGAGAAAGTGGTACTCGATCAGCTTTAGCACTGCGATCAGCAGTCCGCCGAGGATGCCGTAAATAAGTATTTGCTTCTTCATTCTGCCAAGGATTGGCAAAAGTTTACCAGCAGCAGTCAATGGAAATAAAGAAAGTCCAAAGTCCAATGTCCAACGTCCAACGTCCAACGAAGTCAAACTCTTTGCCTCTGGTCTTGGGCCTTTGACATGGGACTTTAGACTTTGGACTTTGGACTTTGGACTTTGGACTTTGGTGAAGTAATCAGCTCGTCGCAAATAGCCAGAAGAACGTGTGCATTCTCCAGCAGACCAAGCCGCGTTTCAAAACTCTTGTTTTGATCCTGAATAAAGAAGAGGTCTATCTTACTGTGCGCGCGGTTACTTGATCCTATCTGCCCTTCAGTAACGCCAAATTCCGTGACATCCTGCCAAACAATGCGCTCCCCTCCATCCATTGTGCTGATGCCCTCGGCATCAACATAAAAGCCGGAATAAGCTCTTGCCACGTTGCTGAGAACTGGAAGCTTCACGCCTTTGAACTCGATGCTTTGGCCGTTAAGAATCGCCGCTTTCATCCGGGGCAGCATTCTTTTCGAGGTTTCCTCTTGAATTTTTGTCGCTACTTCATCCACACCATCGATGTTGAGGCCGAACTCAATGATCTCACCATCTTTCTTGGCGATCCGGCAGTTAGTCTCCTGAGCATAAGAGTCGATTTCATCCCACGTTATCGCAGATTCTTTGCCACCGCGGCGATAGAGCAAACCGTTTTCGTGAAGGCTCAATGTGGCGCCCCGACCTCTGACCAGCATATAAACCCCAAACAATGCAGGCAGAAGAAAGAACAGCCCTACGATTGAAAGAACGATTCTACCGGCAAGATCATTAGACATGCTGAAGGCGCCTAAAAAGAAAAACGAAGCAATAGCAACGCTAATCAAAGAGACAATAATGACCTTTGCGACATTGGCGGATGACTTCCTGTATTCTTTTACCAATCTGCCAAGCTTTAACGTTTCGCCAAAAGCAAATTGGGCCATAATAGATTCCTCGAGACACCAAGGTGATTGCGTGACATCTACTGATTAGGATTTACGATTCGACACTTTAAGGTCTGGGTCTTACCAACATCCGTTGATTCAAACTCAGCTTCAGCTTCGAAGGTTTTACCATCCGCCGAAAAAGTAATCTTGTAGTCTCGTGCTAGCTGGTCCAACTCAGCCGATTATAGTTTGCGTCCAATATCGTCAACTGACTCCTGCATCTTTACGCCATTTATATGAGGTTTGTCTACGGCAATTACGCTTTTGCCGAAGTCCTTCTTTTCTTGCCCATCGACCACCTCGGTGATGTCGCGATAGAAGGTGACCTGAACGGTTTGCTTCTTACGATCTGCTTTATAACTCACATCAGTATTTCATTCGCGGCTCCAGCAGTCTTCTTGACACTTGGGATTCTCTCGCTATTTACGGCGTCAGAATGGCTGTTGACAACACAACTTAACTGCAGAGAGAGAGAAGCACAACTGCAACGAGAGTGATAGAAAAATACCGTTGGGACATCAGCGGGAGCACTTTCAAAGTCCTCACTTCATGATATTTGGGTTGAATAGCTTTATTATGAGCCAAAATGCAACCAGGAAGATAGCTGAAACCTCCCTCGCTAAGGCGGATTGATACTACCTCGGTTCCAAGAGCACCAACACCAGCTGCATTAGGCCAGGCCGCGAACAGAATCCGGAGCGTTCTTACAGAACCGGGAGCGGAGAAGGTGGAAAAATTGCGAATTCAACACTCTCGCAGTGGACCACGAAACCTTCGAGTCACAGCTCCAATTTTTCCAGCTTCGCAGCGACCGGGCCGCTGCGTCACACGAGCCTATCTGACGTTGCACCAGGAGCGTTGTGATGTGCGACTGAACAAGTTGGAATCACCCAACATTAATTGAGGTCAAAACGATGGTGTGATGTAAGGCGGCGGCCCGGTCGCTCCGAAGCTGAAGTGAAACAATGATGGCGGAAGGATGACGCTGAAAGGTTGACAGCGTTACAGAACCGGGAGCGGAGAAGGTGGAAAAATTGCGAATTCAACACTCTCGCACGAAACCTTCGAGTCACAGCTCCAATTTTTCCAGCTTCGCAGCGACCGGGCCGCTGCGTCACACGAGCCTATCTGACGTTGCACCAGGAGCGTTGTGATGTGCGACTGAACAAGTTGGAATCACCCAACATTAATTGAGGTCAAAACGATGGTGTGATGTAAGGCGGCGGCCCGGTCGCTCCGAAGCTGGAAAAATTGGAGCCCGTGACTCGAACGTTTCGTGGTCCAATCCGAGAGTGTTGTAGCCGCAATTTTTCCAGCTTCTCCGCTCCCGGTTCTGTAAATCCTGTGCTCCCAGACGTGGTTTGAAGTAACGCAGCGGCCACAATCGGCGTAACCTGTGGATGAATACTAAACTGCCGACGCACCAACTCGACTGAATCTGATATTCCCATTAATTCCGTTTGCCGAGATTCTATTCCCTCCGCTTCCAACATGAGCCCGAAAACGGCCGTGCTTAGCCTCTTCCAGCACAAAATCTGGCAGATCAGAAAAGACCCTGCCATTCATTCCATGGGCCTCGAGAATGGCATTCACACCCTGGGTGAGTTTCAGCTCGATGTTTCCGTTAACGCCACTAATACTTACGCGATCGTCGTTGAATTCTCTAAGGCCAACAACTATGTTCCCATTGATGCCGTTAAACTCCGCAGCACCAGTCGCCTGAGCAATCTCCACCTTCCCATTTACACCATGGATCTCGACCGGTCCATCAATCTCTTCAACAATTACTGAACCGTTCACTCCTGACGTTAACAACGAAACCCGTCGAGGAAGCCGCAGCGTTACCTGCTCAGTGGAGTTTGATTTCACAAACCAGCTAAAGAACCCACCTTGCCCCTTTTCTCCTCGTATAGTTAAGGATTTTGAAGTGTTTTCGATAACAACTTGGCGCCGCTGCAAAGCTTCGGGGCTCTTTGCTTGACGTTGGATTAGAACCTCAGCAGTCGAAGTGTCAGAAGTTTCAATGTGTACTGAACCGTTAATGCCGGCTATCTCGACCCGAGCGTCTGGTGCGAGTTCGTAAAGCTTTCTTATCTCTTCCTGAACTTCTTTGTCACTCTCATGATCACTTACCGCAGCCAAGTCTGATAGAGAGCCTCCGGATTTGGAATGCGAGCGCACAATTCCGGCAATGGCAGCTATTCCGACAAGTAAAACCACTAATATGACTCGCTTCATGTGTCGTCCTCCGGGGGGCTAAAATCTCTTTTTCCGACAAGGTAACGAAAAAAAGCGTTGATATGTTTCAAAGGATGAAGGATGAAGGATGAATGCCAAAGAATGAAAGTCAACGAATTCTTCATCCTTCACCCTTTCGCCGTCCTCATTAGCATTGCTTCCTGTGCTGAGAGGTTGGCGGGCGTTCGCTTGGTGGGTTTGAAAATTAACTTCATTGACCAATTAGAACGGTTCTTGACACCATGACGATTTTTGACAAAGAATGTCTGCTAGTTAATCCACTTCCATTTCTTGGGGCAACAATGAACAGCATTCGCCAAATCGGCTTGACGTGGATGTTTGTCCTTCTTCTGCCCCTTTGTTCCGTCGGCCAGGTTGACGAAATCAGTCAGGCCACCGGTTTGCCTATCCCTATTGGCGCGTCGGTTATCTATGGCCAGGTAACTATACAGGGCATCGGCAAGGATGAACGCAAGCCGGTTATCTTTGCGGTCCTTTATGATGGCGGAATTCAGCTTGATCGGAAACAAGCATCCGACAGCGGATACTATTATTTTCTGAGAACTCCACAAAACGGACATGTGTTGGCGTTCGAAGTTGATGGAATTGAAGTCGGGCGGACAGTCATAATCGCCGGTATGAGCAACCGCGTACGTCAGGACATTTCCGTGGACTGGCAATCGTTGAAGGGTGCGACCAGACAAATTACCGGGACTGTTACAGCCAAGGATACTTACATTCGGAGCGCTGACGCCGAGAAGGTTTTTGATAGGGCAATGGCTGCATTTAGAGAAAAGCAGCATAAAAAGGCCATCGCGTTGTTAAAAGCGATCATTGAGAAGGACCCACAAGACTTTTTTGCGTGGACAGTACTTGGCG
>CAZNPP010000116.1:0-13462 GCA_964574785.1 uncultured Chloracidobacterium sp. | reverse complement strand
CTTTGATCTTCGCCAACCTGCTCCCAATCCCCAAGCTGTTTGGGAAATTCTCTCAGTTCTTTTCGTTCTACATGGGCCTCGCCAAGATAACTCCAGGAATTAACTAAAACTCCCGCAACAATTAGGACTAGCAAAAGTGCGATGAAACGCACGGAACTTATCATCTATTCAGTCCCTTCCACTTGAACAACTGAACTGGAAGCCATCACTTGGTCAGGTTCTAATTCCTCCGAAGGTTGGGTGGAGCTGCTGTCGAGATCTGCTTCCTCCGGTCTGAACCTATCGAGTAACCAGCCCACCGCAAACAACATCAGGAAAGCCAGAATGTAGACGACCCAGCCCGAAAAAGAATGAAAGAAGCCATCGGCCACTTCCGTTCCGTAGTAATGAGCTAAGATTCCAGTACCACTTACTCGAAGTGCATTAGTCAAGATCGCGATCGGCACTGCAGCTAAAACTATTGCGCTAGACCGCCAGAAGCCGTAACTTCGGAGTACACGCATCAGACCCTGGTCGTTATCAGCGCGTGTTGGTTTTTCAGGTCGTGGATGTGTGAAATAAGCGAAAACGACCGAAAGAGTAACCAGAGTCATAAGCGACCGAATTCCACTACATGCTTCTACGACTTCAAGCTTTTTAGTCTCAAGCGCATTCAGAGGCAACAACTCAATGATATTTCCCTGGCGCAGTACAGGAATGTCAAAAAGTCTCATGGACCATACTGCGCACTGAGACGCAAACAACTGAAGCGGAAAAGCGATCTTATTGAAAATTATGGCTGGTATTGGGATCGCCAACAACAGAAGGGCAAGAGGTACAAGAACAACACGCAGGAGACGCGAACCCCAGAAATAAAGAACCGTACCCCCCAAGACCAGAACAAGTGATACTCTCTGCAGAAAGAGTTCCGCGCCTGCTGTTCCCGCCCATAGGATCACGACACCGAGCAATACTGCAGCGCTACCTAAGATCAGAGAAGGTTGCTTCGGTGCCTGTCTAAGCCGGTCCCTCCGGTACCAAAGAATGTAGCCAATTACGAAGGGGATAAGGAGACCATGCGAGTAGTTCTCGTCGGTCCACCAGTGAATACCTAGTTTGGTAATTACAGTGACATAGGCGAACAGAATAGCTGCAGAGACGGCGAGAACTCGCCACAGAACTTTAGAGGCGTGGACACTCATTTATGGGATTCCCCTGGCACGTTCTCAAAAGGAAAGGGCAAATTCCCTTGCGAGAACCGAACACTCTTAAAAGTGTTGTCAGACCTTCTAATACCTGAAAAGCGGTGAGAGCTTATCTTAAGTTAGCCCTAGGTGACAATCCAAAAATCAACACTGCAAAGCATTCTCTCTATATGTCTAAAGCCAGTCAGATCCCGATTTCCCATAAGTTCTTAAGTTTTTACTAGGTTTAAGAAGCCGACCCCTAAGCGGCGAAACAGTTTCTCGACCAAATCTTTATGGTTTTCCGACAAGTGGTACACTGATAAAAAAGGGTGACTCGGTACGAGTCACCCTACCAAGGAAACATGAGATTCTACTTTCTTAGCGAACCACAACCGTCGCGGTGTTACTTCGTTGGCCATTAATGATCAACGTTAGCCGAACAGTTCCCGCTCCCTTGAGAGATGGAACCAAAGTGACGATCACTTGATCCATTCCGGGGAGGTTCCCCTGCGCACCAGCAAACTCGACTGGCAATTGTATCGGCGGACCTGTGCTCTTTCGCGCTTCAACCACAACGGATTCAGCGAAGTTCGGCCTGAAGACGTCATTAACAGTAAGGTCATTGCTCAAATTCGTATTCGCCGCACTACCGCTGATTCCGGTAGCAAAAAGTGTCAGACGTGTTCGTTTATCGGAACCGAAGTTACCTCCGGTCGTCACATCAAAGCTATCGGGACTTTGTCCGAGTGCATTAACGACTAGTGCGCGACCGCTCTCGTTATCTGAAGTCGTAAGACGAATTATATTCTGGGCTATTGTAGCCGTCCCACGAGAGATGTAACCGTGTTGCGAAGTTACCAGCACCTCCACCGTACCAGATGGAAGTCCTGGAGGAACTGAGAAGCTAATCCTTGCAGGCGACAGAAAGACCACTGGCGCCGGCTGACCACCAACAGTAACGTTTACTCCGCCGAGTTCGTAGGTCGGCCCACCATCAGCTTGGAGCGGTGCGAACAATGATTGGAGACCCAGCGGCGAAACGTTCTGGTTCCCAAAGATGTATCCCAGGCTAGCCGGTACCATCGACGAGGCGGTTGCTTCATACCCGGCGCTCGCTGGTCCAAAGAGAACGTTAGCACGAGCATTGACCGAGTTCGCGTACTGGGTCGTCGCGGGAGTAATGAAGCCAAAAAGCATCAAATCTTCCGTCATCGCGAGGTGAGCGACGATACGCCTCAAGTTATTTCGCACGCTTTCTGAGTACCCGAGCTTGGATGAGAGCGCCCGGTTAGACCTTGTGAAGTGATAGGCAGCGAGGAGCTGGGTCTCGATACGGTCAGCGTTGGTCCCAAACGAAATCCTCTCGAAGAGAAAGTCAGCATACGCCTGTTCGATATCAACGATCAGTGAGTCGATGCCGGCAGTAATTGTTGCGAGACTCTCGGTTATTTTTCCATCAGCTGCCCCGGCGTACGGTTCAGTAGACGACGAGGTTCCGCTGCTAGCTAAGCCGTTCCCCTTGCCTTTGGCCTTATTGACGCTCGCTGGCGACTTCTTAACGCTTATGGAAACACCGTTGGAGGTGGTGTTGCCGCCACTGCTGTTAAAAGCCCTTCCTGTCAAGGTGTACTCACCCTTTGGCACATTGGACCAGACAATGCCGAATGGACTACTGGTGTCTGTGGCGATCAGCTTGTTGTTTTGATAGAACTCGACCTTGGTCGCTGAGGTATGGGTATTCGCAGAGATTGTAATATTGGAGCCTTCGGCAAAAGTTGAACCATTGGTGGGGTCATAAACACTTATGGATAACGAATCATCCGGTGTTGGTGTGGGAGTTGGCGAAGGTTCCGGCGTCGGCTCCGGCGAAGGTGTGGGCGAAGCTGTTGGGGTAGACTGCACCCCGGAGATGGCGGCGTTAAGTGCCTCAATATTGCAGCCAGGATCGGTTCCGTCACTCGCAGTTCCCTTGTAGGGTGAGGTAACTCCTAGACTATAGTGTCCCCCGCCATAATCTACAAAGCCAATCTCGTCATAGGTATCGGGGTAGCGATTGCCTGGTGGATACCGCGTCTCGGCGTCCCAGTACTGCAACTTTGCTCCCACTAGGAGGTTACCCGTGATTGTATGGGGCGTGGCCTGAGTAATATATGATTCTGCGGGCATTAACCCTTCGCCAATAATGCCTCCATTCTGGTGCTTGACGATGTTGTTGGTGAATACCAGATTTGGGTTTTGAGAGGGAATGATGGTGATGATCGTCGTCAGGCCCGTGACCGTATTGTGATCTACAGTGAGATTCTTTGGCCCGCTGATTAGCATAAAGCCAGAGGTACTTCCCCCGCTTCCCCACGATTCGTTGATGTCGTCAAACACGTTGTTACGGATTGTGATGTTTTCCGTCCGTTGGCTGGGATAGATGTCGTCCGCGCCATAGACACTGACTGCCCCTGCTGCGTGACGCACGATGTTATTCGTGAAGGTCACGTCCCTAACCACGGACCACGGTGCGGTGCCATCCTGATTTCTGGGCGTCAACACAATCGCAATTCCGCCCTGTGACTCGGCCCAGTTGTTCTCAAATACATTTCCGTCAATCGTCACACGCTGGGCGTTCTTCAACTCGAAAAGGTTCTTAATACTCCACTGCTTCCCTGCATATGAGGGATGACCAACTCGCCATGACAACGGCTTATAGAAATAGTTGCGAGAAATCAGAATGTCCGAAGGCACGAGGTTTGGGATCGCGGGATCGGCCCCGCCAATGATGATGTTTTCTCCTGCCGCCTCAAGGTAGTTGTTGACAATTTGAAAGGGCCCGGGCGAGTTGTAGGACATGATTGCCTGTGTGTCTTGCCCTTCGGCCTTGAAACCAGAGATGTGACTATTGATGATCTTCGTGTGCGAACTATTCAGCATAATCCCGCGCTTTAAGGATTGCCGGGGCCATGCGTGGATGTAACAGCGGTCAATTATGAAGTGATGCGCCACGGCAGCAAGAGTCCTACTGGCACTCGGATAATCGTCGCCAAGGACGACGAGTTGGTAGCTGAAGGTGCTCTCTGATTCGGTAGTCATCTCCAATCCAATGAGTTTGTAGTAACGTGCGACATCACCGTAAGTGCTCAATAGCGGTGAGCCAAAGCCAGGGTCTGGGAGAACCAGCTTTGCCATTGCCGAGGCGTGGGCAGGAGTTACCCGCTGGCCATCTGCCGGTAGCCCTGAGAGATTGGAAGTCCGAATCGTGATGTAGTCAGCGTCGGTGTTTGTTCCGCCGGATTTGGGGGGCAGGGAAAAACTACCCTTGTAGGTCGCTCCAGCTTGAAGTACTACCGTATCGCCAAATTGGGCAGCGTTAATGGCCGCCTGTAAGTCGCCGCCCGCCGGTACCGCGAGTGTGGCGGCGCCCGCCGTTAATGTGTTTCCGGCGACTGTAATCACAAAGACGGCGATGACAAAAAGGACATGTAAGCTCGAATGGGTTGAAAAGGCAAAGCAATGTTTTGATCCGCACGGAATATTCATCTTTTACCTCACTTTGGAAACCGGTCCCTCATGCTCAAGGGGCATGAGATACCTGGCTTTGCGAACTTGCACTGCTACCGCAATGCCTTTAAGCGGTGGCAGCTACGCGTTGAGTTGGTGGCGCAGTTTGACGATTGGCAGCACTGAGCTTCACTGAAAAAGGCAACAGAAGACTATTCTCCCCGCTCCCAGCGGAAGCCGAGTTACGAATAAAAGCCTACTGTTGCTGAACTTTTGAGGTGGTATGCGATGGAGGGAAGGAGCCAACGACTGCAGGAAACTTCGCCGCTAAAGCTCCGGCCATAACTTTGATTGTCTAGAGAATCGCGATTTCGTGCTTCTTGCTGATTCCGAAGAATTCAGCAGCTTCACTCATCCGCAAAGGATTCCGAAGTTACGGCTCTCCGATCGCCTTCGGCAACCAGACAATCTCACAGCGGCAGAACTTACAAAACACCGGGGGAGATTCACGGCTTTGCGCCCCTGTCTCGCGACAGGTTTGCCCTTATCGTGTGCAATCGTCCAAAGATCGAATGCTGCCATTGACATGCTTAGTGATTGTTAGCAGCTAGGCGTAGTTTAAACATCGTTGAGTTGAGTTGTCAATGGTTGATTTCGGCAGTTTGATGCGCAGGCCTGAGACCTATGGAGGAGGACTGCTCGCGCTAGGAGCTGTAACCAAAAGAGGTGAAAGCGTTTACGCGGATCCTTCCAAGTAAAGTGACTCAATCGCCCGTTCGGGGGTATCGATTAACAACACCGCATCCCTACCCTGCATGAACTTTTCCCTTCTGATCTCCTTGAAACCTGCCCGCTTAAGCGCCTGACCCAGTGTGACGTCATCATAGGCATACAGATGTCCCGGCTCCCTGAACACTCTGTTAATAGCCATCAGAGGCGTGAAGTCTTTAGGCGGCGGCTCGGGAATATAGGGAAAAGAAACGTGCTCACCTGCCTTATGCCTTTGGTATAAATCGAAATATAGCTCTGCGTCGGGGACCACAACGCGCAGGGTCCCATCCGGCCTCAGCACCCGCCTGAATTCTCGAAGGGCGCTGAGGCAGTCGCCATACGCGAGATGCTCCAAACAGTGCTCACTGTAAACACCCCTAATTGAGCCATCGGCAAAGGGAAGGCTTTTTCTGAGGTCCCAACAGAGGTCAATTCCAGGTGCCCAATCGTAGTCAAGGTTAATGAAGTTAGGCTTGATGTTCGGTCCGCATCCGGCATTCAGATAAACCTTTGACCTGACCGCTGCGCGACGCGCCTGAAACTTTCGACCCCTCGCCAGCGCCCCATAATAGTTACGCACCTTCCATGAATCAGTTAGGCGTCGATTCAAGAAAAGGAATGATGTAAGGCGTTCGAGAAAATGCTTTTTCTGGTCGTCCATCGGTACTGTATTTCGGGCGTTAGAATCATGAAGGCACTCTCAAAGAACTTCTCTACAGATTCTACCAACTTCAGAGACCGGCGAGCTCACCATCTAAAATCTGCGCCTCCCAGTGCTCGGCTTAACTAGCACGGTAAAAAGAGCGTTCGTGAAAAATTCATCAATCACAGGTATCTGGGCGAGTCCACGCACAAGACGCGAAAGTTTGAAGGTCTTGCCGCCAAAACCAATCCGCTCCTGATGCACCTTTTCAAATGGAAGTTTTTTGAGTAATCGGTTGAAGCGCCTGATGGTCATGCGATTGAGGTATGTTTCCCAATTCTCTCGGTTGTGGTAGGGGTTCGGGCTTTTCTCACCCGTCTTGGGATCGAGAAAATAGCAAGCCGTCGGATACGCGGGCGAGTCGTACACTTTGGCAGCAACGGTCAAAAGGGTATCCATCGAGAAAACCACGTGCGGCCACGGGAAGGCGATAATATCCTCCAAGTGACTGCCGTAAGGATTAAGCCATGGGTTGAAGTGGACTAGGAATAAACCGCCCGGCCTGAGCAGCCGGAACACCTCTATAAAAATTTCTTCTGCGCGGCTGAGGTGTTCGACTGTATCAATCGTGTAAACTACGTCAACGCTTTCATCGGCGAGGGGAATGTTGGCCGGGGTCGTCTGAACAAACTTTATCGTATCGCCGTAGCTCTCACGCGCCATTTCAAGATACGAGGCAACAATATCAGCCCCGATTGCTGTAAAGCGTTCGGATTGAAGGAAGCTGTGAAGCAGATACCCCGTGTTACAGCCAAGATCGAGAACCGCTTTTCCTTCGAAAGGAGTGAATCTCCGAAACAGCTGAGCGTAGGCTGACGTGTCAGCAACGCGGTCCGCGATGTACACCTCCGACGAGTCGAACCTCGTGATCGCGGGTGTTCTGAATCCAAACCTCCTGAGCGGCGTTTGCAAGAACGCCATTGCAAGTCCGTAACAGAACTTTTGTGAGATGCTGTCCAGGCCAACTTGTGTCGCTAGCGCCGCGGAAGAATAGTTTTTCATGCAATCTAAGTTTTCCGCCTGAAGGCTAAGCGCGCCGGAGTTCAGCCCCTCGTTTCCAATGTAGACCGCTACGGGGGTCAATCTTCCTCACTCCGCCCCGGCAATAACGTAATCGGTAACTAGTGTAGTGTCTCAGAAATTCCTTTACAACGATTGACTTTGTCGATGATCTGTTGCGCAGTAGCGGTCCAGACAAACGGTTTCGGTTGCTTGTTGTTCTGTATAAGGTATTCCTTAATGGCGGCGATGAGTTCTTTTACGCCTTGGAAGTTACCGCGTCGCAGGCGTTTCTGGCTGAGTTCGCGAAACCAACGCTCCACCAAATTAAGCCAGGAAGAGCTGGTGGGAATGTAATGAATATGAAAGCGCGGCTGCTTTGCAAGCCAAGCCGTGACGTCGTCGTGCTTATGCGGACTGTAATTGTCTACCACCAAGTGCAACTCCAAATCACTTGGGATCTCTCTATCAAGCTTGCGCAGGAACTTGAGATATTCCTGATGTCGATGACGGGGCATACACTCACCGATTACTGTGCCTTCCAGAACATTGAGAGCGGCAAAGAGCGTGGTCGTGCCATGCCGTTTATAGTCATGGGTCATCGTGCCGCAACGACCCTTCTTCATAGGCAGTCCGGGCTGAGATCTATCCAAGGCCTGGATTTGGCTCTTCTCATCAACACACAGTACCAGCGCTTTATCCGGTGGATTCAAATACAGTCCCACCACATCATGCAGCTTTTCCACAAACTGTTTATCTTTCGACAGCTCGAAGGTCCGGGTGCGATGCGGTTGCAACCCATTTGCATCCCAGATACGTTGGACCGTTGCGGGACTGACGCCTTGCGCTTGCGCCATCGTCCGCACACTCCAATGAGTCGCCGCTTTGGGAGTCGTATGCAGAGTCGCCTCCACGATCTTCTTGACCTTGGCTGCCGGGATTTGCGGCGGGCGGCCACGTCCTGGCGCATCTTCAGTCAGAGCCGCCGTTCCCACCTCCATGAAACGCTTTCGCCAAAGAATCACTGTTGGCCGACTCGTCTTCAATTCTTGCGCAATACGGCGATTAGAGGCTCCGTTCGCCGCCGCCAATATAATTCGCGAACGGAAAACAACTTTCTGCGGACTGTTGCGAGCAGCGATCCAGGTTTGCAAAGTTTCTCGTTGCTCTTCGGTAATCATCAGTGCTTCACAGCTATCCCACATTGTGGCTTGCAGCATACAGCGAGCGAACCCTTTCTTGTAAAGATATTTGTGAGACACTGCATTAGCTAAATCACCCAACGGACATTACACGATCGGAACTATTATCCAAGGCGTCAGAACCTGTCTCAGCCGATGAACGGCTCTGCTGCAAGAGATGATTCAGCATCACGTCCTTCCACTCAATGTCTCCCAGCCAACTCTGCTCCGGCGGTTCATATCCCAGCTTGTCAACACGAAAGGCGATGGGGTGGGGGACGGTGCCTTTAAAGGCGCTCCTTAGAATCCATTTGGTCCAGCCGTCCCTGAGCAAAAGCCGGTCGGGTAGTTTGAATGCAAACTCGACTAGATGATGATCCAGAAAGGGTAGTCGTACTTCTCGACTGTGCGCCATGCTGTTACGATCGGCGTATCTCAGCAATTCGGCGAGGCCCTTCCTGGTAGTGTGCCACCACAACATTTTTCGCAGAGCGGAAACTTTGGCAAACTCTTTGGGGTAAGTCGGGAGGAAAGGTTTGATGGAAGCCGCGTCCGTTGTCCTCCGTAGCAACCATTTGACAGACTTCTTGACGCTGCCTGGCAAGCTTTGCTTGATCAATCCGCCGAAACCCAGAACTCCTTCCAGCGGCCTGCCGTGAAGCCCTCGGTAGCCTTTCGTCCATTTCAGGTACGCGGGTACATTCAGTCCTTTCAGCAAATCGTTGGCGACGACGCTGAAGAAATGATGATAACCCGCCAGCATCTCATCCGCCCCCTGCCCGTCAAGCAGAACGGTCACCGCGTGCTGTTTGGCAAGGCGCATCACACACCACTGGGCGTATATACTTGTAGAACGAAACGGTTCGTCCTGATGCCAAAAAACGTTGGCGAGTTCCTCGAACATCTTCTCACCATCGGGCCAGACGAAATGAGGTTCGACGCGGGTGACAGCGGTAACCTGTTTGATCCATTTACCTTCGTCCTTAACGGGGTCATCGAAACGTGCGGAAAACGTTTTTTGAACCGCGTCCTGTGAGAGCAATCTGTCAATCACGGTAACGACCGAGCTCGAATCCAAACCACCGGAAAGACTTGACCCCACGGGCACATCTGACCGCAGCCGAAGGTTTACCGATTCGAAGAACAATTCGCGGAAATGTTCCGAGTACCATTCGTCGGTATCACCCTCTCGCTGATCCCTAAGATCGATGTCCCAGTACCGCCGCTTATCAAAGGCCCCGTCAGGATTGATCAACAGATAGTGCGCCTGCGGCAGCCGATAAACATTCTCGTAAAATGTTTGCTCGTCAACGTCAACTTCTCCGTAGCACCTATAGTAGGCGAGGGTCTGCTCGTGTATGCGCCGCTCAACTAGACCCGTGGCCCAGAGCGCCTTTATCTCTGAAGCGAAAGCAAAAACCTTTCCCGGCACATAAATATAATGTAAAGGTTTTTCGCCGAACCTATCTCGCGCGACAAAAAGACTATTGGCCTTGGAGTCCCAGAGCACGAACGCCCACATTCCGTTGAACCTTTGGAGACAACCAGTTCCCCACTGCCGGTAGGCCGCGAGAATGACCTCGGTGTCGGTGCCAGTTAGAAACCTATGACCGTACCCATTGAGCTCTGAACGCAGTTCCAGGTAGTTATATATTTCCCCATTGAAAACAATCCAAACCTGTCCTTCGGAGTCGCTCATCGGCTGGTGACCGGCTGGTGACAGATCCTGAATCGATAGCCGGCGGAAGCCGAACGCAAAGTTGAACTCGTCACCGAGATACAACTCGGCGTTCGGTAAGTTCAAACGAGGATCGGTCTCTTCCCCCCCGCATGATACGAGCGTCTCGCGGACTGTGTTGCCAAACAGGTACCCTTCGTCGTCAGGTCCGCGGTGTCTTTGAATCCGTGTAGCCTGAACTAAAGACGACACATCTATCGGGCCGCCGTCGAGCCTGAATATTCCCACTATTCCACACATGTTGATAGCTTCGATTTCCTAAACGATAGCGTGCTCGATCACGATCTGTTTCAAAAGAGGCATCCTCCCGGGTGAGTTTTTAGTGGTCCCTGATTACAACGCCAGCCGTAGCCGCTTCAATTGCAGCCATGTCTGCACCTACGTCTCTACCACCCAAACCCTTACCCCGAAGCGGACTGTTTGGTGCTAACCTGTAGTTAGCGCCATCGTAATCCACGAAGCCGACAGCTTCATACCCGCGGGGAAAGAAATTACCCCGTGGATATTTTGTTGCGGCATCCCAGTATTGTTCAAGGGCCCCGATCAAAGCGTTGCCCTGAATGGTAAATGGCGAGAGCAATTTCGTGTAAGAATCTGGGGGGCCAATTCCTTCGCTGATGATGCCGCCATTCTGGTGCTTGACAATATTGTTGGTAAAAACAAAACCTGGGCTCTGTGAGGGCACAACATACACAGGCGTTGCATCTCCGATAACAGTATTGCTATCGATCGTCAAATTACGAACGCTCGCTACCTGCGCGAAAACGGCCGTCATGCCGCCGGGAGTCCACGAGGTGTTAATATCCTCGAACAAGTTGTTGCGGATCGTGATGTTTTCGCTCTGCTCGCTCGGGTAAATGTCGTCGCTCCCCAAGATTGACACGCCACCTGCAGCATGACGGACGATGTTATTAGTGAAGACTACGTCCCTCACTACGGACCACTTGGCATTGCCGTCTTGGTTTCTTACGGTAAACAGAATCGCTATCCCGCTCTGTGCGTCAGCCCAGTTGTGTTCGAAAACATTCCCTTCAATATGGACGCGCCGGGCGTTCTTGAGCTCGAATAAATTCTTAACCTGCCACTTGCCCCTCCATTCAAGAGGTTTGTAGAGGTAGTTGCGACGTATCTCAATATCTGAAGGGACCATGTTTGGAATGCGTGGATCAGCCCCACCAAACATAATGTTCTCGCCAGCTGCTTCGAGATAGTTATTAATAATCTTGAACGGACCTGGTCCATTGTAACCTAAGATAGCCTGGGCCTCTTGTCCTACCACCTTGAACCCTGAAATGTAAGAATTCGTTATCTCCGTATGCGCAGAGTTCAGATCAATACCTCTTTTTAGAGACTGATCTGGCCAGGTGTGAATGTAACAGCGATCAATGAGGAGGTGGTGGGGAACTTTCTCCAAAGTATTCTGCGACTCGTCTCCCGCTCCCAACCAAACTAACGTATAGACAAAAGTACTCGCATCTTTCGGCAATATTTCAATACCTAGCAATCGATAATGATGAGCTCCTTCGGAGGTCATCAGCGCTGGATTGCCCTTTCCTGGGCTAACGATTTTTGGCATCTTTACAGCGTCCGATGGACTAACGCGCTTCCCTTCAGGTAACTCCGCTAAGCGTGATGACTGAATTGTTACATAAGCATCACCAGTCTTCTTTGGTAAAACTATTGTGCCCAGGAAAATAGCTCCGGCTTCAAGAACGATTGTGTCGCCTGGGCGAGCCGCGTTGATTGCCGCCTGCAAATCCCCACCCTTCTTAACAAGAATTTGCTCAGAGCCTGCTTCTGAAACACGGCGAGCTCGCGTTTGAGGTAATGCGGCCTCGTACCAAGCGTCGTATGCCAGCGTCAGACCCATGCTTAAGAGCCCACCGACAACAAAAACAGTCAAAACTACCAATAAGCTTTTCTTGTTCCCCAGTTTCCACATCCTACTTTAGGAGATATATTCTTTTATATTCTTTGTATTTTTCCATTTTACACATCAGCAAAAGCAGCGCCCTACCGATTGGCCTTTTCATGCTAGCTCCCAAGAAAGATTTTCGCGAGTAAGACAGGCTATAGTAGGCAAGTTTCAAATACTCTCCGGCTACAGTACGCCATCCGCTTGAATATAACCACCAAGTCGTCGACGAAGGCGTTTCTGATCCAGGAATAGCGACACTCATTCCAATCTGGATATCGTTTCCATCCAGAACTCGGCTCAAAGTCCATAACGCTCGACGTGAATGATAAGGAGAAGTCACAATCAGCAATGAACGCAGATGACGTGCCCCAGTGTATTCGCGCAACAGTTCGGCCTCGTCATGCGTGCTGGAAACGACTTGGGTTAATATTTCAATCTTTTTCGGGGGAACCCCTGCGTCCATAAGAATTTCGGCTGTGAGTTCTACAAAGAACGGATTGCGCTGCTGCTCGTTAGACCAAGGAGCCATTTCACCATCGTTAGTAAGAAGAATTATTGGGGCGCGCCCCTGGCGAAAGAGGTGGGCAGCATGAATTGCTCGTTCTGAGTACACGGAGGAACCAGCTAGGACTACCAGAGCGTCAGCATCTTTTAGATCTCTGTGGACAACTAACCACGTCGCTGCGCCCCATGCGAAAAATCCCCATGTCGCTAGTAGGACAGCGGTGCCTCCAATGTGCCTCCTAAAATCGATTTTTGACTTTGAACTTTGCCAAAGCAGTTGACCCGCTGAGGAACACGTTGAGTACAGAGTCCTTAATCGATTAATTTCGCGCGCGCACATGACCCACTTCAGAAAACTGTCCGCAGATGTTTAAACTCGTGACAGCCAGGTCTTCTGCCGGAACATGTTTAAACTTGTCATCCAGTTGAAACCCATTTCTAAGCGCTTCAAGAGAGCGGTCGTCGATTGACTGCTCTTGCCATAAGATCTGTACACCGGCTCGCGCAAACAGCTCTAAATATTCAAACGCTCGCATTCGATTATGGTACGTGAACTGATTTCCAGCAAGTCGCTGCCAATCGCGCTCGGCGAACTGCAGGAAATTGACAGCTGTGATCGATTTATCATCGTGAGAAAAGTGATCTGATGGATCGATGATATGTATTAGAAGTCCACCGGCAACAAGCAGGCGCCGCGCTTCATTGAGAATATTAGGGATGTCTTCTGCTGGTATGTGCTCCAAGACGGCGTGTGAAATATGAAAATCGAAGCTACTATCAGCGAAGGGAAGGTTTGCAGCATCTGCACGAGATAAATACTCAATGTGCATCATCCTCAATACAGCATCTAAGTCACTCGAAAAATTGACTAACTCCTCGAAGCGCTCACGGAATTGTGCCGTATCAGCTAACTCGCCAAACAATTGCCGCACCTCGTCTCTGTGTTTCCGAAGATACTGATAGCACTCTGCTACCAATGGCCATGACAGGTAAGGG
>CAZNPP010000115.1:0-13603 GCA_964574785.1 uncultured Chloracidobacterium sp. | reverse complement strand
ACGGCGATGGATATCCGGATGTGATCGGGGTTGCGTCGAGTGGTGCGATGCAGCTATATCTAAATTGGGGCGTCAACGCGAAAGGTCCCAGGTTCAAAGCCGGCACAAAGTTCGAGGTACCGTCTGTCCCGTACTGGCCGGCCGTGAATGTGGTGGATTGGAATGGCGACGGGGATGTTGACGTAATGGTACCCACCGATTACTTGTACTTTACCTGGATGGAAAGATCTTTTATCACGCTTGGATACGCCAAAGGGAAACTCTTTGATGTGCAGCGTGATCGAAGGGGAACCAAATAACTTAGTGCCCGACAACAGACACATCTTTTCGCAAAGACATATTCAGTTTGCCGGCAGCCGCCTTAACCTGAAAGCGATATTACTCCGGATCGCGATCGTTAGTCTGCTCCTATCAGGGCAAGCCAGTTTGGTTATCGCTCATCAAGCAACGGGGTCACTGCGTGGTCGGGTAATGGACGAGTTTGACCGGCTTATCCTTACCGCGACAGTGACGCTAACTGATGAGGCCGGGACGGAAATCCAGTCAGACACAGCTGCGGATGGCATTTATCAGTTTAGTAAACTGGCGCCCGGTACCTACCTGCTAACCGCAAGCGCGCCTGGATTCGCTCCGTACACCAACGAGTTTGTCATTATTGTCCCCGGGCCGCCGCAGTACATCGAGATAAAATTAGGAGTAGCGATAGGGCGTGCCCGGGTCACGGTTCCTATCGAAACCTCGCTCGGCGTCGAACCGGAGGAGAACGCCGGCGCGATAGTGCGTCGTGATGACGAGTTTAGTGCGTTGCCGGATGATCCCGAGAGCTTGCTTGCGGCATTGAACGCACTTGCCGGACCAACTGCTGGACAGGATGACCGCGATGTGATCGTTGACGGCTTTAACTCGAACCGGATACCACCAAAGCAAACAATCAAAGAGGTCCGCATCGGTCAGAACCCTTTTTCCGCCGAGTTTGAGCGCATGGGTGAGAGCCGGATCGAAATCTCAACCAAGCCGGGAACGGGTGCGGTGCGCGGTGGGATGTTTTTCAACTTTAATGATCACCGGCTAAACTCCCGAAATCCCTTCGCCTCAAACCACACACCCTTTCAACTGCGGCACTATGGCGTTAACCTCAGTGGGCCGCTCGTCTCGAAACGCGCGACAATATTTCTGGCTGGGGAATGGCGAGAGGCAGACGAAAATGCCGCCGTCAACGCCACTGTACTCAATGACGCACTGGAGCCGATCGTGTTTAGTCGGTCGGTTCTAACTCCGCAACGTAGCTTCAATATCAGCCCGCGCATTGATTACCAGTTAGCACCTAACAACACTCTTGTGGGCCGCTACCGTTGGGTGCGAGGTGCGGCCGAGAATGAAGGTATAGGCGGTTTTTCTCTGCCCGAGCGGGCCTTTCGCGCCCGAACGGCTGAACACTCTTTACAACTGACCGAGACGGCAATTGTTCGTAGAGATTTCCTGCTTGAGACGCGCTTTCAGTTCGTCTGGCAGCAACGTTTACACACTGGAGACAACTCCGTACCTACCTTTCGCGTGCTTGATGCTTTTATCGGAGGAGGTTCTCAGATCGGACAATCGTTCAATCGCCGGAATTTCTGGGAATTACAAGAGCACGCTTTTTGGACCCACGGCAAACACCAGGTTAGATTCGGTGGTCGACTACGAAGGGTAGCCGTGAGAGATAGCGCTACGGCCAATTTCGGCGGCACCTATATCTTTGGCGGAGGCTCGGCAGTCAGGCTGGATGATGAAGGGCAAGTGCTGCTGAACGAGGGTGGTCCGTTGTTCGAATCGATCACCAGTCTCGAACGCTATCGTCGTACCCTTCTCTTTCTAAAACAGGGGTTGCCGCAGAACCGTGGCGACCTGACTGCTCCGCAACTGGGATTTGGGCCAACACAGTTTTCGATGGCCGGCGGCAATCCTGAAGCTCAGGTGTCGCAGCGTGACGAGAGTCTATACATACAGGACGATTGGCGCTTGCAACCAAATCTCATGATAAACGTGGGTCTGCGCCTTGAATCGCAAAGTAATATCGATGGTGGTCCGGATTTAGCGCCGCGCGCCGGTGTTGCGTGGGCCATAGAGCAAGCCGAATCGTCAGCGCCGAAGACGATTATCCGCGGAGGAGTCGGGCTGTTCTACCAGCGTTTCAGCGAAGCATATACTTTGCAGAGGAACCGCTTTATCGGTAACAATCAGCAACAGTTTTTTGTCACCGATCCGCGCATTCTCGCACTCTTTCCCGATGTTCCTTCAGTCGAAGATTTGGCAGGGTTTTCCATCCCTCAGACCGAGAGGCGGATAGCCCGTGACATTCGGGCGCCATACGCGCTTCACTCATCCGTCAGTGTCGAGCGGCGTTTGCCTAACAACGCGACTCTATCGCTCAGCTATCTTGGGAACAACGCCGTTCTTCTTCTGCGCTCCCGCAACATCAATGCGCCATTGCCGGGCACATTTGTTTCCGGCATAAGCGGAAGTGGTGTGCGTCCTTTTGAGGAGATGGGAAACATTTTTCAGTATGAGTCAAGTGGCAGGTCAGACCAGCATCAACTGCGCTCGACTTTTAATGGCCGCTTTAGCAGAAACTTCTCATTCCTGGCGTCTTACATCTGGACCAGAGCCCGAAGTGACACTGACGGCGCGGGAACCTTTCCGGCAGATTCATATGACCTGAGCGGAGAGTATGGACGTTCAATCAATGAAGTCCCTCATCATTTATCTTTAACCGGAACCTTCGTGGGTCCCTGGAACGTGCGGTTAAGCCCTTTCATAGTTGCAACCTCGGGGAGACCGTTCAACATTATCACCGGCCGCGACTCAAACGGAGATACGTTATTTACAGAACGCCCCTCCTTTGCGAGCGCCTCAACAAATCCTGCGGATCTGGTGAGCACGCCTTGGGGTAACTTTGATACCAATCCGACCTTGGACCAACCGTTAATCCCTCGCAACCATGGTACTGGTCCCGACTTCTTTCTTGTAAACCTGAGGGGAAGTCGTACCTTCAAGTTAGGTGAAGGCAGCGACCGTGGTCAACAGAAGCCCGCGGACTCGCGTAACTGGCTAATGAGAGACTATTCCTTGACCCTCTCAGTCCAGATCCAAAATCTCCTTAATACAACAAACCCTGGCTTGCCTAGCGGGAACCTGCGTTCGCCCTACTTCGGATTACCGAATTCGCTGGCCCGTGGGTACGGTTTTGGGGGTTATCCTTCAGCGGCAAACCGACGTATAGAGTTGCAGGTTCAGATAAACTTTTGACGGACCCTTCTGGAGTGGTTTGGGCGTTCGCAGATCACTTTGAGAGCCGAACGAAGTTCTTAAGAGTTAGTTGAATCCTAGGTTAAGAGTCTCTCAGAATTCAAACACTCCCTCAACCTCCGCAAGCCTCACAATTTGGTAAAGCCAAAGTCCCCTTCCTTCAGTAGATCCGAATTTCATTGGACAAGATAATCGGCGTTGCTTACAAGAACTGGGGGCAATGAGGTTTAGCTCTTGCCTGAGTGGTCACCTGATCATGAGAAGCTCAAGCTGTATGATGGCGGGGAAGATATGGCACGATTATCTAGTGAATCTAATTAGTTTCCAACAAATCAAGCTGGAACGCACTTTAGATTAAGGAGAAAGCGTCGCCCCAAGACAAAAGGGCATTCACACCGAAAGGATCGAGATCTAACGGATGGGGGAATTATTACTCCACTAACTGCTCAGAAATTCCCGCCCAACAAACAGGAGATCAAGCAAACTTGATGCTCGAGACTCCATCAACGCGCATCAATTTATAGGTTAAAACAGACTCGAGATTTCAGACCAGCGCGGCATTTCCCATTTGTTCAAGAGCGGCACGCGCTTCCTCTGATAGTTGGTCAAAGCGCACACCGACGCCTCGTCCAGGATTGCTGTAAACGACCGTAGCGTTGACCAGGAATTGCCTGTTGCCGAAGGGGATGCGCAACGCAAGTCGTGCACCTTCGGGCAACACTGCTCGGGTATTCAAGTACAGCCCGCCTGGACCGATGTCCCTACTGCTGGCGACGCCATCTGCTCCGATTCCTTCAAAATAAATGTCGATCTCGAGCCGCGATCGCTCGTCTCGGCGCCGTTCCCTCTGCGACAAATCAGAGGGTGAATCAAAGTTGCTAGACATCGCCAGCCCTCCTGTTATGTTTGTTGTTCAATGAGTTCTGAAAGAAAGTACCATCCGCTACCATGGCCCTGGCCCCTGATACGAAAGGCGATGGAAGGCCTCGACTACTTTGGGATCGAACTGTGTGCCGGCACACCTGTCTAATTCTGTGACGGCCTCTTCGTAGGTTCTACGCGCGCGATACACTCGTTCACTAATCATGGCATCGAAGGCATCCGCGACGGCTAAGATGCGCGCCTTCAGGTCTATTTCATCTTCTTTCAGCCCGAACGGGTAGCCGGTGCCGTCCCACCGCTCGTGGTGTTGAGCGATCAGCACCGACGCCTCCTTGAGAAAGCTTATTCCGTGCAGGATGTGCTCCCCATGCTCGGTGTGACGGCGCATTATTGCCCATTCTTCCTCCGTCAACCTCGCGGGTTTGCGAAGTATGGCGTCGGGGACGCCGATCTTGCCGATGTCGTGCAGGAGCGAGCCAAACTCCAGCGAACGCAAATGCCTCTGGTCAAGGTGGCATTCCCGGGCAAGACGTAAACTACAGTGGAAGACCCGAGCAGAGTGCTTGTACGTTTCCGCGTCACGTGCCCTGAGAGCCATTAGAAGCGAGCCGAGCAAGGCCCGTTCGGTCCCCTCTAGCGCTGGAAAACCAGGATTGAGTGATGTTGTCTGTGGCCTAATAGCGACTGTCATAATTCCCTCCCGCGAGCAGATTTCCTGATACTTCTAAAGTCGTGGGGGAGTCATGGCCATTTGTAAAGCTATGGCCCACTATGAGGCTTGGGGCAAAAGGCTTAGTTGCTATTCTGCAGAAATGGTAAGAGAGACACAGTTTCCATCGTGGCCCAGCGGATGTAATGAGAACGCAAGCTCAGCGCAAGAATGAACAACTTCACACGTCGTCTAAAGAAGCCAGCCGTTGGATATCCCGCATGCGCGATAACAGGCGCTCGTTGGCAAGGGTAAGTTCATAACTATTACGGTTGGTCTCATAGTGTTCCAGAGCGCGTCTGACCATCACCCTCAGATCTTCGTTGTTCCAGGGCTTTGTGACGTAGCGGTAAACCTGCCCGCAGTTTATGGCTTCGACCAGCGCCTCAACATCAGTGTAGCCTGTCAGTATTATGCGGATCATGCGCGGGCGCAGAGACACGGTCTTCTTTAGCAATTCAATACCTGTCATCTCCGGCATGCGTTGGTCAGTAATCATAAGCACCACATCATGGTGCTCAAGCATTTCGAGTGCTTCGGCTCCGGAAAACGCCTCAGGACCTCGTACTCGTCGCGAAACAATCGCTGAAGGGCTCGTACGTTAGCGGGTTCATCATCAACAATAAGAATGTGTAGCGCATAGAATAATCCTCCAAAGGTAGTTCCTCTAGTTTTTTTGCTTGACTTTTGAAAGAGTGTGTTTCAAGGGGATGAGTGTTGTGAAGGTCGTTCCACGATTGGGAACGGATGCCACCTTTATGATGCCGCCATGGTTTGCTACGATTCCGTAGCTTATCGACAGCCCCAAACCGGTTCCTTGCCCTACGGGTTTGGTACTAAAGAACGGGTCGAAGATCTTCTCCGAGTGTTCTGGCGCAATACCGCACCCTGTGTCGCTAATCTCAACGCTAACCATTCCATCGTCGAGGCTTGTAACGATTTGTACTTCTCCCGTTCCCTTACCTAGCGCCTGTGCGGCATTTGTCAGGAGGTTCACCCAAACCTGATTGAGTTGACTGGCGAAACACTTCACCGCGGGCAGGTCGGCATATTTGCGCTTGAGGATGATTTGGCTGGAGTTGTAATACTGGGAGAGTAGGCGAATAGTGGCTTCAAGGCCTGCATGAATGTCCACTTTTTTCAGTTCGGCTTCGTCCAGGCGAGAGAAGGTCCGCAAGTTTTGCATGATGTCGCGGATTCGGGAGGCTCCTTCCTGGCAGTCGGCAACAACGCAAGGAAGATCAGACAACAACACGTCATACTGAATCTCTCGTTTCAGAGCTTCGATCTGGGAGGTCTTTTCTGGGGTATCCCCTCATCTGACACTCTCTAAGATGTCTCTCTGAGCCTGACCAGATCGCGAAGGCATTGTTGACAGAGGCAATAAACTTTCTGGCATTTACGGCAATTTGACTCTGGCCGCAAGTCATCTTCCTCACTACGACTCGAGAACTTTCACTTATCTTTTGTTTTTGGTGAAACGAGCAATGCAGCCCTTACAAATCATTCGTTCTTCCCGCCTTTGAACTTGCGCGTCACTTTGCTCCGTCTACGGTTGTACAGCGATAAATGTTGCGCCTCGGTCTTCAAGGCTTCGCGAAAACCTGTGAGCACCTTAATTAGTAAGTCGATCTTTACGAGACTCTGTTTTCGCATTACTGCCGTTCCTAAAAAGAACTCGAACTCGATACTACGCCTACAATCAGCCAGAGTAAGTATATATGTTCCATTCTTGTATCGCCCATGGTTGCTACACTCGACTTCAGCGAATATGTAAGACGTAAGACCTGTAGAAATTGGATTGAGGAATACGCGTTTGCGATATGTAAATTTGCTCATAGTGAGGTTCCTTTAATGTGACCGCCCAAATGTAAGGACAAAACACCCTGCTCCAATTGCGACAAATATAATTGCGTGACTGCTAACGCAGTTTGTGCTAAATTGCTTCGCTCGTTCCTCAGCCTTACAGGCTACTACCAGGTATAAGCTACGTAACCTCTGAAGAACGGCAGTAGACTCCGTTCAGCACTTGGCAATGACTATTATTTACAGTGAACTTAAAAACGTAACTCTCGTAACTCACACGGCTCGTTTCGTGCTTACTGTGACTTACTGTGACTGTTGAAATATCATCCTATTCTCGTATAGTAGTTTTAATCGTTTGAGATGTCAAGCGGAAAGTTTAACGAAAGCGGTCGATCACATGAGTCTACTCGAACACGTTGCCCAACAGATTAGAGAGTTACGCAGCAATTACAATAATGGTGAAGGTCTCTCTCAGGAAAATATGGCCAAACACCTGAATGTAGCGCCAAACACGATCTCACGCTGGGAGACTGGTGTGTATTGCCCGAGCCTCACGGACATTGAGAAACTCGCTCGCTTCTTTGGCGTTACAGTGATGACCTTCTTTCCGCAGGACGAAGTCGATGTTCAAGATGACAAGCTGTTAACTTTGTTGCGCACTGCCAGGCAGCTACATCCGGAAGATCTGGAAGAACTTACGAAGTACGCTGAGTTCCGTCGAGCCAGAACCATGTACCAGGGCAAGCGCCGACCCAAAGTCGGCAGGAAAAGGAAGGCAAGGTGAACCTCACTTCTTATTACAATGATCTTAAAAGACTCGCCCGTCAAGTAAGAACCGAGAATGGATTGAACTTTCCGCGTGTCACCCCTGTTGATTTGCGAGGCATCTATCGCAAATATGGCATCGGGCTGGATATCTGGCCTTACAGATTTCGCAACCTGCGAGGCGCCTTTTTTTGTGATAAGTTTGGACCAACGGTAATGCTGGCCAAGGGACTACCGCAGGATCCGATGGCTTTCACGATGGCCCATGAGTTAAAACACTTTCTCAAAGATCGAGACCTGGGACTTTCCTATTGCGATAAATCGAACATGAGCAGACCAATCGAAGTAGGCGCAGAGATATTCGCTGCTGAACTACTTTTTCCCGATCGCGATTTTATCCAACTTATGGAGGAGCTTGGAGTGAAGCGAGGAAACTGCCGTGCTGAGGATCTGGTCCATCTGAAGCTACAAACAAGAACAACGCTGAGCTACTCTGGCTTGGCGATTAAGGCCGAACGCCTGTGGTTTGCAAAACCGCGCACTCTTACCGGTGTCAAAACTTGGAGAAAACTTGAAAGACAAATTCGAACCGGCTTATAGATGGACGCAGCGGTCAAAGTCAAAAATCGATGATATGCACAGGCGATTCAGGTTTTCTTTCCTAGAATGCTGCTAAAAGTGTAAGGTTGCTTTCTCAAGGATCTCGACGATCGGGACCTTTCACATCAGGGGTACCTCATGAGCTTTGCCTCACTGTTCCTCACCGTATCGTCTCCTGACGGAGAAATAGAAAACGCTCAAACTCTAGCCGCCTCAGACAGAGATCCCCGTGGTGGTGAACCTCCGAGTCCGAGCTTTCACGAAGGGGGCGAGTCATCTATCGGCGCCCTGGTTGTGGATGCCGACGCTGACATTCGCGCGGCTGTTGGTGAAGCGCTACGCGCATGGGGTTACCGCTTGAGCGAAGCAACATCGGTTGAGGAAGCTCTCAGTATCTTTCAAAAGGAGTATCCGGCGATCGTCATCCTGGGGCTCAGGCTACCGGATGGTTCCGCACTGGTTGCGTCGACGAAAATCAAACGCCGCTTCCCTGATACGATAGTTGTCATAATAATGTGTGAAGGAACCCTGGATGAGGCATTTGATATAGGAGCAGCACAGGCTTCCGGCTTCGTCACTAAGCCCATCGATAAAACCAATTTGTGGAACGTACTTCGCTCTGCGTTTGGGCAGAAGCTCCGAAAGCGAGCTGCAAAGAAGGTAGCGCGACAACGTAAACCTGGCGCGCCGAAGCCCGGAAGACCACATGGGAAAATAGTTTCTCCCCTCGGTCGCTTGATTATGAACGCGATGGATCTGTTGAGCTTGAGTTACAAGGGCGTAGTCATTGCGAGTGAACAACTGTCAGTGCTTTCAGCGAACCCAGACATGCGGATTGGCAAATCAACTCTTGGAAATATCATCAGCGGCAACATCCGTCAGCCTGGTTCCGCCAAGCTGGACAGTTTGAGAATTATTCTACATCTATCGCGAGCTGAGATTGACGCCGCCATCGGACTGGATCCTGAGCGGCGCCTCTCGGAGCAGCTTGAAATAACCGGCGAGCGAACTCATGAAATTTCTCGCGATGTAGTGACTCGTGGCCGTAAGATCAAGTTTCCAATACTGCGCAAGGACGCAAGCCTGGAAGCAACTGGATTTTTGTCCGGACTAATCGAGCGTTGGGTAGAGGTTGATGTTGAATACCTCGGTTTTAGGTATCCGCCTCATTTGGTTTACGCAGTAGTTGGCCAAAATGACACTTACGTATCGCCAGTAGCGCCCCCTGGTCGCGACTGCTCGTAAACACACTATTAACAGAGGTTCGACCTGCGGTAAATCTCAGTTTCCATGAGCGTGAATTATTCTGCGTCTTGACTCCAAGGGGACTTACCTGTGCTTATCTGGAGCAAGGCCCGGGGAAGATTGTTCTTGTGCCGCACCCATCATCGGGACACGTACGTGAGGAATTCAATGCCACACAAGTTACGATTATGGGGCAGGTGGTTGGCATTCTGCATAGAATGAGTAACCAACCGTGAGTTTGTCCGATATTGCGGACGCCAGTCTCAGTCTTGCGTGGGGTGATATCATCCGTATCGGCCCTTCCCTTAAGAGAAAGATCGTTCTAAGGATCACTGATCGACTCAGTATCTGCAATGACCCCAAAGTCGTAGTTCTTCTGACGAGTTTTCCATGATGGCGGACAAGAAATCTTTATTTTTGCGCTGCAGTGTTTCAGTTGTTAGGGTAGACCTCGGACCTTGGTGATGGTCAGTACTGCTGTTCGGCGAGGTTCAGCAATGGGAAGAATCTCCAGGGTCACAGCCTTTCCAGGTTTCCGTACCCACCAGGAGGCTGGCATGACCGCGGGGCCGTGAGAGTGCAGATGAGATCATCGTGTTTCTCCAGATTGAATCCCGGTCATTCCGAGCAGGCGGTTGTACTTAGGGTCACCAACCACGAGCGTCGTCTCTATTCTCTATGTGTGTTGTAAGTGGGATATTCTCAAAGAGTTCATGACTGTAAAACGTTGAATGTGAAGAAGATGTGAGTAACTGGGCACACAACTAACCAGCACGCCAAGTTAGACTTTAGAGCGACCCTAGCGTGATGCTCGTCTCCGCAATGAGTAGTTTCAAGAGGCCAGAGGGTCGAGTGATTTTGGTCGACTCTCTTCAGTAATTGTTTGTGTAATGGGGCCGAGTGCCTTCCCCACTGCGTTTTCAACCGATCGGAGGCTTGCCTCCAAGCCTTGACTTCTCTGGTCCGATCTCTTCTGTGCTAAAATATATTCGAGTTTAAGTTTCCTGACTCAACTCGCTCTTTGCATCTAGTAGGACATTCACATCGGCGCATGGGCAAAGCCCCTTCACATAACCAGTGATGAGTGTCGCCGCGGAGCATCTAAGACGTACGCTCCCGGTGAATGTAGTTGCTGAGGATATGCTAGCTACATTTGTAGCTAGATGCAAGCGGAGAATCCGGCTTCCTTACCCATCGGGAGTTAAACCTGATGGGTAAGGGTTCCCGCCGCCAACCCCGTCGGCTTCCTAAAAAGCTGCGTCAGATCCGCGATGCTCTGGGCCTATCGCAAAATCAGATGCTTAAAGAAATGGGGCTCGACGATAGGTACAAAAGAAGCAATCTTTCGAATTTCGAGACCGGCAAACGCGAGACGCCTTGGCCAATTCAATTGGGTTATGCGCGACTGGCTAAAATCAGTGTGGACCTACTTCTCGATGACAAGCTCGAGCTCCCGGACCACTTGCGGAATCCTCCCCCAAGCAAGCGAAGATCAACTAAACACTCACGAACTACTAAGAAGTAAGTCCAGGTACGCAACCGATATGGTTTATTTGCCAGGATCAGGGCATTAGGTGGAATAGGAGGTGCATGTGTGTGTCGTAAAGAGTTCTCTACTGCCAACACGAAACGATGGGGTGCGGAACTCTTAAAAGCAGCGCTTGACTGTTTTTTGTGCAACTCGATTGTAGTTCCGGAAGCGCTCGGGGCCACAGAAAAACATGCGAACTACATTTCAGATAAGCCGGCTTCCGAACGTCTATATAAGAAACACAGATAAGTATGCAGGCCGGCGCATTAATCGTTGCGTAAATACAATTAAATTGCTAACCCAAGTGAGCTGTGCTATCTGTTTTGCCGTTAAGTATATGAAGAATCACGAAAGAGCAACAAACGAGAGATGGGGACCAAAAGGGAGGTCCGTATGTGCAGACCTGGGCCACGTACGTGGGGCGTGGCCTTTGTCGGTTGGTTTTGCGGTTGTGGTCATTTGCGTAGCCATCATTCTGCACTATAGCAGTGGATGACGACCACGATACCCAAGATCAAATCTAGAGGCCGTCATCCAGCAGAGCAGATGACGGCCTTATTGTTTTGGTGTGCGTCAGCCCGGCGCCGCTCTAGACCAAAGCGGCGCTGGGGGTTCGCCGCACTCCAAAAGGTGGCGGGATGAAATCAGTTTGTGGTGTGCTGAGAAGGCCGACCAGAATTGTAACGGCTGTCCAGAGGTTCTCCGACCTATATCTCTGGGCAGTAAAAGGGGGTTCATAGATGACATTCGAACAATCCAGGTGGGTTTGGTTCAATGGGAAGTTCATTCCCTGGCGAGATGCCAATGTACATATCTCTGTTCATGCGCTTCATTACGGAAGTGGCGTGTTCGAAGGCATACGGTGCTACGAAACAGCTCATGGCCCAGCAGTTTTTCGGTTAGAGGAACACGTCGCGCGGCTATTCGCATCGGCCGAGGTTTACGGAATCGAAATCCCCTACACTTCCGATCAATTAGCTGAGGCCACCTGTAAGCTGATTCGCCGCAATGATTTTTCGAGTTGTTACGTTCGACCTATCTGTTTCTATGGTAGCCACAGTCTCGGTCTCAATCCGCGCAACTGTCCTATAGAAGTGGCCATCCTAGCTTGGCCGTGGGCACCTTATCTCGGCGCCGAGGGCCTGCAACGCGGCGTTCGTGTTTCCGTGTCGCCCTGGACAAAGTTCCATTCGCGTATGATGCCAACGACCGCCAAAGCCTGCGGGCAATATCTCAATTCGATACTGGCGGTGCGGGATGCGGTAAAACGTGGCTACGACGAAGCATTGCTACTTGATGCGCATGGTAACCTTGCGGAAGGTTCGGGCGAAAACCTGTTCATAGTCCGCGGCAGGGCAGTTCTTACAAACGGTGAGAGCGATTCCATCCTGTTGGGCATAACTCGCGACTGCGTGGTCGAGATCGCGCGAGATCTCGGATTCCCGTTGGAGATCCGTACTTTACATGTCAACGACTTGCTGACGGCGGACGAGGCCTTTCTCACCGGCACAGCAACGGAGGTGGCTCCCATAAAGGAAGTCGATGGGAATCTGATCGGGAACAGCGTACCCGGTCCAGTTACATCCAAAATACAGAGCATATTCTTTGAAGCAGTTGCTGGCCGGAATGAAACGTATCGTGATTGGTTAACGCCCGTGCTGACTGGGGAGGTTGCGGTTTAAAGTCATGGAGCTAATGCAATTGCAAATGTTTGTGGCGGTGGTTAAAGAAGGAGCATGCATAAGGCCGCTGAGAAGGTTTACCGCACTCAACCGGCAGTCAGTATTGCCATGAAAAAAACTGGAGAATGAGATCGGATCGCCGCTCTTCGACCGGGCCCACCGATATGATTATCAACTCACTCCGGCAGGCGAGCTGCTTTATTCATATGCCACCCGCCTGTTGGCTTTACGCAATGAGACCATCGAGTCTTTGCAGGATCTGGCCCATCTCCGTCGCGGTGCAGTGCGAATCGGCGCCACCGAAAGTACATGCATCTATCTCCTGCCCAAAATTACTCAGGTGTTTCAACAACAACATCCTGATATCACGATTGAAGTCACTTGCGGCCATTCTGAAGAACTTCTTTATGAGCTCCAGGCGCACCGGCTCGATCTAGCAATGATTGCGTATCTGCCTGAGCATAACAACTTAGAAGCACGACTGATCAAGCGGGACGAACTCGTGTTGATCGTTAATCCTGATCACCGCCTGGCTCTGGCCGGACACGTAGAGATAAAAGAACTGGAGACGGAGTCAATCATTACTGAAGGCGCTCCCTCCTCCTTGCACAAAAAGGTTGTCGAGGTCTTTCGCTCACATCAGACAACGTTGAATGTTCATGTAAAAAGCGCGACGATTGAAACAGTCAAACAGATGGTAGCGAATAAAGTTGGCGTCGGCTTCTTGCCGGCGATGTGTGTGGAACGAGAGGTGGCAAGAGGGGAGTTGTCAGCAGTGACCCTAAAGGATCTTCATCTCGAGCGGAGTCTCTGGCTTGTATGTCCTCGTTCAGACACTCATTCTAACGCGGCGCTCGCTTTTATAAGGATCGTCAACTCTCTAGCTGAGAAACTCAATAAAGAAGAGGCCGGAAAATTGTCTAAAGAAAACTCAAAAGAGTAGCGCATTTGTGAAGCTGTTAGTGATGGCAGATCAACCGGGAAATCGCAGCATTAATCCTACGAAGTTGGTCGAAGCCGGCTTTTCACTCTGGTTCGATCGGTGGTTTTGTTAACTCAACAAAGATTACCCATGTGGCCAACCTAAACTCAAAA
>CAZNPP010000114.1:9093-13616 GCA_964574785.1 uncultured Chloracidobacterium sp. | reverse complement strand
AACTAAAATGACATTGAAGATCAGAAAGAACCAATATGATGTCACTCTGTTAAAACGAACCGTTGCACTTCCAAGTTGAATTCGCGAATGACAAATGGTTGCCGAGAGTTTCTGGTTCTCGTAACCACCTCCAGGTGGTCTCACGCTGGCTTCTGACTCCTGCCTCCTGCCTCCTGACTTCTGGCTTTAATCTTTAATTGGGAGATTCAACTCGCCAGTCGTGAGATCGGGACGGACTCGCTCCATCTGTTCAGGCGTGGTACTGATATTTGGTATTCGCTCGTCACTCAATGGATTCGTACCGGCTGGCGCCGGCTCAAGAAGATCCGCAAAGCCTTCGCTACCTCGATGCTCGAGCCAATGCCGGTAACTTACGGTAAGAATAGCCACCAAGGGTATAGCCAAAAAGATCCCCGCAACACCGGCCAATTCTGCTCCCGAGAGAATTGCAAGTATCACGGCGAACGGATGGAGGTGTATCCCGTGTCCAATAAGTCGCGGATACACAAAGTAATCCTGAACAATCCTCAGTAGCCCAAGGAAAAGTAAAAGGAGAAAGGCTGAAAAAAAGCCGCCATGAAACGACATTAAGATAGATGCAATCAAAGCTATCAGTAATGGACCCATAAGCGGCACAAATTCAAAAACGCCGGCAAGCAGACCCAAAACCAGAGGACTGGGGACGCCAAGTAGCGTGAAACCCAAAGCGCATGATACGCCTATAAAGAGGCAAGCGATCAGTTGAGCTCGTATATATGCTGCCAAGGTGGTGCTAACATCCTGAAAGAACTCGTCGCCTCGCCAGCGCCAGCGTCCTTTTGGCAACATCTGCAACGCTGAACGTCGAAAGAACTCCGCATCTTTAAGCAGAAAAAAACTCAGGATTGGAATTACTATGAGCCACGGGATATAAATCAACCAACTCACAAGGTTGGCCACAATAGCGCTAACATGCTCGCTGACCCTCTCTACTATGCGAGGAACCGCATTGTTTATTGCCTCAACTACAGGTCCGGGCATGCGGTGAAGACGGAAGAATTCGATCACCCGATCAGTATCGGTACCTATTGCGCGCCAGTAGTCCCGCGCCTGTTGTGTAAACTGAGGAAACTGATCCCCAAGTCTCGGGACCAGTAAATAAATCCCGGCAGTAATCGTTCCGAAGATCAATAAATAGGCAGCCATTATTGCGAGCACACGGGGCATCACAAGGTGCCTGGTACCTAGCTTGATCGGCTGGCGAATGAATTCGACAAGTGGAGAGACCAGGTAAGCGAAGAAAATTGAGAGTACAAGTAGCAGAATTACGCCTGTAAGTTTGATCAGAACCCACAGCGCAGCTGCGACCAATAGAGTAATAAAGATAATTCGGAGTATGGCGCGCGTCTGTGGCCAAGAGGCTTCAGCAGTCGCCTTTGCCACTACATGCGCCGTCTTCCTTGGATCTTCTCTGTCACTCACGTTGTGATTCGAATTTGGCGGTGAAGACGCTCAATAATTCCTCCTATCGCCCGCCGATCAGCAAGAGCCAACTCGCGGAACTCAACACCGAAGGTGTCAGGTGTACCGTGGTGGACTACCTCGCCGTGCAGAGATAACGCCTCCTCCTGATCCATCAGCAGTAGCCCAAGTCGATCACCAACTCTTATCTGGCCGCAGATTGGTAAGTTCCGGACCCGCACACCTCCGAGACTGATATCTCCAGGTTCTCCGATCCCGAGCGACTCATTCACGCTTTCATCATCTAATGCGAGAGTCATATGAGTATTAACGTAGTAGCGGGGATGTCTGCGGCGCTCATGTTCGGGTACTCTCACGCTTTCGGGGATTGACATAAGATTAAGGACCTCGCTTAGTTAATCGGCTGGCTCTCTTCCCCTGGTTCTTCTCCTTCGTCCTCATCTTCTCCAGCTTCGACTAATGGTGGTGGTGCTACGCGAGGAGCCGCCGACTCCCAAATTAAACCTCGCCACTCGTCAGTTTCTCCAAGGAGCTGAAGAGCTGCAAGAGGATGTCCGGGATTTCGTTCAATTCGTAGCACCTCCGCAATCACCTGAAGTTTTTGACCCTCCTCATTCTGCACCTCCAGTCGAACCCGACTACCAACATTTGGCAGTTTTTTTGGGAGATGGACAAGCGTCCCATCAGGTCCTACGTTTTCAGTCATACCGTCCGCAACGACATGAACACCATCGGGATCGTCCCACTCTGCATGAACTTCAAAGGACGCCAGATACCGCGGACCTGATCGATTGTCTGGTTCATACTCGCGAGGCATAGCGTAGCCCTCCCTTCTGAGAGCACTGGTGATTACCTACTCTTCTTCTCCCCGAAGCTTTTCGAGGACTGAAAAGTCTTCTAGTGTTGTAACGTCCCCAGCCACGGAGCCGCTGGTAGCAATCTCGCGCAACAATCGGCGCATGATCTTACCGGATCTTGTTTTGGGCAGCGCGTCACTGAAGCGAATTTCGTCTGGACGAGCAAGGGCGCCAATCTCGTGCGCAACGTGCGCCCGCAACTTTTGCTTGAGCTCGTCTGAGGGGTTGTATGTACCCTCGAGAGTAACGAACGCAACAATTGCCGAACCCTTCAAATCATCAGGTCGGCCCACAACTGCAGCTTCAGCGACAGATTCATGAGATACAAGAGCACTCTCCACTTCAGCAGTTCCCAATCGATGGCCACTTACATTGATAACATCATCGATTCGGCCCATGATCCAAAAATTGCCTTCACTGTCGCGGCGCGCCCCATCTCCAGCAAAGTAGATCCCATCAATCTGCGACCAATATTGTTGGCGGTAACGTTCATCATCACCCCAGATCGTTCTCAACATTGAGGGCCACGGGCGTTTTATTACGAGATAACCACCTTCGTTGGGAGCTACCGACTTACCATCACGCGTCATTATATCCGCATCAATTCCTGGAAAAGACTTCGTAGCGGAACCCGGCTTTGTCGGCGTGGCGCCTGGAAGTGGTGTGATCATAATTGCTCCGGTCTCTGTCTGCCACCAGGTGTCTACAATTGGACAACGACCCTTGCCAATGATCTCGCGATACCACATCCACGCTTCAGGATTGATGGGTTCACCTACTGTGCCTAGCAAACGAAGGCTCGAAAGATCATGTTTGAGCGGCCAATGTTCACCCCATTTAATGAAAGCCCGAATAGCTGTCGGAGCGGTGTAGAGGATATTCACGCGATGACGTTCGATGATACCCCAAAATCTATCAGGTTCTGGATGATTAGGAGCCCCTTCGTACATCAGTACCGTAGCGCCGTTTGACAGTGGTCCATATACCACATAGCTGTGTCCGGTTACCCAGCCAATGTCGGCAGTGCACCAGTAGATATCTTCATCCTTAAGGTCAAAAATCCACTTAGTCGTGACGTGGGCCTGAACAAGGTAACCACCAGTTGTGTGAAGAATGCCTTTGGGTTTACCAGTTGTACCTGAAGTATAAAGAATGAAGAGTGGATGCTCGCTGTCTATCTCCTCCGGGGGGCACTCAGCATCTACTGTTTCGATGAGTTCGTGCCACCAATAGTCGCGCCCTGGCTCCATGTGCACACGTTCCGCGGTCCGTCGAACAACAATGCAAGCCCTTACCGAAGGCGTCTGCTTCAGCGCTTCGTCAACAGCGACCTTCAGCTTCACTTCGCTGCCGCGTCGCCAACCGCCGTCAGCGGTCACGACGAGCTTGCAACTCGCATCGTTAATTCGATCAATTAATGCAGCACTGGAAAACCCGCCGAATACAACCGAATGAGTAGCACCGATTCGCGCGCAAGCAAGCATTGCGATCGCGAGTTCCGGAATAAGCGGCATATAAAGGGCTACACGATCGCCTTTTTCGATCCCGGCACGCTTCAAAACGTTTGCGAAGCGGCACACTTCCGAATGCATTTGCTGATAAGTAAGGGTGCGTTGATCTCCTGGTTCCCCTTCCCAAATCAATGCCGCCTTGTTGCGCCGCCAGGTATTCAGGTGGCGATCCAGACAGTTATAGGAAAGGTTAGTTTTGCCATTGATGAACCATTGGGCATGCGGCGGATCCCATTTAAGAACGGTATCCCATCTCTTGAACCAATGAATCTCCTCAGCCATGCGAGCCCAAAAGGACTCAGGATCGGCTTCAGCCTCGGCGCGTATCTGGTCGATTTCGGCAAGCGATTTGATATGCGCCTTCTCTGCAAAGGAGGCGGGTGGGGAAAAGACTCGCTCTTCATGCATTACAGATTCGATGTTGGTGGTAGAAGACATGATGACCTTTTAAAATACTCTCCTGGAAAGAGACTGATCGAGACTTGCTTTGCCAGTCTGTGTACCACAGAATTGTCTGTCCGACAAACTTCAGTTTGTCGCTTCGATTCGTTTCAGTTCGTGTGTTTTCGTTGATAACACATGAACTGTCCCGGGTAAGGATTCTTAAGTGCGTCCGACAAACTTCAGTTTGTCGCTTCGATTCGTGTCAATTCGTGTGTTTTCGTGGATAGATTCGTTGGTGGGGCAGACGACA
>CAZNPP010000114.1:0-8993 GCA_964574785.1 uncultured Chloracidobacterium sp. | reverse complement strand
TTGTCAAACATTTTGGATATTAAAAGATGAATCCATACGTCGGTACCAGTGGTTATAGTTATAAAGAATGGAAAGGCAGCTTTTATCCCGAAGACCTTTCCACAAAAGAGATGCTCTCGTATTACGCCGAGCGTCTTCCCGCAGTAGAGATCAACAACACCTTTTATCGACTGCCGCAAAAAAGCATGCTGGAAAACTGGAAAGAACAGGTACCGAAGAACTTTCGTTTCTCTCTGAAAGCTTCACAACGAATCACACATTTTAAACGCTTGAAAGGTGTCGAAGCGGAAACCCGCTATTTGTTAGAGACTGCGAGTGTGCTTGAGGATGGTTTGGGCACGATACTTTTCCAGCTTCCGCCAAACATGAAGAAGGATCTGGCACGACTCGATACTTTCCTGGACTATATCCCACAGACGGTGAGGGCAGCTTTCGAGTTTCGCCATCCTACCTGGTTTGACGACGATGTCCTCGACGTCTTACGCAAGAAGAATCAGGCACTCTGCGTCTCCGATACCGATGATTTACCTGCAACTCACATCGACGCGACTTCTGATTGGGGCTACCTACGCCTGCGACGCGTCGAATACAATGAAGAGAATTTGGGTGAATGGATGAGACGCATGCGCGAGCAGCCTTGGAAGGATGTATTTGTCTTTTTCAAGCACGAAGATGAAGGGACAGGCCCCAAATTGGCCGGACAATTCCTGAAAGCTTGGCAAGAGGGGTTCAAAACGCAACCTTAATAACCTTCTGACGTATGCATGCCACTTAGAGTCCCGCAAACGCATCTAACACCTGTCAGTTTTTGAACAACCTTGACTTTATGGGGGAATCTTAAGGTGAAAACGCCTCTTGCAGTTTTTCTTGCAATCTTCAGCCTATTACTTGGAACCTCGTCGCTAGTTACAGCTCAACAGCCCGCCAGCCCGATTCGTAACCCGGGAGAAGTAGACGTTCAGAGAATCATACGCGCATTTACCGCTAAGGAGACGGAGTTCCGCGAGGCGTTAAACAACTATGCTTTTAAGCGGGACGCTGTTGTGCAAACCATTGGCATGGGAGGGCAAGTGACTGGCGAATACCGTCGCGTATCGCAGTTTGTTTTTGATGATCGCGGAAACCGGTTTGAGAAGATTAACTTCTTTCCGATGCCAACTTTGCACGAGATTGTAGTCACACAAGAGGATCTGGAAGATCTTGGCGGCATTCAACCGTTCGCCCTCGAGACCTCCAAGATCGATCAATATGACTTTCGGTATGTTGGGACAGAGCGTATTGACGAGTTGGATCTTTATGTTTTCGATGTTGGTCCAAAGGTAATGCCCAACCCAAAGCGGTCAAAAGAGCGTTTCTTTCAGGGTCGTATCTGGGTCGATATGAGAGATCTTCAAATTGTGAAAGTTAAGGGTAAGGGAGTGCCTGAAGGTGACCAGCGGTTCCCAACATTTGAGACTTATCGCGAGCAGATTGATGGTCGCTACTGGTTTCCAACATACACGTTTGCAGACGACACCCTGGTATTTCCTAAAGGCCCTGAGGTTCGTGTGCGCATGCTTGTTCGTTACACTGATTATCAACGCTTCCGCAGCGAAGTTAAGATCACAGAGTTGGATAGCGCCGAGCCTTAGGGCTTTCGGGCTTTGGCCTCTGGTTTTTGGTCTTTGGCTTAACGTCCAGTCAAAAGACCAAAGACCCAAAAACAAAAACCCACTTCAGAAATTCCCGCTGCAGTCGGCATGACCGCAGTCACAATCGATCTCTACAGTTTGACCTGATCCTTCACAGGACGCGCTACAGTACTTTCCATCAGGTTGGGGCTTGCAAGTACACGCCGGATTTTGGCACTTTTCGTCGTTATCTTCAGCCATAGTTCCTCCTGTGAAACGAGCTCCACTCAATCTCCTGATGAGATTATCACAAAGCTTTCAGTCTAAGTAGAAATCCAGTTCATCCGGGAGGATGGCGAAATTTTTTTTAACCGCAATATTTATTTGCCGCGTTCAGCTTCTTCTAGCTCCGGCTAACTTAAAAATCTCACGATTCTGTGAAAGTGTCCACCCTCACAGAAATGGTCAAAAGGTTTCGCCCTCAAGACAAGCCATAGTCGTATTTCAGATTGTGAAAGTTAGGACGAAACTGAAGCCTTCCGGCTCAGCCGCAGGCGTATCTTTGAATTTTGGTTACCGGTTTAAATCATTCGTCTCCATCATCGCCATCGCAATCTCAGCGGCAACACGGGCATTATTCTCAAGCAACGCAATGTTCGCCCTTAGTGTAGCGCCTTCACTGCTCTCAGCCATTCGCGACAACAGGAAAGGCGTTAATTCAAATCCACCGATCCCCAACTTATTCGCTTGGCTTAACGACTCCCGAAGCACTCCTTCAACTATCTCAGCGGGTACTTCAGCCTCCTCTGGAACGGGCACCGTTACGAGTAATGCACTACTGGTCCCAAGCAACTGACGAGTGCGAACAAGTCTGAATATCTCTTCAGGAGAGTTGGCTCTCACATCAACGGGCAACCCACTCTTTCGCGAATAGAAGGCTGGCATTTCGTCACATCCGTAGCCAACCACAGTTACACCAAAGGTCTCGAGCCATTCACGAGTCGCGGGAAGATCCAGGACAATCTTGGCGCCTGAGCAAACAACTACTATCGGAGTGCGGGCCAACTCTGGTAAATCGGCAGACACGTCGCCAGTCGAACCACGATGAACGCCGCCAATACCACCGGTAGCAAAAACCTGAATGCCGGCCCGTGAAGCAATCCAGATTGAACTAGCAACAGTGGTTGCCCCGTTCCATTCCTTGGTTATTGCCACTGGTAGATCTCGTATGCTGACTTTTCTAATGTCAGGGCTTGACGCAATTAGTTTCAATTGGACGTCAGTCAAACCAACCCACGGCTTCCCTTCAATTATGGCTATCGTTGCTGGGGTAACGCCTTGCCTTTGTATAATCTTCTCGAGACTTTGCGCGGTAATGAGATTGTGGGGTGGCGGCAAACCATGGGCAATAACCGTTGATTCAAGGGCGACAATTGGTTTACCAGCATTCAAGGCTGTTTCAACTTCAGAACTAATCTGTAGGATTTTAGGCCTTGGCATTTTAGGTTAAGCGTGAATGGTGAATTGTGGAATCGTGAATGGTGAAATCGTCAATGGTAAATTTAGCTATTAATATCTACGCATTCACGATTCACGTTTCTCTTGCAACAGCAACCTTTTTCTTTCGGGACAACCGGAACTCATTCTCACCATCCTCGAATCTGGTCCATGAGATCTCAGCCTCTATTAGACTCGCCCGCGCGCGCATATTGGCAAGGCCACGACCGTCACTCTTCTGGCCTTCATTCGAATCAAACACACGGCCATTATCTTTAATGCTCAGACTGAAATCACCTTCCTCCGAAACCCCAACGTGCATCTTTGTGTACGTTGCGCCGGAATGACGGCAGATATTACTCACGGCTTCTTGAACAATACGATATACCTGCATCTGAACATTTGGAGGCAGAGTCGCGCGCTCCTCTAGCGCTTCGTCGCAGGCAAACTCATATGCGAGCTTACTCTCTCCCGAAGCGCATTCGACCTCGTGCGACAATGCAAACTCGAGTGCCGCCGCAAACCCTACATTTTGCAATACTGAGGGACTGAGATCCTCGCAGATGCGACGAACTTCCTGTGAGAT
Organism: uncultured Chloracidobacterium sp.; assembly: GCA_964574785.1. Classification (GTDB taxonomy): domain Bacteria; phylum Acidobacteriota; class Blastocatellia; order Pyrinomonadales; family Pyrinomonadaceae; genus PSRF01. Next base: position 5,300 of record CAZNPP010000114.1, on the reverse strand, counting down.
AGATTCAATCTCGGTTCGCAGCACTCCTGCATCTGCCGTTTTATTTGTGGAGCCATTGGTCGAGAATTGATCAGTCAACAGAAGCAGATGTCGAAGGTCTGCAAGAGTTTGATCGTGGAGGTCGCGAGCAATGCGGCTGCGTTCACGTTCAGCCTCGTTTGCAAGATTCAATCGCGCGTCAGCCAAGTCTTTGTTGGCTTCGACGAGTGCGGCGCTAGTTCGAGCGATCCGCAGGCGTTCGATTATGGCCCAGTAAAGCGCCAGCAATGCCAGAGCTAACAGCACAGCAAGCGCCGTTGAGGTCCAAGGGAAAGGCGCGCCATCAACCCTAAAATCAAAGGTAATTGGAGTCGTTGACACCAGATCCTTGGTGAAGGCCCGGGCCACAACCTTGTAACTGCCGGGATTGAGGCCTTCCATCGCAAACTGAGATTCTCGTGAAAGCTTCTGCTTAATAATTGTTCCAGCCGTGTTCGTCAGAATGAATGCATACTGAAACTGCTCGGGAAAGGTGCGGCTGCTAATAGCTGCCACATCAATCACTAAACTGTTCTGCGGGTACTCAAGACTCAAGCCACTGCGCAACTCGTCAGCGCTATGAATTCGCTTGCTTATGATTCGAGTAGCACTGAGTGTTGGTGCAAGCTGACCAGTTTGGTAGCGTACTATTCCGCGACTCGTGCCCGCTAATAACAGTTCGCTGCCATCGGATTGTCGTTGAGGCAACACTGCAAAGACGTTCTGTGAAGGCAATCCTTGTTCGGAATCAAACTGCGATATGATTGGCCCAAGGTGTTCAGGTACTGAAATCCTCAGCAGGCCACCACCTGCCGTAGCACACCACACTCCGCCTTCACGTTGAGCGACACCACCGCGGCTGGCTACGAGGTGGCGTACGTCAAAGCCGGAAGCGGCAATGCGGCAGTCGGTTTCAGGCTTGCAAAAATAGACGCCGCGATTGGTCGCCAACCATAGCGTGCCGTCTTCGCTGCGATCTATTGCCCTGACTGCGGTACCTTTAAGTCTTGCAAAGACCGGATCAGCTCGCACCTCCTGGCCATCGAAGCTTAGAACGCCGTCGTCAGCAGTGCCGATCAACAGCTTCGACTCACCATCAGCAAAGAGAGTGATCAGTTCACGATTGCCGGGAGCATTTCCGGGCCAGATTAAACTTACGCGACCATCTTCAAAAAGTTCCAGCCCCCGTCTAAAACTTGCTAAATAGAATGCGCCCTTAAAAGGCACGATAGCGCGAGTGCTGCCAACGGCATCGGCACTACCAGAGCCAGCCGCAAGGCGATTAAAGATCTGATCTTCCAGCCGCCCAGCGTCAACACGTCGCTGGCTCACAAAAAAACCACTCGCCGATCCGATCAGTAGCCTGCCATTCTGATCTTCAGCGATTGCATAAATGATATTGCGGCTGAGGTTAGTAAAAACGCGCCAGCTTGAGGTTACGTGATCATAGACGAACAGACCGCGATTAGTACCCGCCAGAAGTTTTCCGTCCGTTGTTTGATAGATTGTTCTTAAGAAATTGCTTTCCGGGTTATCGCCAATACTTTCAATTCTTGCGGCATGCGGATCATAACGACAGACACCCCGATCTGTGCCAAACCAAACCACATTCTCGCGGTCAGCAAAGATCGAATAAACATGATCTGAACGCAGCCCACCTAACGTGCCGTCAAATGTAAACCGTTGCACTTTCTTCCCAGTGAAGCGAAACAGTCCTCGACCATCAGTGCCCACCCATATGTCATCACCAATGGTGCGAATCGTCATCACTGGACCGGTAACAGCATCCAGGCGGAATGGCCTGGAACCACCTTCATCAACATACAAACCGCTCTCAAACTTACCGCTTCTGACTCCCAGCCAAAGCTGACCCTGACGGTCTGTTTCGAGCGCGTTGACGAAAGAGGCTGTGGGTCGCAACTGCACCTCTCGAGCACTGCCATCTTCGATCGCGAGAACACCGCGGCTGAGCGAACCTGCAAACAAGCGATCGCCTACGATGGTGAGACTAGTGATACTCAACAATCCAGGACGATCACGATCAGCACTTTTGAGCGGCTGATCGAGTAGAGATCTGACTTCCAGTGAATCGTCCTGCTCCTCCCTTGAGCGAAGTTCGGAAGGGGAGACGAGAGATTCGCCCCTATAAACAGGTCTGACGCGGCATTCGAAGACCATACCATGGTCACTAGCCATGAGGACGCGGCCCCGCTCGGGCGTGACGATGGCAGCAATACTTTTTCCCGCTGTCTCTTTGATCGCCAGAAACTTTCCTGCTGCAAGACGAGCAGCACCGCCAACTGTGCCAATCCACAGCACTCCATCATGATCTGTCTTTAGTGCTAGAACTCGACCAGAGGGTAGTTGACTATCAGCGATTGCTTGGGTGCGACGCCCATCGAAGCGAGCCAAGCCGCCTTCTGTACCAAACCACATTGCCCCGTCTGTTCCTTGGGCAATGGCGAACACTCGATCAGACGGTAACCCGTGAAATAGCGTTACGGCTCCCCATTGGTGTAGGCCTGTTACAGGAGTAGGAGAAGGCGAGGGCGACGGTGACGGAGATGGGGAAGGAGATGGCTCAGGCTGTGCTTCTTGATCTTGAGATGGAAATGCTGGGGTGAGAAGAAAAACCAAAACGAGAAGGGGTAGAAAACGGAAAATGGTAAATGGTGAATGGTGAATGGTGAAAACTCTGATCCACGAATTCACACGAAATAACAGAATCATTCTTCCAGTCCCTGGTTCCCTCTACTTCTTCTTCTGTTCTTCTAGAAACCGTTTGCGGTCACGCTCTAGCCATGTTTCAAGATCGGCCGATGCTTTCTCGAGTTCGTCGCTGTTTAGAAGACCACGCCGCAATGCTTCAAAGAAGGCGCGCGTGCGAATATTGTAGGCGAGCTTATCGTAAGCTTCGTTTGGTGTTCCTTCGGCAATAGAGATGAAGAGTTTCTCATAAAGCGTGGCAAGACGACTTTCCACGCCTCGGAGTGAGAGGCTGCATTTCCGGGCGATGGTCCAATTCGAAAGTCCTAAGGCAAGGTAATAGAGTGCTTCGGCTTCAAATTCCGTCAAGAGCGGCCGTTTGAAAGAATCCTTAAAAGCTGGATCGATCATATCGGCGCCATCTTCAAGCACGGCAGCAACAAAACGAAGGAAACGGGCTTCAGGATTGTTCTTGTGGATAAAACCATAAGCAGGTGGAGGATCGACAGACTTTACGATCTTACGAATCTCGTTGATGTAGATTTCGTGTGGAAACTGTGTCCAAAAGATAATGCGTGCAGAGGGAAAGTCACGCCAGATAGCTCGCGCTGCTTTGACGCCTGAGAGCTTTGGCATCTGGATATCGAGGATGCAGACGTCCGGTTTATGTTTAAGAGCAAGTGAGATGGTCTCTTCGCCATCGCCTGCTTCTAGTACTGGAGCATGTGACTCGAATTCCTTCTCGAGAATCTCGCGTAGGTAACTGCGCTGGGCTACGTTGTCTTCGGCTATTAGTATGGACATGGGGGTATCTTTTTACTTCTTCGACGGTCTGACTGCAATCTATTCTGAAGGAGACTCCAAAATCAATGTGGCTTGCCACAGTTAGACAAGGTGGGTTAATCGGGTATTGCTCTGCAGACTTACACGTAACCTCCTGAACGGCCAAAAACTATTCTCTGCAATCGGTTTGGATTTGCGATTGTCGGAGAACGGAGTTGCTGGTACAGAAAGGAGACGTCAATGAAGACGCAAAGCATGGTACTTACCATAATAGCGGTACTGGTTGTTATCGTGGTTACAACAAGCACTGCGCAGGTCGGACAAAACTCTAAGGCACGCGCTGAACTGCTGGAGACTGGGACATTCCATTCGAGCGAAGTAACAGCAAGAACAGGTGAGCAATGGTTGGGGCTGCACGTAGGTGATCAAGGATCATTGATACTTCCGTACCGTCTAAGAGTCAAAACCATCTTTAACGACATCGCTGTTCACGGAACAGGACAAGAGATAGGAAAGGAAGTGACAGTTGACCTACCGCTCGCGCCACTTTTCCTCTTGAAGGGTAGCGCCTTGAGTGCTGGGCCAGTAATTACAGTAGCAGGGGGCCTAGATTATGCTTTGTGGAGAGAACTGAAAGCAGGATCACCAGTCGAGCTACATTTATCCGATGGTAGCTATTCGCTTGAAGTCATTGGTTCAGGAGATGACTCTGAATGTGCCGCTGAAGGGCTTCCCCATAACGCTAGACTTATTTTGAAATCTGGAGAGAAGACACAAACAGTCTATTCGCTAGGTTGGTACTGCGGTGAAGATGCAAGCTGGTCTTTAATCTGGGCTGGTGATCTGGATCGCGACGGGAGGCTCGATCTTTATATAAATGTAAGCCAAGGTTACGGCTCAGAAAAAAGACTGCTGATTTCTTCACAAGCAAGCAAGGGCCAGCTTGTCAAAGAGATTGCGCAGCTTGTTACTATGGATGGCTGTTAAATGATTGTCGATTGCGGATTGGTGATTGCGGATTTCGAATTGCGGAATTGCGGATTGCGAAACTGGGGATTGTTAATTTGTTTTATTGTTGACCGTTAATCTTGGTCACAATTCCTCAATTCCCAATCCACAATTCGCAATCGCAATTCCGCAATTCCGCAATTCACAATTCCAAATCGGCAATCAGATTCATTTTGCCAACCATTATCTCACACGGAATTGTTGCTCTGGCGCTGGGGAAAGTATTTGCTCGTAACAGCGCCCCGCTCAAATTCTGGCTGCTCTCTGTTATCTGTTCGATATTACCTGATGCAGACGTGATTGCCTTCTTTTTCGGAATCCGATCACGAGACTTCTTTGGGCATCGCGGGTTCAGCCATTCGCTGGTGTTCGCAGCTATTCTTGCTTTGGCTGTTGTGGTTTTGTTCTTTAAAGAAACACCTCGAATAAGCAAACAATGGTGGGCCCTCTTCGGCTACTTCTTTTTTGTTACTGCCTCACATGGAGTACTTGATGCGCTTACAAATGGAGGGCCTGGCATTGCTTTCTTTGCTCCTTTCGACAACTCACGATACTTCTTTCCCTGGCGACCGTTTGAGGTTTCGCCGCTCGGGATTGAACCCTTTCTTGGCCCACGTGGCTGGGCTGTAATCGTCAGCGAGCTTAAGTGGTTGTGGATTCCTTCTGCAGGTTTAGCCCTTCTCGCGGTGCTGTTTAACGCAAAGCCGCCAAGATAAGTGAAGACAGCGGTCAGAAGTCAGAAGTCAGAATGGTGAATGGTGAATGGTGAATGGTGAATGGTAAAT
>CAZNPP010000113.1:6186-13740 GCA_964574785.1 uncultured Chloracidobacterium sp. | reverse complement strand
ATGGTTCGTGGCCATACCGAACTGGGAGTGGTAACTGGTAAGCCGATTTCGCTAGGGGGTTCTCAGGGCCGAAACGAAGCTACGGCTAGGGGCTGTCTTTACGCCTTGCGGGAAGCTTGCCGCGTCACAGGTATAGACCTGCGAGGCGCTCGTGTGGTAGTTCAGGGCTTTGGCAACGCTGGAGCAAATATTGCGCGACTCGTTGCTGCCGATGGTGCGCGGGTGATCGCTGCTAGTGACTCGAAAGCCGCAGTTTACGCTGAAAATGGGCTGGACATTCAGGCGACCTTAAGACACAAGGAAGAAAGAAATTCACTTATGGGATTGTCGGGCGCTCAGGAGATCGATCCAGATGACCTTATAACGTTAGACTGTGACATTCTGTTACCCTCAGCGCTCGAAAACTTGATCACGTTGGCAAATGTTGACCGTGTTAAGGCGAGGATTATTGCTGAGTTGGCTAATGGCCCAGTTACCCCATCAGCGGACCGCATTTTTGCTGACAACGGAGTGTTCATTATTCCTGATATTCTGGCAAACGCTGGTGGAGTAACAGTGAGTTACTACGAATGGGTTCAGGACCAATATTCATTTTTCTGGTCTGAGAATCAGATCAACGCGACTTTAGAGCAGGCGATGGTCACGGCGTTCAATTCTGTGCATGAAACTGCTGAACGTTACGACACTGATATGCGCACTGGAGCATACATCTTGGCTGTTGACCGTGTTGCCGAGGCTACTCGAGTTCGAGGAATATTTCCATAAGGTGGGCTTGGGCCTTTGGGCTTTGGCCTTCGGTCTTCGGCCTTCGGCGCTTTAGAAACTAAAGACTCAAGACCAAAGACCCAAGACCAAAGACCAAAGACCCAAACTTTATGACAGATAAGATTACAGTCTATGAGAAGCCGACTTGTACGACGTGCAGGCAAATGGATCGTTTGTTACGAGAGAGTGGCGTTGATTTCGAAAAAATCAATTACTACATTAAGCCATTGACTAAGAAAAAACTGCGGGAACTGCTGCGGAAGATGGAAATCTCCCCTCGTGAACTGCTGCGCAAAGGAGAGCCGATCTATCGCGAATTGGAGCTTGGAAATACTGATCTAACTGATGAGCAACTTATATCACTGATGATTGAGCACCCAGATCTGATTCAGCGACCCATTGTCGAACGTGGCAACCGCGCTGTGCTCGGAAGGCCAGTGGAGAACGTAAAGACACTCCTGTAACATTCCCAACTTTCATCAAAGAGTCACTCACAACCGGAAGGCTCACCGCGACGATCATGAAGAAAGCCCCAGAAACCATTTTCGTATGTCAAAGTTGCGGTTTCGAGTCGCGAAAGTGGTTGGGAAAATGCCCTGATTGTGGTGAATGGAATTCGCTAGTCGAACAGCGTGTTCAGATTTCTAAAAGCAAGCGAGGTGGACTTGCCTGGCGAGATGTCGAAGCGGTTCCTTACCCCGAAATTGAATCTCAAGATGATGTTCGAAGCGAGTCCGGTGTTGCCGAATTTGATCGTGTGCTTGGTGGCGGAATCGTTCCGGGCTCGCTGGTTCTTATCGGAGGAGATCCTGGTATTGGCAAGAGTACTTTGTTGCTTCAGGTGGCCGACAAGTTGAGTGCCGGTGGTACAGTGGTGCTTTATGTTTCAGGTGAAGAATCCGAACGACAGATTAAATTGCGCGGCGAACGCCTTAAAGTACAGGCCGCCAATTTGTTCCTTCTGCCTGAAACCAATCTGGAGAACATTCTCCACGAAGTAGAACGGCTACGACCAGGGGCAATCATTGTCGATTCTATTCAAACGGTCTTCTCGGATGCTATAGACTCAGCGGCAGGTTCCGTTTCCCAGGTTAGAGAAGTCGCTCACCAGTTCCTGACGTTGGCAAAGAATCGGACCACGCCTGTTTTCCTCATCGGCCATATTACCAAAGACGGTTCCATTGCTGGCCCAAAAGCATTGGAGCATGTCGTCGACACTGTGCTGTACTTCGAAGGTGAACGCCATCATAACCATCGAATAGTTCGGGCAATCAAGAACCGGTTCGGCGCCGCAAACGAAGTGGGCATTTTCGAGATGACAGGCACTGGGCTTGTACCGGTGGCAAATCCTTCCCAGATGTTTCTCCAGGAGAGACCTGAGAATGTTGCAGGCTCAGTTGTGACAGCATGCATGGAAGGAACGCGTCCGCTGCTAGTTGAAGTTCAAGCGCTTGTATCCAGTAGTAAATATGGAACAGGTAGACGAATGACTCAAGGGATAGACCAAAATCGGGTGGCATTGATGATTGCTATGCTCGAGAAAAGAGTCGGTCTGCAGATGCTTTCCGACGATATTTTCGTCAACATTGCAGGCGGATTAACTGTTGACGAACCGGCAGTTGATTTGGGCGTCGTCGCTGCGGTGACATCAAGTTTCAGAAATCTTCCTATCAATGCGCACACTGCAGTATTTGGTGAAGTAGGGTTGACGGGTGAGGTGCGAGGTGCTCTACAGGCAGCAATTCGCGCTCGTGAGGCACAGGCTTTGGGTTTTGAGAGAATTGTTATCCCGGCTTCCAATACCGCCGGTCTGGAACGAATGCTTGGATTGAGAGTTGTTGGCGTTAAATCTGTTTCAGAAGCGATAGAGGAACTGTTCTAAACAATCCGCGCCCGGCCTATGACTGAACGGAAGATGTCGTTGTAAATTTTATCGACGATCATCGGCCAAATGCCTCAACCTGAAACCGTTAAAAATAAAAAGGATTTTGGTGACTAGGAATTGAGCAGCGTGATAGTATTGCAATTGTTATGCAAGCCGATGTCATTATTATCCGGTTGATCTTTACCGCAATTCTCGTAGCAGCAGGGTTTGTTCTGAAGCCAGTCGCGAGTGATCCGTGGCTTTCTGCAGGCGTTGGCGGCTTGATAGCGGTCTGCATCATTCTATTTGAACTCAGGATCAGGCGGGCAACGCTCAAGACTCTGATTGGGGCGGCAGTTGGCTCGATCATGGGTATTGTGGGTGCTTACCTGATCGGCTCGTTGATCAGCCATCAGGAATCGATGGCTGTCGCACCGGAAGTAAAGACCTTCCTCACTCTAGCGCTCACTTTTTTCATGGCTTACGTGGGCTTGATGGTGGGTGCCGCGAAGGGGGACTATCTGGAACTGTCGGCTTTAGGGGGCATCTTTAGCGACAAGACTTCCCGGCGCGACCTTAAGATTTTGGATACATCAGTGATCATAGATGGCCGCATTGCCGATGTTGCGGAAACTGGCTTTCTTACCGGCTCTCTGATCATTCCTCAGTTCATACTTCGTGAATTACAGCAGGTCGCGGATTCTCCAGACTCTTCAAAGCGGCAACGTGGCCGGCGTGGGTTGGATATGCTGAACCGGCTCCAGAATAACAGTTCACTTGATATTCAGATTGTGGAGTCTGATTTTCCGTCGGTTCGCGAAGTTGACTTGAAATTGATCGAGCTTGGAAAACAGCTCGATGCCGTAATTGTCACAAACGATTTCAATCTTAATAAGGTTGCGCAGCTCAGGGGCGTCAATGTTCTGAACATAAACGAGTTGGCCAATGCTCTCAAGCCCGTAGTACTTCCCGGCGAAGCGATGCGCGTCTTCATTCTTAAGGAGGGCAAGGAATACAATCAGGGCGTTGCCTATCTTGATGATGGCACCATGGTGGTGGTTGACAATGCCCGGCGGCTGATCGGAAGAAACGCCGATATTGCCGTTACCAGCGTACTGCAAACTACTGCTGGCAAGATGATTTTTGGCCGTCTCTGGGAAGATTCTGAAAATGGCGGGCCAAACGGTGAGCATCGCACAAACGGCGGTACTCGCCGGCCGGCTCGAGACTCGCGAACTCCTACCGGCCCAGTGCGAGTGACGGACCACACCGAACCAGTTACTGAATAAGCGCAAACACTTAGGCCAATTGTGACGAGTTCATTCTCTCGCTACTTGGGTTGGTTTCGTGTCAATTGCACATGAACGTCGCTATCATTGCCGCGGCTGGCCAAGGTACCCGGATGGGTGGAACACAAGCTAAACAGTTCTTAGAGCTTGCCGGCATACCTATTATCTTTCATACGTTAAAGCCCTTCGAGAAATGTGACGCGGTCCACGAGATTATATTGGTCTTACCGGCAAATCATGCTGCTGGCTTTCTTTCCTTGGCTGACAAATATGGTATTCGCAAGGTGTCAAAAGTGGTTCCCGGGGGAGCAACAAGGGCAGAATCTGTCTGGCGAGGGTTGCAAGCAGTTCGACCGACTACCGCTGAAATCATTGCTGTGCATGACGGCGTACGGCCGTTTGTTACGGTGGTCGAGATTACGGAAGTGATCAAGGCCGCAGAATTGAATGGTGCAGCGATTCTCGTAACCACCCCTACTGATACGTTAAAACACGTGCTGGATGGCAAAGTTGTAAGTACGTTGAATCGACGTGATTTGCGTCACGCATTGACGCCGCAATGTTTTCGCTATTCGCTGCTTCGACGGGCTTTCGAACAGGCGGACCTCCACGATCCAGAGATAACGGACGAGAGCTTCCTAGTCGAGCGACTCGGTGAAAAGGTTGTAACCGTCGAGGGCAGCGCCGTAAATATTAAGATTACTGGACCCCAGGACCTTGCTATGGGGGAAGCCTTGCTGAGTAAGAGTTAGCCTGCGAAGAACAGACGAGATCAGGTTCTCAGAAACTGAGGAGTTCAATGATTCGTATAGGGATCGGCCACGATACACACCAGTTGGTCGAAGGCCGATCCTTAGTTATAGGCGGTGTCCACATCGCGTCTGATCGTGGTGCTGAAGGACATTCAGACGCAGACGTTCTCTGCCATGCGATTGCGGACGCTATTCTCGGAGCACTTTGTGAAGGCGATCTTGGCGTGCATTTCCCCGATCGCGACGCGCAGTGGAAAGATGCAGATAGCTTGCAGTTACTTTCGCGAGTTATATGGCTAACCCGGGGCAGGGGGCTCCATATTGTTAATGTGGATTCCACAATATTTCTTGAATTACCAAAACTTAGACCTTATATCCTCTCGATGCGTGAGAATATAGCTGAAGTGCTCGAAGTTGAGCTTGGCTGCGTCAGTGTGAAGGCAAAAACAGCGGAAGGATTGGATTCAGTGGGCCAGCGACTGGCAGTGATGGCGCAGGCAGTAGTGCTCCTGGCCCGCGACTGAGATCGAAGATTGCGACCACAGGACATAATACGCAAAAAGAGAGACGGCGAGCAGCTTACCAAAGAAGAGATCAATTTCTTCATTATGGGAGTCACTCGCGGCGAGATCGCGGATTATCAGAGCAGCGCTCTCCTCATGGCCATCTATCTTAATGGTATGAACGATGAGGAACAGCAGCTTTTAACTGAAGCGATGCTGAACTCTGGTAGCATCTTGAGTTTTCCCGAAATCCAAAAACCAAAGGTTGACAAACATTCCACCGGAGGTGTGGGTGACAAAACATCACTTATCATTGCTCCTCTTGTAGCTGCCTGTGATGTTTGCGTTCCTATGATATCAGGAAGGGGTTTGGGCCACACTGGTGGTACTCTCGATAAGCTTGAGTCTATTCCCGGGTACCGTGTTGATTTATCCGCAATTGAATTTCGCAGTGTTCTTGAAAGCGTTGGCTATGCAATGGCGGGTCAAACAGGAGAATTGGCACCCGCGGACAAGAAGCTTTACGCCTTACGTGACGCAACCGCAACGGTTGAAGCAATCCCTCTAATTGTTGCTTCCATTATTTCCAAGAAAGGCGCCACCGGACTCGAGGCAATGGTTCTCGATGTGAAAGTTGGATCTGGTGCGTTTATGCGGGATAAAGAGCAGGCTGAAGCGTTGGCCCATGCACTTGTCCGAACGGGTAACTCATGCGGCATTCGAACTCGAGCACTTCTTAGTGATATGGACCAACCTTTGGGCCGAGCGGTCGGAAACTCCCTCGAGGTTAAAGAATGTATCGAGATTCTGCGTGGCGAGATGGCAGAGGGAGCGCGCCCGGTACTTGAGCTATCGATCGAACTCTCGGCACATATGCTTGTTCTCGCCCATGCTGACTCCACGCTCGACAAAGCTAGGGAACGCTTGGCTCGGGTGTTGGAGTCAGGTAGCGCGTTGGAGCGCTTTCGCAAGAACGTAGAAGCGCAGGGTGGCGATCCCCGAGTCTGCGATGATCCGGGAAACATTCTACCTTTGGCGACTCAATCCTTTACGGTAGAATCGCCGCGTTCTGGGTATATCTCGCGAGTTGATACGGCTGAAATCGGAAATACAATCGCTGACATCGGCGGCGGGCGTGTGCGCATCGAAGATCCTATCAATCCTACAGTGGGGTTTGTCGCCGAAGCCAAAATTGGCGGAAGGATCGAGGAAGGCGCCGTCCTAGGCGTATTGTTTGGCAGCGATCAGTCAAGGCTCGGTCAAGCCGCAATGCGGATCAAAGCCGCTTACCAGATTGGCCGGAAGCCACCCAAAGTCTCAGGTCTTGTTAAGGAAGTTATCAACGAATGAAAGTGGGAATATGGGCGGGTTGCGCTGCGCTGTGTCTAATGCTTTTGATAGGTTCAGCTTGCAACCGGCAACGTAGCGCCACGGCAGACCAATCAAGAATCCACGTCGGGATTGTCTTCGATATCGGAGGTAAAGATGATCGCTCGTTCAATGCTGCGGCGTGGGAAGGTGCTCGGCGGGCAGCAGAAGATTTCCCGATAGTCTTGCGCGACATCGAGCCTGGCACACCCACCTCAATTGAGCCGGCAATGAGAGCGTTCGCTGAGCGTGGATACGATCTAATTATTGGGGTTGGATTTGCGCAATCACCAATCATGGAAATGGTGGCCAGGGATTATCCGAACATACATTTTGCAATTATTGACGGAGTTAGCGAGTTGCCAAATGTAGCCTCGCTTGTTTTCAAAGAGCACGAGGGTTCCTACCTTGTTGGCATGCTCGCGGCAAAGAGTACGAGAACGGGAACGCTAGGATTTGTCGGTGGTATGGATATCCCTTTGATTCATCGTTTCGCGGTCGGTTACCAGGAAGGCGCCAAGGCTGTCAATCCTAATATCCGGGTGGTCCAGAATTTTGTGGGCGTTACGGATCATGCCTGGAATAATCCAGGCAAAGGCAAAGAGCTAGCGTTGGCCCAGATTGGGAAGGGCGCAGATGTGATTTTCACGGCGGCGGGGAATTCAGGACTCGGAGCATTCGATGCGGTTGAACAAATGGGCAAGCGTGATGGGCGTGCAACCCATTTGGTGATCGGCGTCGATTCTAATCAGAACATGGTAAAGCCAGGCTTCGTCCTCACCAGCATGGTTAAGCGAGTGGATAATGCCGTCTATCAAATTGTCGAAGACATCGTAAACGGACACTTCAATCCTGGTCTGCATGTCTACGGGCTCGAAAGGGATGGAGTAGGGTACGCGATGGATGAGAACAATCAGGACTTGATTGAGGAAGAGGCTATCAAACAGGTTGAGGAAGCCAAGCAAAAGATCATTAACGGCGAAATCAAAGTAACTGATGCAATGGCTAAGTGA
>CAZNPP010000113.1:0-6086 GCA_964574785.1 uncultured Chloracidobacterium sp. | reverse complement strand
TAGAACTTCGCAACATCACGAAACGGTTCGGTAGTGTGGTTGCGAATGACGGTGTCAACATAAAGGTTCAACCCGGCACTATACACGCAATAGTTGGTGAGAATGGCGCCGGCAAATCTACTGCCATGCGGATCGCCTATGGGTTTTATTCCGCTGATAGTGGCGAAATTCTAATTGACGGCCAAGTACGAAACATCACCACGCCGCACGACGCGATTGCTCTGGGAGTGGGTATGGTCCATCAACACTTCATGCTTGTTGAGACCATGACTGTGGCTGAAAACATTGTTCTGGGAGCGGAGCCCGGTAGCGTGGTAACACTTGATCTTTCTGCGGCTGCAGCAGAGATACGTAAGCTTTCAGAAGAGTTTAAGCTTGCCGTCAATCCTAACGCAGTTATTGAGAACCTCTCAGTGGGACAGCAACAGCGTGTTGAGTTACTTAAAGCGCTTTACAGGCATGCTCGGTTGCTAATTTTGGATGAGCCAACTGCGGTCTTAACTCCACAAGAAGTAGAGGAGTTCTTTGCGATTTTGCGACGGATGCGAGCTCAAGGGAAGACGGTAATCATAATCACTCATAAGTTGTCGGAAGTGCTCACGATTTCCGATGAAGTGACTGTCATGCGCGATGGTCGTGTCGTGGGGCGTTTACAAACCAAGGAGACCAACGCCGCTGAACTGGCTCGATTGATGGTAGGGCGTGAAGTGCTTCTGCGAGTTGAAAAACCGAAAGCGACAGTCGGCGCTACGGAGTTGAGTGTAAGAGGACTTACCATTCGAGCCAAAGACGGCTCTACCCGCGTCTCAAACGCCTCATTCGAAGTCCGTAGTGGCGAAATTGTTGGTATTGCCGGTGTCGAAGGAAATGGGCAAACTGAATTGGTTGAGGCCCTTGCCGGTCTGATCGAAGCCGCACAACTCTCGGGCGAGATCTGGTTTGAAGAGCAGAACATAACCAGGAAAGACGCCCGCTCACGTCGGGAGCTTGGTATTGCTCATATCCCGGAGGATCGTCATCGCCGCGGTTTGCTACTGGATTTTAGCCTCGCCGAAAATTCTATCTTGGGCGTACATTATCGCCGCCCCGTGGTGAGCTACGTCGGCGATATTTTTCTTGATGACGAAGCGATCCGCCAACGCGCTACCAGGATCATTCGAGACTTCGATGTGCGTCCACCAGTTCCTGAGCTTCCGGCCCGTTCACTCTCGGGGGGGAATCAGCAGAAGCTAATTATTGGCCGAGAGTTTGACCTACAACCTCGGCTCTTGCTTGTTTCTCAGCCTACTCGAGGAGTGGACATAGGGGCGATCGAATTCATTCACCGCAAACTTGTTGCCATGCGGGACCAAGGCTGTGCTGTGCTTCTTATCTCAGCCGAACTCGAGGAGGTCACCAGCCTATCCGATCGCTTGCTGATCATTCACGAAGGGCGAATTGTTGGCGAAGTCGATCCAACCGTCGCAACTATCGAAGAGATTGGCCTTTTGATGACCAGGGGCCATTGACATACTGATGAAATCGGATAGTGAAATTTTCTATTAACCGCCTCGGTTGAAGTAGAGCGGCTAAGAGTCCTGTATCGAAGGTAGGTGAAGCGTAAATTGCAAATGGACAATCGACAATCGACAATCCTATGACGCTGCTGCGCGAACTGCTGTTCCCCCTCATCGCCGTAACTGCTGCCTTCCTCATCGGGGGGATTTTGGTCATTCTAGTAGGGGATGATCCAATTGAAACCTATAGTTTGCTTTTCGGCAGTGCTCTTTCCTGGCCTGATGGAATAGGTTACACACTCTTCTACGCTACGCCGTTGATCTTCACCGGACTGGCCGTACTTGTAGCCTTTCGCTGTGGACTCCTAAACATCGGCGCCGAGGGCCAACTGTACATCGCAGCATTTGCTACCGCCTGGATCGGCATCACCCTCGCTAACTTGTCTGCATGGTTCTTAATTCCATTGTGTTTTCTGGCGGCATTGGTAGCTGGAGGAGCATGGGGTGCGATTCCGGGAGTACTGAAGGCTCGGTTTGGCTCGCATGAAGTAATTAACACAATTATGCTGAACTTCATTGCTGTCGCACTGGTCAGCTACTTTACCCAATATCATTACAAGGCACCGGGCGATCCGATTCTGCAAACTACTCCAATTGGGTCTGGAGCCCAGATCGCACGGCTTGGCAAATTTGTTCCCGGCCTACCTGAACGCATTCCGGTAAATATTGCTTTCATTCTCGCCCTTGTTGCCTGTGTTTTGGTCTATCTTTTCCTATGGCGAACTAAGTGGGGATATGAAATACGCGCAACTGGGAATAACCCGACGGCAGCTCAGTACGGTGGTATATCAATTGGTAAACAGATTGTTCTTGCCATGATTGTCTCCGGAGCCTTGGCAGGAATGGTAGGTATTAATGAAGTTATGGGTTATCGCTATCGTTTCTATGATGGCTTCTCGGCTAACTACGGTTTCACGGGAATAGCAGTGGCACTGTTGGGCCGCAACCATCCCGTTGGCGTGCTGCTCTCTGCGCTGTTGTTTGGCATGTTGATTCGAGGTGGAATTTTCGTCGATGCATTTACCGACAATGTCACCAAAGATCTCGTGGATGTCCTGCAGGGCATAGTGATCCTCTTTGTAGCTGCTGAGGCTTTGTTTCGCGGTCCATTCGGTCGGTTTGGTCTCTTGAAACGTTCAAAGGTGTAAATCTATGACAGAGCTTTTTACGATTGCTCTCATCTGGTCAACGGTACGATTGGCTACGCCTTTGATCCTTGCAGCTCTCGGCGGGATGTTCTCGGAGCGGTCTGGTGTTATCAACATCGCTTTGGAAGGCAAGATGCTTGCTGGCGCCTTCACCGCGGCCGCAGTAACTTATGCCGCCAACGAAAATCTTGGTCTTGGTGTAGCTAGTCCATGGCTGGGTTTAATAGCCGCTATGTTGGCAGGATTACTCATTGCGGCCATCCATGCTGTTGTCTGTATTCGTTTCAGAGCCGATCAAGTTGTGAGCGGAACTGCTATCAACATCCTGATGATAGGTGTGCCGGGATTTCTCAGTGGAGCGTTCTTCCAATCTTCAGGCTCGACACCTCAACTTCCCAAGGAGTATCTCATCCCCTGGGCCCCAATAATCATAGCCTTTTCGCTTGTGTTCGTTACCTTATACGTGCTTTATCGCACCCCCTTCGGACTTCGATTGCGATCGGTAGGTGAGAATCCGGGTGCTGCCGACGCGGCAGGAATTAGTGTTGCTCGCCTTAGATATTCCGGAGTATTACTGGCGGGAGTTTTGGCAGGAATTGGAGGCGCCTATCTTTCAATTGGGCAGTCATCGCTGTTCACTCGTAACATGACCTCGGGAAGGGGATTTATTGCGCTGGCCGCCCTCATATTCGGAAAGTGGCGACCGGTGCAGACAATGCTCGCGTGTTTGCTTTTCGGTTTTACTGAGGCTGTTTCGATACAAATGCAGGGAGTCGTGAAACTGCCATCCGGAGAGGACATACCGGTGCAGTTTATTCAAATGGTTCCTTATGTGCTTACGATAATCGTTCTTGCTGGTTTTATTGGGCAATCTAGACCTCCCATGGCCCTAGGCCGTCCATATCAAAAGGAACGATAGGGCAGCTATCTGAAGACTTTGGACATCGATACTTGAAGAATCAAGGTAATAATCAAGTTCAGTGTAACAAGGTGGGAGATTCTATGTTTGAAGCTACAGCTACTTCCAATCTTTTTGCTCGCGCAGAGCATGCGGCTCGCACTGTTCGGGCGCGCACTGGTGATGAAGCGCGGATAGCTCTGGTTCTTGGCAGCGGCCTTGGGGACTTCGCCGACGATCTCAACGAAAAAACGATAATTCCTTATGAGGAGATTCCGGGATTCCCGAAGTCAACGGCCGAAGGACATGCCGGTAAGTTAGTGAGCGGAAAAGTCGATAAAGTACCGGTCTTGGCTATGCAGGGCAGAGTTCATTTTTATGAAGGATACTCCCTGGAGGATGTTACTTTTCCTGTTCGTACGTTTAAGCTCTTAGGTATAAAAACAATCGTTCTTACAAATGCAGCCGGCGGCATCGACGTTGAATTAAGTCAGGGCGGTTTGATGGTGATTACAGACCATTTGAACTTAATGGGCGCTAATCCGCTAAGAGGCGCCAACGACGAACGGTTTGGGCCACGCTTTCCCGACATGACAGAAGTCTACTCTCGTGAACTCCAGGAAATTGTTGTCGAAGAAGCTCGCGCAATAGGAATTGAAGTACGCCGCGGAATCTATGCTGCCTTGGCGGGTCCAAGTTACGAGACTCCGGCCGAGATTCATATGCTGCGAACCTTTGGCGCTGATGCGGTTGGAATGAGCACCGTCCCCGAAGCTATTGTGGCGCGTCAAATGGGAATGAATGTTTTGGGCATTTCCTGTATTACGAACATGGCTGCTGGCATAAGCGATGAGCCAATAAACCACAAGGAAGTCATGGAAACGGGACAACGAGTGAGAGCCATTTTCACTCAACTGCTTAAAAGCGTTATCGGCCGCCTCGTTACATAGCTGGCATAGTTCCGTTCAATTTCAAGATGAATAAACCTGTTAGTATGTTAGTTGGCATCTCTGGGGGAACTGGTTCAGGCAAAACTACTGTCGCGAACAGAATCCTTGAATCCGTGAGTGCCAGTGAGGTCGTTTTCATTCAGCAGGACTCCTATTATCGCAACCTCGCCGATTTACCGCTCGATTACCAGCAGGTCGCCAACTTTGATCACCCCGATGCAATTGACAACGACCTTCTTGTGAGCCACATACAGAGACTAAAAGCGCGCGAACCTATTGACCTGCCGGTCTATGATTTCAAAAGCCACACACGTCTGTGTGCTTCTCGCCGCGTTGACGCAAAACCAATCGTAATTCTTGAAGGAATCTTGATTTTCGCTGAGCCGCGCCTGCTGGAACAGATGGATATGAAGGTGTTTGTTGATACGCCTGATGACATTCGGTTTATTCGCAGACTGCGTCGCGACATAGCTGAACGAGGACGTACCGTAGAAACAGTGATAGAACAGTACCTCACTACAGTGCGTCCGATGCATATGCAATTTGTTGAACCCTCTCGGCGCTATGCGGACGTTATAATTCCAGAAGGTGGTCATAATCTCGTCAGCATAGATTTGATAAGCGGGAAAATTCGCGAAAGGTTAACCAGTGCTCTAACTTCGGCAGGAGGACATCATTGAGGGAAGAAAAATCAGAAACTCTCGTCGAGGCCGCCACGCGTGCGCGCCTTCATTCGGTTGCCCCGTTCTCAAAATTTCTTGTAGGAGCTGCAGTTAAAACAGAAGGTGGGAAAGTTTATACCGGGTCTAATGTGGAGAGTGCAAGCTATGGATTGACCGTATGCGCGGAGCGCGTTGCGATCTGGAAAGCCCTGTCAGAGGGTGAACGCCAGTTTATCGAGCTCGCTGTTGTCGCCGACACGGAATCTCTTACCCCACCATGTGGCACTTGCAGGCAAATCATTTGGGAGTTTTGCAGGAACGCGACAATTATTCTGGCTAATCTTCACGGAATGAGTGAGACACTTGAAGTAAAGGATCTACTGCCCCGCGCATTTGATGCAAGATTTTTAGTTGAAGCTAAGAGTTAATTACTTCCCCTTTTGATCATCACATCGCGTATGAAAAAACATCCTCTGACAAGTTTATTAGCATTTGCCTGTCTTCTAAGTTTATCGTTCGCGGAGGTGTTCACCCAGCAGCAGCAAAAACGAGTCGATATGCTTATCCTTGGTGGGACAATAGTTACGATGGACGAAACGCGCCGCGTTCTTGCCGATGGCGCGATCGCTATTGGTCAAGGCCGAATCGTGGCTATCGGATCACGCAGAGACATTCAGCGCAAATTCGTTGGAGAGGAGGTTATTGACGCAAAGGACCAGATAATTATTCCCGGACTCATCAATGGGCATACTCATGTTCCAATGACACTTTTTCGAGGTTTAGCAGACGATCTGGATCTGCAGGAGTGGTTAACAAAGTACATCTTTCCGGCGGAAGCAAAGAACGTTTCTGAGGAGTTCGTACGTGTGGGA
>CAZNPP010000112.1:8172-13755 GCA_964574785.1 uncultured Chloracidobacterium sp. | reverse complement strand
AAATGACAAATGGTTGCCGAGAGTTTCTGGTTCTCGCAACCACCTTCAGGTGGTCCTACGCTGACTTCTGACTTCTGACTTCTGGCTCCTGACTTCAACAAAGACGATGACCAAATCCTTGACTCGCGACTTATTATTGAATAAGTATCCCAAAGATTCGAACCTCTAGACCGAATGACGCGCCGGATCATCGTTGTCCTTTTAAAGTTTGCGTTACGTGTCTATTTCCGGCGCGTTGAAGTTGTAGGTCAAGAAAATGTACCTCGCAAAAGCCCGGTTATCTTTGTACTGAACCATCCGAACGGTCTGGTGGACCCGGCCTTCCTTTTATGTCTTGCGCCCAGACCAGTTTCATTCCTGGCTAAAGCGCCACTCTTTAAAATGCCGGTGTTGTCTTTCTTCGTGCGAGCGCTTGACTCGCTGCCAGTTTACCGTCACCAGGACGAGGGTGCAGACGTTACTCGTAATCTCGAAACTTTTGCGGCAGCTCGACGGCTGCTTGCAAGCGGTGGCACCATTGGCATCTGTCCTGAAGGGGTATCGCACAACGAACCCCGCCTTCGGCCCATCAAGACGGGAGCAGCACGCATTGCTCTGGGTGCTGTTTCAAGCGGCGATGTCTTGGAATTGAGTATCGTTCCAGCGGGCCTCTACTACACCTCCAAAACTACTTTTCGCAGTGGTGCTCTACTCTACTTTGGAAAGCCTATACCTGTTACACCGGTTGAGATGGGGTCAGACGGGAATCCCGTGCGTGCAGCGGTGCGCGATTTATCCTCCAGAATCGAGCAGGCGCTTCGCGAAGTGATGTTAGAGGCGGAACACGAGGAGGCGCTCCACACGATCGCACGAGCGGAAAGAATCTTTTCGTCAGCCAGAAAGCTAGGAAATAATAGACTTGCGGAGGAGTTAAAACTACAGCAACGTTTCGTAAAGGCCTACGCGATTCTCCGTGAGCAGATGCCAGAACGCATTCGTAAACTCGAGGTCAGAATGAACCGCTTTGAAGAAGAATTAAGACTTGCGAAAATTGACGCAGAAGACCTTTCAGCGCCAGTCTCTACGCTGGCTGTGCTTAGACATCTTATTACACGCACTCTTTTATTTCTGCTGCTGTTGCTACCGGCGGTAATAGGAACGATAATTCACTATCCTGCGTATCGGCTGGGTGGCTATCTGGCACTGAGATTCTCGCAGAACTCCGAAGACGTCGTTTCCACAATCAAGATCATTTCTGCGATGCTGCTGTTTCCCCTGACATGGTTGATTATTGCCACCCTCGGCTACTCCTTCGGAGGTTTGGATCTTGCGATCTTGACAGTGCTGGTCCTGCCGGCAACCGGCTATGTGGCGGTTCGTTTCTTCGAGGAGTTGGATACATTCCTCGGTGGCCTGCGAGCGCTTAGCTTTTTTCTAACCAGAAGAAGGTTTTTCGTCCGGCTACTAGCCGAGCGCAATGCTATCCATAACGAAATCCTTTCTTTGGGCGACGAGGCCACAACCGTCTCCCAATAAAGAGTCATTCCGTAATAGCAAGTTTGCGAGGGGGAAGGGGAAAAATAAGTCAGCCAAAATGTGGGGTCATTTTTTGCGGGCTTTGGCTCCTGCGGCCTTTCCTTTAGCAGCAGCCTTCTTCTTGGCACCGGCTCCGCGCACCGTTCGGCCTTTTCTGCCCTCACTTTGGATCTTTCCTTCGTTCATCAAGTGTTCATAGGCCCCGCGCACCACATTGCGAGCAACTTTAGTTTGATTAGCAAGTTCCCGTTCACTTGGCAAATAGGTCCCGGAACTCAAACTGCCGCTGTCGATCTGTTGTCTAAGCTGGTCCGTTATCTGTTTGGTTAACGACTCGGGACGCTTACGGTTGACACGAATATTTAGCTTCACGCAACTTACCTCCTGCAGTGGCTCAGTTTTTTAGATTAATGTGAGGATTCTATGCAGCCCCGCAACAGGTGTCAATTAGATACGGTCCACCAGTCCAACAAACTTTAGTTTGTCGTGGTCCGTAACAGAGATCTGGGCCGTGTGCACGCCGAGTTTCCAGAAACAATTGTTGTGAATAGTGATGAAAACGACAAACCTTAGTTTGTCGTGGTCCGTAACGCGACCTGGGCCGTGTGCGCGCCGACTTTCAGAAAAAATGTTGGGACATGGTGATGAAAACGACAAACTTTAGTTTGTCATGGGCCGGAACTGGGGCGGTGGGCGCGTCCAGTTTCCAGAAAGGTGTTGGGGACGTGGTAATAAAAAGGACAAACTAATAAAGTTTGTCGGACTTGGTGTGCTTGCGAATGATCTCCAGGGCGCGTTCGATGGGTAACGCTTCAACAGTGCGTCCGCGTCCAGTTACTGTAGTGGCCCTGAACAGTGAGTTATAGATCGCCTCCTCCGTGGCCTCGATTACAGCTAAAAACAAAGGTGACATCGAATCGTTCGGTAGAGAACTAACTCTATGAGCTGCTCTCCGTTCATCAGGATTCGCTGCAAGCGATATGCGGTTCTTGGTAGAGAACGCGATCGCGTAATCACCGCTTCCATTCGTTCCGGCCGCGCCGGTTCTAGCCAAACCCATCATTGCCCGAGCCGCCATCCGCTTAAGATTGCGCACGTCTACTGGAGCATCAGTGGCTATCACGATTATCACTGATCCATCAGCCTGTTCTTTGGTGACTGATCTCAAGTTGCCCAATTCGTCTTTCAAATAATAGCGGCCCAGCTCCCGACCCACAGGAGCGCCCTGAATTGAAAGGACACCCCCAAAATTGGTTTGAACCAGAGTGCCAACGGTAAATCCACCCAATCGAGCAGGAAGTCTCCTGGAAGCGGTGCCAATTCCCCCCTTAAACCCAAATGCAACGGTGCCAGTGCCGGCCCCAACAGAGCCCTCGTCAACTGGCCCAGACTTTGCAGATTTAACTGCTGCGAACACATCGTCTCGGGTTATATGGCGACCGCGAATGTCATTCAAGAACCCATCGTTTGTTTCGGCTACCAGAGGATTGATTGATTGAACATCGTGATTACCCGGCAGCGCCAGCATGTAATCAAGCAATGCATCAGCGACACGGGGCACGCTCAAAGTTGAAGTCAGCAGAATAGGCGTTTCGATCTCCCCAAGCTCTTCCACCTGAGTTGAACCCATTAGTTTGCCAAAGCCATTGCCGACAAAGACAGCTCCAGGTACTTTCTCCCGAAAAAGGTTACCCGGGTGTGGTAGGACTGCGGTTACACCGGTGCGGATATTTTCGCCTCGAGAGACAGTTGCATGTCCAACCATCACCCCCGCAACATCGGTGATTGCGTTAAGCGGCCCAACTGGGAGAATTCCGACCTGAACTCCAGCGTCGCGAATTCGAGGACGTTGAGCGTTCTGTCCGTCTGTACCAACACTTTTAACCATCAGTCCGTCCGCGCTTATTATGAGCCCAATCAAACTGATTGTAATAAAGCTCAGTACTATTCTGGTATTACCGCTCATCTTGTTTGAACCAAATGCTATCTGTATCTATTCTTCTTCGCGATAGCACCGATCGGAAAAAGATGTAGATTACCCAACATTCAACTGCAAAAGGCGGAAAGCCTAGGTAACCAAGTACTGGCATCTCGAAGATTTTTACGTCCCCAAAATACGGAACTGTGTAAGTCCAGCGCGAGACTGCCCAGTAGTTCCAGAATTCCCAGAGAATGCCACAAATTGCTCCGCTAGTCAGGAGCGCTAAAAGTCGACGAAGATTCCCTCGCTCCAGGTCGCCGATTATTGACGGCGATCCGCGAAGATGGTTCAGCGGATCGAGAACAAAAATAAACGACAACCAAACGACGGGCGCAAACCATTCTGAGATAAAGAGCAGCGGAATGATTGCGCCAACTACTCCTACCATAATCATTGAGTAGAGGACTGTCCGTGAGAAGCGCACTCCCAGCTTAGTGGGTGATGGTTTGAATAAAGTTATCCTGAGGAGTTCCGCGGTTAGAAACAGAGCTGGGAATATTGTTGCGAAAGCCCAGTCATAACCCACGCGACGAAGATAGGGATTTGGGTGGAGATTGTGATAGTGCCACCAAAGTTCCAGATCTGAACGCCAGAACCGAGGAGCGTTGTAGAACTCGAACACCCACCAGGCAGCCACTGAAATAACAGCTATGATGAGTAACTCAGTCCTATGCGTGGTTAGTAAAGATGTCGCTGATAGCCTAAAAATGAGCGCATCAATGGTCAGTATGTAGCCAGTCCAAACCAGCGGTGTAAACCAGCGTCCGACAGTCTCACTTCCGGAAAAAAGCAGGATCTCAGCAGCGATGATCAGGGCAAGTCCTATGTAGCCGTAGAATTTCATCTTGTCTTCTCAACTGCCTTAAACCATCACCTCGGAGGCCGGAGACACGGAGCTCGTGAATCGTGAATCGTGAATCGTTAAGAGTGTGCCCTATGGCTCTGTGATTCGAGGTGATATTCATCATTCGCTGACACTCTCTTTTATTGTTTCAATTCTGCGAATAATCCTTGTCAAGCCTATCTTAAATATTATTTCAGCAAACTTTTTCTATTACAGCTTGCATCAACCTAGTCAAAGCCTAAATCATTTTCAAGAAAGAGCCGAGGGGAATGAGGGTTGTGATCTACCTGCCGTATAGTCATCAAATTCCAAAGATATTTATCACCTTTCTGTTTTTGGCACTCGTTGGTGTGGAAACAGTCGGGCAGCAGAACGCTAACACAGATGGGAAACGCTCACAGAGTGGAGACCTTCCGGTAATAGTTAACACCGATCTGGTTACCTTCACCGTAACGGTAACGGACAATTATGGCCGATATATATCAGGGCTAAGCAAGAATGCCTTTACAGTCTTTGATGAGAAGGTCGAACAGGAGATTACCTTCTTCAGTGACGAGGATGCGCCAGTTTCTGTGGGTGTCGTGTTCGATGTGTCGGGCTCGATGGGCGGTGAGAAGATAAAGAGAGCGCGGGAAGCACTAGCGCGTTTTATTCAGACTACTCATCGTTCAGACGAATACTTTTTAATCGCGTTCAACACTCGCGCACAACTGTTGCTGAACAGGACGCGCGATGGCGACGCCGTGCTCGATAAGATGAGTTTTGTTGAAACTAAGGGAAATACGGCGCTTTATGATGCTGTCTACTTAGGTGTCGAGAAGCTCACACGCGGCGCTCATCCGAAGCGCGCGATTCTTCTTATCAGTGACGGCCAGGACAACAGCTCCCGCTATCGTTTTAAAGAACTGCGTCGCTTGCTACGGGAATCGGATGTATTGATTTATTCCATTGGTATTGCCGATGGACGCGACTTCCACGGCAGGCTTGGTATGGAGGGACAATCTATACTTGATGAATTGTCTTCAGTCTCAGGTGGCAAGGCCTTTTTCCCAAACTCGGCACTCGAGATGGAAGATGTCTTTGAGCGAATCGCATTAGAGTTGCGCCACCAATACTCAATCGGTTATAGACCTACAAATTTCAGCGGCGATGGTAAGTGGCGGCGAGTTAGAGTCAGGATCAAGCCCCCGAGGGGGTTGCCGCGCCTGTCAGTGCGCGCGAAAGAGGGCTATTACGCAATACC
>CAZNPP010000112.1:0-8072 GCA_964574785.1 uncultured Chloracidobacterium sp. | reverse complement strand
ATGAAATCACACACCACCTATCTGACCTTTCGCGTAGATGAGCGAATGGGCTTCGTAAATATCACGGAGCAAGTAGCCGAGCAGATAAAGCAGAGTGGCATCCGCGAAGGGCTCTGTCTCGTGAACGCGATGCATATTACAGCAAGTGTCTTCATCAATGATGACGAACCGGGCCTGCATGAAGACTACAAGCGCTGGTTGGAGTGGCTTGCTCCTTTCGATGCGAGTCCAGAACGATACCACCACAACCGCACTGGTGAAGACAATGGAGACGCACACCACAAACGTCAAATTATGGGCCGCGAGGTTGTCGTTGCGGTAACAAATGGCCGTTTGGACTTTGGCCCCTGGGAGCAGATTTTTTATGGGGAATTCGACGGGCGTCGCTCCAAGCGTGTTCTCGTTAAGGTGATCGGTGAATAACCGATTAAGGCCTTCGGTCTTTGGACTGTGGCCTTGGTCCCTTTCGGTTATGTGATTATGTTCCGCGAGATACCCCAACGGCTTCAAGCATAGAGTATCTGCTTAGAAGGGCGAGCGGCGATGGCCGGTGGTCGTCTAGGTTTAGGCGACGTTGAACTCCTTAGGCGGCAACATACGCAGCAACATAAGATGGCCTTGACACTACAACTCACAAAGAAATAGATTTCATACTCCTGAATCCGAGGACAGTATCGGGAGACTGCGGATCTTCGGCAAGCTGCGTCACAATCTGGAGAAGAGATGATGAGATCCCTAAGGCATTCGCTGCTTACAGTCTTATGCCTGAGCTTGGCGACCGTGACTATTTCCGTGCAGGCGCAGGAAGGTGCAACCGTTCTTGCCGGCGCGGACCTCAATCGCGTAGTGCCAGCCGGATTCTACTTTCAGGGGTTGAGTGCTCCCACTCAGACACGGAATTCAGCAGCCGTGCGCTTTGCGCCAAATCGCTATGTGATTGCCGGCTTGGTCGATACTTCGGGTTACGCAGCAGATGTAAGGGAGAAATACCAGGGCTTCTTTATAACCGACTCCGCCATTACCATTGGTGGCTCGGAATTGAACACCGGCGCATATGGTTTCGG
Organism: uncultured Chloracidobacterium sp.; assembly: GCA_964574785.1. Classification (GTDB taxonomy): domain Bacteria; phylum Acidobacteriota; class Blastocatellia; order Pyrinomonadales; family Pyrinomonadaceae; genus PSRF01. The sequence continues at coordinate 7,008 of CAZNPP010000112.1, read as the reverse complement.
CTTCACCAATGATGGCAAACTAAATATTCTCGATCTAGCTGGAAATCAGATCCTTTCGGTATCCACCACCAAAGACAGCGAGCTGAGGCGACCACGTCCTTTGATGATGTTGAAAGCCGCAGATGGGATTCGCCTTTACAGTGGCAGAGACTATGCGGTAATTGCATCCCGATAAGTTCTGCATCTTTGCCATTAAGTCTCCCTCCTTTTTAGAATCGGTACCACTATGGAACAAATCAGATACTCAGTCGCAGCATGTCAGACTGATATGCAAAACCCTATCGAACGACGCTCGATGCGGGGGAATACAGATCGCATGCTCTCCATAATCGACTCAGCAGTGGCGGGCGCGGCTCCATTTCTTCCAGTGAGGCTGGTTGTATTTCCGGAATTCGCGCATTCGGCTCCAGTATTTCCGACTGCCAAAGAGTTGTTGGAAAAACTCGCGATTCCGCTGCCGAATGAACACACTGAACGCCTTGAACAAAAGGCGCGTGAACACAACATCTATATCCAAAGTGGGTCAATGTTGGAGGTAGACGCTAAGTGGCCGGGGCAGGTATTTAACACCACTTGCCTGATTGGCCCCGAGGGAATCCTCTACAAATACCGAAAGGTGAACACTTGGATACCTTACGAAGTTCATACCAGTCCTCACGACCTGGAAGGTTATGACGAACCACTGTTTCCAGTTGCCTCTACTCCTATCGGACGGATAGGGTGCGCTATCTGTTATGACTGGCTGTTTCCCGAGGCTATTCGCCAACTCGCGATGAATGGCGCCGAGGTTTTGGTACGCGTTTCGGCCTATATGGATCCGTGGGGCGCAACAGAGCCAATGGATTGGTGGACCATTGTGAATCGCTGTCGCGCTCTTGAGAACATCGCCTATGTCGTCGCGGCTAATCAAGGCGCAAGTTTGAAACACTATCCTCCTTATTCCTGGCCAGGAGGTAGTCAAATAGTAGATTTTGACGGCCGTTTATTGGCGCAGGCTTCGCCAGGACCGGGGGAAAGGATAGTGGTTGCGCCTGTCGATATCACTGCATTGCGTCACGAACGATCAAATCGTCGGGGTCATCACATGTTAGCGCATTTGCGCACTGAGGCTTATCCGGTTTATAAACGCCATCAATATCCGCCTCATCTCCCAACGGCTGAGGGGGAAGTCTCATTTGAACGGAATAATCTTTTAATCGAAGAAGCGAAATCATTTTAATCGGAATCTGACTACTTCCTCACGGTGGTCCCATGCAAAAACACAACTTTAAGACTATAGGTTCGATTCGAAATGTCGAAATTTTGGCGGTGCGACATTCTATTCGAGAGTTGAGGTTCTTAGAACGTGAGTAGGGAAAAGGACGTTGGCGAAAATTGAAGGCCATTGCGACGGTTTTACTTGAGAATGGTAAGATTAGAGAAGCTGAAGTGCATTGGTACGAAGCGCATGGAATAGGCAAAAGGCAGACGAAAATAAAGAGGTATCTGGACTAGACAATGATTGAAAAACAGGGTGAGCACAGGATTGCCATCTGTATCGACAACACAGACTATGAGTTGTCGCTTGAGCGGCGAAAAGTGTACTCGGTAGTTCCGGACCCCAAGGCGGAGGATGACAACTACATTCGCATAATTGATGAGACGGGGGCCGATTACCTCTTTCCCGCCAACCGGTTCCTCCTGATTAAGGTACCGATTGAAGTAGAAGAAGCCCTTCTTGCAAAAGCTTAGAAACAGAGAGAACTATCCGAGCAAAGGTTTCGAGCCTGGAGTTTTAAAGGTTCTGCAAGGGAGACGCCTGTCTGGCGCTGCTTTGACGGTCATCTTGCTTCTCTCTTTGAGTTCCTCCGCCACTTACTCGCAACAGCCCACACCAACCCCAACTCCGCGGACCGGACGGGCTTATACAACTCCTGAACTCCCAAAGACTCCCCCTGCTCCCGGACCTCAGGCTAAATCCCCTGTCACGTTCACAGACATTACTTCAAAAACAGGAATCAAGTTCCACCATGTAGCTTCCACAACGACTCAAAAGTACCTGTTAGAGACGATGGGCGGTGGCGTTGCAATCTTCGACTATGACAACGATGGGCGAATGGACCTTTTCTTCACTAATGGCGCCCGCCTTGAAGATCCTATGCCCAAGGGCGCATTGCCAGATAAGAGAGACGGCAAATACTGGAATCGGCTTTATCGACAGAAGCCAGATGGCACGTTCGAAGACGTGACTGAGCGGGCCGGCCTAAACGGTACCGGCTACAGTATGGGAGTTGCCGCAGCAGATTATGATAATGATGGCTATGTGGATCTTTATGTTACCGGGTACGCCGGGAATGTTCTTTATCGCAACAATGGAGACGGCACATTTGCAGATGTAACCGAGAAAGCAGGTGTACGAGGCGGTGGTTGGTCCACGAGTGCGGGTTGGTTTGATTACGATCGCGATGGGCGCCTCGATCTGTTTGTGGTGCGCTATATGGAGTGGGATTTTGAACGCGGCGCGGTATATTGCGGCGATCCTCGTCCGGAACTGCGGGCCTATTGCCATCCGGATAATTTTCCAGGCATCAGCAATGTCCTGTATCGCCAGCGGAAAGACGGCACATTTGAAGACGTCACCAAGACAGCAGGGATAAACGATGCTACGGGAAAAGGGCTGGGGGTTGCATTTGCGGATTTTGACAATGATGGCTTCGTAGATGTTTTTGTCGCCAATGACAGTGTTAGGCAATCGCTATACAGAAATAAAGGGGATGGCGCCTTTGAAGACATCGCCGTTATGGCTGGAGCGGGCTATGACGAGAATGGAAAAACTTTCGCTGGAATGGGAGTCGACTGTGGGGACTTCGATAATGACGGCTTCATGGATGTGGTGATTACAACTCTCTCTAATGAGACGTATCCGCTCTATAGGAACAATGGCGATTTAACTTTTGACTACGTTACTCGAATCACCGCAGTGGGACAGATCACGCTGCTTTACACCGGTTGGGGCACGCGGTTTATAGACGTCGACAATGATGGTTGGCGCGATATCTTTGTGGCTCAGAGTCATGTTCTGGACACTATCGAGAAGACAACCGCCTATCTCAAATACAAGCAACCACCATTGCTGATGCGAAACACAGGTAAGGGATTCGTGAACATTTCTGCTACGGCTGGTCCAACGTTCAATACTCAGCTGGCTGCTCGAGGCGCCGCGTTGGGTGACATAAACAATGATGGTCAAGTCGACATCGTTATAGCTGCTGTTGATGGTCCTCCAGTGGTCTTGCGCAACGATGGCACAAAGAATAATTGGTTAGGGATCAATCTAAAGGGAGTGAAGTCGAACCGGGACGGCATTGGAGCGCGCGTCACTGTTATTGATTTGAATGGTCATAACCAGATTTTTGATGTGAGCAGTTCTGGGAGCTATCTCTCTGCGAATGACAGAAGAGTAATTGCCGGATTAGGAACGGCCACTGGAGTACGATCGGTTGAGGTGAGTTGGCCGAGTGGTGTCACACAGTCAGTGTTGAATCCGCAGATTAATCGCTACATCACGATTGAAGAGGATGCTAAATAACTTCCCGCTCCTTTGGTCTTCGGTCTTTGATCAAAGCCACTCGCTGTGTGCTGAGATGCCCTATGCTTTAGCCCCGGGAGTTTCAGTTTCGCGCTAACTCAAACCACGAACGAACTCAATACTCCCTCTCGCTACTCAGTTCAGTTCACTCAGTTCACTCGAGCCGCGTTGACACCATGGGAATGGCCGCGTATTTTCGTAGGTCACCTTCCACCTACTGTTTTGAGATCCGTTCACCTGTAATGAAAACACGCAGTAATCTACCAAGAGTTCTTTCCATCTTATCGTTGTTTGTGATCACTATAGTCCCACTCGGTCAGACAGTACCTCCCAGAAAAGATGCTCAACAAGGTATGGGAGTTTCAACTGGAGCCGCCTTGAACTATTCCTCTCGCCGCACGGTGGACATCACTGATCCGGCCGCTCCAATAGTCTTTGAAGATGTTACTGACAAGACTGCGATGGCAAAGTTCAAGCATCGTTCTGGCGGTGTGGCTAAGGATTTCATATTTGAAACACCGGCAGGCGGAGTAGCCATCTTCGATTACGATGGTGACGGTTCACCAGATATCTATTTAGTGAACGGCTCAACCATATCAGCTATCCAGGGGAAGGAAAGAGCGCCCCGCTCCGCCCTCTACCGTAATCTCGGCAATTGGAAGTTTGAAGATGTAACTGATAAGGCAGGAGTCGCGAATGAACGTTGGGGCTTCGGGGTTGCGGTCGGTGACTACAATAACGATGGCCATCCCGACCTGTATGTCAGTAATTTTGGAGTCTCCCGACTCTATCGGAACAATGGAAATGGCACGTTTACGGACGTAGCTGAAAAGCTCGGAGTCGCTCGCAAAGGATGGAGTACCGGCGCCAGTTGGGGAGACTATGATGGCGATGGAAGGTTAGACCTGTTTGTTCCCGGCTATGCCGAGATCGACCTAAATAATCTGCCACCCAGTCCGAGTGAGGCAGGCAAACCAGGTAGTCTTAGTCAGAACTTTTGTCAGTTTCGGGGGGTGCCAGTAATGTGTGGCCCTCGCGGATTGACTGGTGAAGGTGACACGCTCTATCGACAGAAAGTAGACGGCACCTTTGAAGACGTAAGTATCAAGGCGGGTGTTCATGACCCGCAGAAATACTATGGCTTTGCCTCGGCCTTCGTTCACGTCAATGAAGACAATTTGCTGGATCTAATTGTAGTAAACGATTCCACCCCTAATCAGCTATACATCAACAAAGGGGACGGGACATTCGAAGAAGTTGGTTACCCTTCTGGTGTGGCGCTGAATGAAAATGGGCGGGAGCAAGCAGGGATGGGCCTTGCCATTGGCGATTATGATAATGACGGTCGGCTGGACTTCCACATTACAAACTTCTCCGACGATTCAAACGTGCTTTACCACAATGATGGGGAAGCGAACTTTACCGATATCACATTTCAAGCAGGTTTAGGTGAGATATCAATTCCCTTTCTCGGTTGGGGGACCAGTTTCATCGACTATGACAACGATGGCTGGTTGGACCTTTTTATTGCAAATGGACACGTATATCCGATAGTCGACGAACATCAATGGGGGACCAGCTTTGCTCAGCAGGCGTTGTTGTTCCGCAATCTAAAGAGTGGAAAATTCGAACGAGTAGGCGCTCGTCCTGGTAGCGCCCTTGCATCTGCCTGGCCGGCGCGAGGTTTGGCTATTGGGGATCTCGATGGTGACGGCCGTCTTGATCTAGTACTGAACAACATTGACAGCAAACCCACTGTTCTGCGAAATGTAAGCGCCGATGCGGGCCACTGGCTAAGTATGAGATTAATTGGTGATGGTAGAAAGACTCCTCGCGATGCAATCGGGAGCATTGCTTACCTTACAGTTGGGAAGGTAAGACAACGTCAGGATGTTGTCAGCGGCGCGGTGTACTGTTCGCAAAACGACATGGTGGTGCATTTTGGCTTGGGTACAGCGACAAAGATCGATAAGCTAGAGGTCCATTGGGCCAACGGTACGCTCGAGGAAGTTGAGGTCTCCGGAATCAACCGCAAATTGACGGTAGTCCAGGGGGAGGGTGTGGTTAAGAAGTGACGAGTGATGAGTAACGAGCGATGAGTTAGTTGTTTAGTGTGATTTAGTGGGTAGAAATTTGCGGCGAATTAATCTCAGAAAAGCACAGGCGGCTCGCCTTAATACCATCCGCGATATCAATCGCCAGATAGTCCTAAACTATGTGCGCGAGCGCGAGCCCATCTCACGTGCAGAGATTGCTCGAGAGACAGAACTGCAGCGCTCAACAGTTTCAGCGATTGTCGAAGATTTAAAGGCCGAGGGATTGGTACAGGAAGTGGGGGCGGGAGAATCAACCGGGGGTCGCCGTCCAACACTGCTCAGATTACGTACTGCTGGTCCAATCGCGCTGGGAATCGCAATAAATCCTACTTGCACCACAATTGCTTCGAGCGATCTGGCTGGGCGTGTCATCGATGAATGTGAACGTCTTACGGAAATTGATCCGGAAAGGATGTTGCCCCAGGTTATTCAAGTTGCGAAGGAGTTTTCTCGTAAGAGTAAGGGTTCAATTGAAGCTATCGGCATCAGTCTTCCTGGAATAGTTGATCCTACTACCGGAACAGCAATCTATATCCCCTATTTCAAATGGCGTGACCTGCCCGTTGCCGAGCGGGTGACGGCAGGTTGCGGGCTTCCGGTAACTATTGATAACGACGCCAATGCCGTAGCTTTGGCTGAACTTTGGTTTGGACGTCCAGAAGTAACTGATGCCCGAGATTTCATTCAAGTAATGGTCGCGGAAGGCGTAGGTACTGGAATCGTCTTCGACGGCCAGATCTATCGAGGGGAGCGGGGGGCAGCAGGCGAGTTTGGTCACATGATTGTTGGAGCCAAGGCGCCAGTTCCTTGTTCATGTGGAAATTATGATTGCTGGGAGGCCTTCGCTTCGGAGCGATCGGCCGTGGCGAGATACGTGAAACTATCAGGGCTGAGCCGCGAGGCAGACATTAGTTTTCCTCAGGTGGTTGATCGGGCGCTAGAAGGTGAAGAGAGTGCGCGCGCCGCGCTCGTTGAGACGGCATACTATCTTGGTATCGGAATTTCTAATCTGGTTGTTGGTTTTAGTCCCGAGGCCGTTGTTGTGGGTGGGCAAATTACGCGCGCCTGGTCCCTGATCGAGACTGCACTTAGCGAAACGATGCAGAGGAGTGTAAGACGAGGCCTTCCCGCCGTGCCCATCTTGCCTTCCACATTAGGGCCTCAGCAGACATTGATGGGCGCCTTAAGTCTAGTTCTAGCCAGTAAGTTCGCGGCCGCCTTCGCTGCGTAGCCATCAAAGCCCTATCCTTCCTGAGCTTAAAAAGATTTTTGTTGTCTAACCCAAAAAACTATTGACACTGGTTCAGAACTGTATTAAAAGTTCGTTCGCTTAGGCAACAAAGT